>CAYZOF010000126.1:0-1530 GCA_964479935.1 uncultured Clostridia bacterium | reverse complement strand
GCGATTGCTTCGTGGAACGATTATCAAGTTCCCATGGTATATTTGCCGAGTTATCCGACGATATCTTACGGCGTTTATCACTTCTTCGTTTCAACAAACAATAACACGTCGGTTCCGAACAGATTGACGGGCTGTATGTTTTTATTGTTGCCTATGTTGTTGATCTATATAATTTTTAACAAAAAACTTCTTGAAAACGTTAGTATGGGAGGAGTAAAAGAATGATGAAAGCAAAAAGAAAAATCGGTATAGCGATTTGTTCGCTTTTAATGGCGACATGTTGCGTTTGTTCGGTTGCCGCGTTGAGCGAAAATGCCGCGATGGCGGCTACCGCGTATACCGATATTTATACCGAACACGAAAATATATCGCTCGGTTCTTTCGAAAAAAACGGCGAAACGGGTATTTCGTTTACGCCGTACAGAAAAAACGCAAAAATTTCGTTGTTAAAGGAAACCGTCGGCGATTTTTCTTTCGAATTCGATACCGAAGATACCGTCGGTGTGTTTGAATTAAAGTTTTCTAACGGAAAAAACAGCTTTTCCGTCGTAGTAAACGCAAAACAATCGGCAATCGATACGAGCGTAACGGTCGACGGCGAAAATTTCGGCAGGTATTATTATAACGGCAGTTGTGTCGGTTTAACGGCGGATAAAAACAAAGACGGCGAACATACGAAAACTACGTTCGGCGTAAAAAACACGATTAAATTCAATCCTCAGACGATGGAAGTTTCCGTTTCCGACGGAACCGAATACGTCGTGTGGAATTTGTCCGAAACGATGAACGACGGACTAAAATCCGATTTCAGGTTTAATTCTTTTGAATTTTATTCGGTCGATTTGCTTTTCGATACGGCGGATTTTACGGTAAATTGTTACTCTGTAAACGGCGTTTCGCAAGAGCGCGTTATGATCGATTTCGTCGGCCCTAATCTTTACGTTTTTCCCGCGAAAAACATGAGGCTCGATGAAAAATATTATTATCCTAATGCTTACGCTTCGGATTTTATCGACGGGGAAATATCGGATATAACGGTCGAAGTCTTGTTTAAGGGCTCGTCTTTGAAAAAAGAAAAATTCGAATACGGAAAATCGTTTACGCCGACGAAAAATGGAAATTACGAACTCGTGTATACCGCAACGGATAACAGCGGCAATGCGACAAAGCAAACGATTAACGTTTCTTGTTCGGGAAAAACTGCCGACGGAGAATGGTGTTTCGAGCATGACCTTCCCGCTGTAAAATACGGCGTGGGAAGCCGTGCGCTTTTACCTCTCGCAACTTATATATCCGACGATTATTCTACGGAAGTGATCGGCAAAGCGACCGTTAAATTCGGCGGCAACGCTATAGTCGAAGCCGTTTCGTTCGACGGAAAGGATAACTTGGTTGCTTTCGACACGGCGGGTGAATACGAATTGGTTTACACGATAGACGATTTGAATTTTAGCGACGTATATACGCAAAAAATAGTAGTATCGGATAGTTACGCGTCTATTTCCGAATTTGCCTATACCGATAGAGTTT
>CAYZOF010000125.1:0-1616 GCA_964479935.1 uncultured Clostridia bacterium | reverse complement strand
GTGCCTGATAACGTCAGGTGAAGGCGACTTCCAGGATAGTGCAACAGAAATAAACCGCCGAATCGGCTTCGCTATGCGTTGAACTTCTTTTTTAAGATTGCCCGGTTCGGTAAGGATGGAAAGGCGAGGTAAGAGCTCACCGATACCACGGTAACGAGGTATGCCATGTAAACCCCACTCGCTGCAAGATTGGGTTTTTGCCAATAGAGTTGTCCGCTCGGTAAAAACCGTGAATATCGCTTGAACTTATCGGTGACGGTAAGTCTAGATAAATGACCGTACAAGACAGAACTCGGCTTATAGATAGACTCAAACATATACGAAAAGAAAGGGAGCAAAAAGCTCCCTTTTATTTTTCGAGTAAACTATGTCTAACATAATACCTACGTCAGACATAATAAAAACGTATTTGCACGCAGAGTGAATCGATGCACTACGTCTGTCGTAATACATATGTCAGACATAACAAGGTAGTATTTTTGACTTTTTGCCCGTTTTGTGACATAGTACAAACTGTTTTGAACATACGTTAAAGAGTCTTTATAGGACGAACGGAGGAGTGTATGTTTTTAGAAAGTTTATGGGCATTATTGGGAAAAATCGTGTTCTTTACGGGAGTAATCGGAACGAAAAATTCTTTTCCGAAGCCGCTTTCCAAGGAAGAGGAGGAGCGATATCTTTCGTTGGTTGCGCAAGGGGATAAATCGGCGCGCGAGATGTTGATTCGTCACAATATGCGGTTGGTCGCGCATATTGCCAAAAAGTATTCGGGCGCGGCAGAAACGGACGATTTGATTTCGGTTGGGAGCATCGGCTTGATCAAGGCGATCGATTCCTATAAATCTGGTCACGGAACGACGCTTTCGACTTATACGGCTCGCTGTATTGAAAATGAAATTTTGATGTTAATACGCGCGAATAAAAAACATAAAAATACCTTGTCCTTGAACGACCCGGTCGGCGTAGATAAAGACGGCAACGAGCTTCGGCTCATGGATCTTCTGTTCGAGAAAGAGGATTGCGTATTCGAGGCGGTGGAGCGTTCCGTACAGCGCGAAAAACTTCTAAAGCAAATGAAGACGATTTTGACGGAGCGAGAATATATGATCATTTGTTTGCGTTACGCCTTGAAAGGCGGAATACCGTTACCGCAACGCGAAGTTGCGAACGCGTTGAAGATTTCGCGCTCCTATATCTCGAGAATCGAAAAACATGCGCTTGAAAAACTGCGCAAAACGCTTCATACGGAAGATTTTTTGGATTAAAACGAATTGAGTCGGCTCGTGTAATAATATCGGCGCGAGCCGTTTATCGCTTTTGTCACGGTATGCGTTTGCTGCGAATATCTGTTTTTTTAGTCGAAACGTTTCCGATTCTCGGAAAATGCGACGCGGTTATTGCCTTAAGAATCCTCCAAAGGCAGAAAATGTAAAAAAATTGTGAAAAAAGTGAAAAAAATCTCATCGTACGGTTGAATTTTTTTGTTTGATATGGTATACTAATAACGGTAGAGAGCGGTTTTCATGCCGAATTCCGTTTTTTCGAACATATCAATAACAAAAAAATAATATTTTTGGAGGAATTCATAATGACAATTTCGTCAGAAGTTCAACAAA
>CAYZOF010000124.1:0-1663 GCA_964479935.1 uncultured Clostridia bacterium | reverse complement strand
AAATAGAACTCGATGAAAGTACGGGATTTATACTGAAGATTACGGAATTATATGACGCCGAGCATTTGCCTGTCGGCATCTCCTGTAAAAACGGCGTAGCAGATAGAACGGCATTGAACGAATGGTGGACGGACAGAGCGATTCCTGCGAGTCGTTCGGGCATTCGCAATGCGTTGGAACTCTTGAATATCTCGAATACGAAAGCGTTGCTTGTGCGTTGTTTCGGCTTAAGCCTTTCCGATCAGTATTGGATAAAGCCGCAAGACGAAGATATCACGTGGGATAAAATCAATTTCTTTGATAATTCCTTTTCCGAAGATATCGGTGATGTTCTGTTCGGTACGCCGAAGAATATGGACGGCTTCGACTTCTCATCTCCCGACAACACTTCGGACGGGTGCTTAAAAAAGAGATGGAAAATCGTAGGCGGAAAGCGTTGCCTTGTAAAAGGCGGCAGCAATCCGTTCCGACAGCAACCGTTCAACGAAGTGATAGCGACGAAGATTATGGAACGCTTGGGCATACCGCACGTTGCATATGACCTTATATGGGATAACGGATCACCGTATAGCGTGTGCGAAGATTTCGTAACGGCGGATACGGAACTCGTTAGTGCGTGGCGTATATTACAAACACAGAAAAAACCGAACGACGTGTCCGTGTATCGGCATTTTGTAAACATTTGCGAAGGACTCGGCGTAAAGAATATCGTTCAAGATTTGGATAAAATGCTTGTGCTCGATTATATCATAGCAAACGAGGATAGACATTTGAATAACTTCGGTTTGGTTCGCAATGCGGAAACGCTTGAGTGGCTCGGCTTTGCGCCGATATACGATAGCGGAAGTTCGCTCGGTTACGACAAGGTAGCGTCGCAAATTCGTTCGCAAACGGAAATTACTTGTAAACCGTTTAAGAAAAAGCATATCGAGCAGGTAAAACTCGTTTCGGATTTTTCGTGGATAGATTTCGACGCACTTTCCGATATAGACGAAATTATAAAAGAAATCATGTCGGTAAAACAAGCGGAAGAATATATAGACGAGCGGAGAATCGACGCTATTGTAGACGGCGTTAAGAATCGTATAGAAACGTTGCAAAAACTTGTTCAAAGTCATATATTGACGGAAGATACGACGGACGGTGACGTGGAAGAAAATATAGCGGAAGATTATACGTCGAAGATGAAAATGTAAAATAGAATAAAGAATAAAGAATAGGAAACGGTCGTTTTGTTAAAAAGCAAGACGGCTGTTTTTTTATGCGAAACGACGAAAAGGAGAAACGAAAATGGCTAAAAAGATATCGGCTGAAAAGTTGGAAATTAAAAGGACGAAAGATTTTTTCGATTGTATCGCGCCGAGTACGATAAAATTTATGACCGACTATTATATCGTAGGAGATAGTTACCGATGCGTGTGGGCGATAAGAGAATATCCGCCTTCTACCGAAGAACGTGCGTTATTGTCAAAGATAGCGGATAAAAACGGCGTAACGCTTCGTATATATCATAGATACGTCGAGTCGATGGAACAAAAACGAATCGTGCAAAACGCTATGCGAAAAAATAAGATGAAATCTACGGCAACGGACGTAACCGAATGCGTGGAAGCCGAAGGAAATTTGCAAGACGTCGTGGAACTGCTTGCCAATATCCGTAGGA
>CAYZOF010000123.1:0-1793 GCA_964479935.1 uncultured Clostridia bacterium | reverse complement strand
GGTTGGGTGTCTTTTTTTTGTCTTGAAAGACTGTCACTTAGCGCGACAGCCCCTTAATCAAGCTAAAGCGCCAATAAATTATGCCAGACATAGGTATTATGTCTGGCATAATTGAGAGTGTTTTATCGCCATTAGATTGTTTCTACATTGATAAGGTTGGAATTTCCGCTCTTTCCGTTGGGGGTTCCGCCCGTAATGACGATGGTATCGCCTTTCTTGACCAATCCGCTTTGTTTGGAAATCTCTTTTGCAAAATAGAAAAGAATATCGATAGAACGGTATTCGTCCGTTACGGTAGGGAGAACGCCCCAACTCAAAGCAAGTTTTCGATAGGCGTGAATATCCGTCGTAATGCCGATAATCGGAATGTTCGGACGGAAACGCGATACTTTTCTTGCTGTGCCGCCCGTTCGGGTGCATACGACGATTGCGCTCGCGTGCAGATCTTTGGCGAGTGTTGCCGCAGAGTGGGAGAGTGCTTCCGAAGTGGTTTCGATTTCGAAATCCTCGATGGTTTGGATATACTCCGTATGCGTTTCGGCGTGTTCCACGATGTTTGCCATGGCAAGGACGGATTGAATCGGGTAATCGCCTGCGGCGGTTTCGCCCGAAAGCATAACGGCGGAAGTGCCGTCGTAAACGGCGTTCGCCACGTCGGAAATTTCCGCCCGTGTCGGGCGCGTGTTGTGGATCATGGATTCCAACATTTCCGTTGCAGTGATGACGCGTTTGCCGTGTATACGACACTGATTGATGATATATTTTTGCGTATTCGGGAGCTGCACATACGGAATTTCCACGCCTAAGTCACCTCTTGCAACCATGATTCCGTCGCAGACTTTCATAATATCTAATAGGTTGTTCACTCCGGCGCGGTTTTCGATTTTCGCGATTACGTCGATATGGCTTCCGCCGTTTTCAGCGAGAAACTTTTTCGTTTCAATGACGTCTTGCGCTTTCGAAACGAAGGAGAGCGCGATGAAGTCAACGTCGTGCTGAATGCCGAATAGCATATCGGATTTGTCCTGTTCGGAGAGAAAGTCGAGGTGTAATTCCTTGTCGGGGAAAAACATGGATTTCCGATTGGAAATAGTGCCGCCGGTTTCAACGACGCAATGTACTTCGGGGGCCTTGACTTCCGTCACGCGAAAGACGGATAAACCGTTGTTTAACAGAATCTTGTCGCCAGGGACGAGGTCATCGCAAATTCTTTCATAGGTTACGCTGACGCGAGTTTGCGAGCCTTCGACTTTTTCGGTAGTGAAAACAAATTTGTCGCCTTCCTTTAATTGGATTTTTCCGTTTTTAAACGTTCCGATTCGGAATTCGGGACCTTTTGTGTCGAGCATGATAGGCAAAGGAAGGTGTTTTTCTTCGCGAACTTCTTTCACCATTGCGATTTTTTTTGCGTGCTCTTCATGCGTGCCGTGGGAAAAGTTTAGACGAACGACGTCCATGCCAGCTTCCGCCATTTTAGCGAAGGTTTCTTTGTTTTCGCTTGCCGGTCCAAGCGTACAGATGATTTTTGTTTTTTTCATAATATCTCCTTTGACGAAAAAAAATCGCCAATTCTCACCCATTATAATTATTATATTTATTTTACTATTTTTTTTTTCAAAAAGCAAGAAAAATGCGTGTGTTTTTCGAAAGAATGTGCTATAATATTTATGTTTGAGTTTATTATACGGTCGCGGGGTTCTTCGGAACCGTGAGGAAAGTCCGAGCAGCATAGGACAGGGTGCCTGATAACGTCAGGTGAAGGCGACTTCCAGGATAGTGCAACAGAAATAAAC
>CAYZOF010000122.1:0-1813 GCA_964479935.1 uncultured Clostridia bacterium | reverse complement strand
CGTATACCATGGTCGTCTTGAAAGTTTTATTTGCCTTTTCGTATAACGTTTCCATAGTCTCGTAAGTTATATAAGCGCACGGATAAGACGAATAATCACTACTATCCGAATACACGCCGCTGATCGTAAAGTCGGTTTCCTTACCCGAAAACTTTATCGTAACCGTTTGTCCGACGAGCGATTCCGCGTCCGCATATGTTTTATTATAGATATTTTTTGCGAAATTTTCGCTGATTACAATTTCCGGATTTACCGTTTCGTCCGTTTGATTTTCGCAAAGTTCGCCTGTCGTGATACTTTCGGAAAGTTTATCATATGACGTATTGAGCATCATAATTTGTCCTGTATCACCGTTAAAATCATACGTAGAATTCATACGCAAATACGAGCCTTCCACAATATAATCCACGCCGTCTATCGAGTTAAACTTCTTAATATTGCTATTGGAAATACCGCTTGAAGATTGTACCTGTAATTGTAGAGTATTCATAGAATCCGCCATGGTTTCGTTGACATAGGTTGTAATACCGCCGCTTAAACAGGAAACGAGAACAAATGCCGCAATGCCTATCGACATACCGATTGCAACGAGAAAGCTACGTTTTCTCGTTTGCCAAATATTTTTAACGGATAACTTAAACAAATCCTTGAAGCCGATATTATGCGGTATGTATTCGGGCGGCCACGGTTGATGGTTATCCGTTTTGACAAGCCGTTCGTCGGACTGTATTACGCCGTCATCGATGGTGAGAATACGGCTACATTGATTTGCCACCTTTTGCGAGTGGGTAACGATAATAACCAAACGCCCCGAATCGGCAATCCTTTTGAGAATTTGCATAACTTGTGCCGCCGATTCTTTATCGAGCGCCCCTGTCGGTTCATCGGCGAGAATGATTTCCGGTCCGTTTGCTATCGCGCGGGCAATCGCAACCCTTTGTCTTTGTCCGCCCGAAAGTTGATTGGGAAGTTTTTCACCCATTCCTTCCAAACCCATTCTTTTGAGCAAACTTTCCACGCGTTTTTCACGTTTTGCTTTGCTATGTCTCGTCATCGTCATGGCAATTTCGATATTTTCCGCAATCGTCATATGTGAAATTAAATTATAATTTTGAAAAATCATACCGACTTTGTGTTTACGCCAATCGTCGAGCTGTTTTTCGTTGTAGTCTTTGAAAAATTGCCCGTCGTAAACAACGCTGCCCGTGTAATCGTTATCAAGACCGCCCAAAATGTTCATAAACGTAGATTTACCGCAACCCGATTCGCCGAGTACGGCAACCAACTCGCCACGCTTAAATTCCACGTTCAAGCCTTTTAATACTTCTTGATAATCCGTCCGAGAAATGCGGTATTTCTTTTTCAAATTAGCAATTCTTAAATACGCCATTTTTTATATCCTGCCTTTTTTGATTTACGAAAAGCCGTCAACTTCAAGCAGACGGTAAGGAGTCTAAGCCGTCTGCCGAAATTAAAATTTTTTAGCACGTTCCCCATTTTAACGCGCTTATATATAAGAGTATATTAAAAAAACCTTTAATAAACCTTAAAAAGAAAGGCAACGACGAAGATCGCCGTTACCTTTCACAAACTTTTCATGTTTTCCAAACATTTTACGCAACCGAAATCGTTGCCGCTTTGCTACCGAAATACAAAACCATTGCCGACAGAGCACAGGGCATTTTTATGTTTTACAACGCATCTCGCGTTTCCTCCTGTTCCGATATAGATATTTCCAAATTTCCGTTACGAATACGTAATTCGTCTATCATTTCTTTTTCTTTCGTAATATCTTTTTCCGTCAAATGATAAG
>CAYZOF010000121.1:0-1979 GCA_964479935.1 uncultured Clostridia bacterium | reverse complement strand
AACGGTTACGGTATATCTTGTAATTCATAAGAAAATACCGTTTGTTTTCCGCTTTCGCGTCCATCGTGCCGCGTTCTTTTTCTATTTTGGCAATCGCATACCCGTATTGGTTGTAGATTTTTACGTTGCGTTTCCAAAGCCTTGCCGTGATGTTTTTTAAGACATAAACAATCAAAGTATTATCGCCCCTGCGATAGCGAAAGTCCGTGTATAAGCCCATAAACCGACCAAACGCCCATTCCGTAAGCATTTCTTCTATGGTGTAAAACGGCAACGCAAGCCGTTGTTCTCCCGACGATACGATATGAATAATATCGCAAAGATCTCGCGCGTCCGAGCCCCAACTTTCGGGACGTTGTTCGTCCGTAAACACCTTGATGAACGGAAAATTATCTACCGTTGCGGAATGGCGACACATTTTAAGCCAACTGTTGAACAGGTCGTTTTTCTGGTTTGTTTCGTCCGTATTCTTTTTAATTTCCTTATGGTCTAAAACGTTTCCGCGTTCTTTGCCTATCTCCGTAATCGCAATCACGCCGAACTCGAAACTTCCGGCTTTCGGATTGTTTTCCAAGACTTTTTTGCCAAGCCGTAATACGTCAAAATCCAAAATATGCGAAAAGCGGCTTTTGCGTTCGTTTTCCGTAAAGAAATCCAACACCCACAACGGGAAATTGCCTTCGTCCATAAGCGAATTGTCCATTCGTACAGAGTAGTTCGATACAATCAAACTGCTTTCTATAACGTAGATAAAATACGCTTGCGCATAAGTAGACAACACGTCGAAAATATCGTAGGTTTTCAGTCCGTCTTTATATTTCAACACATACCTGCCTGTATCGTAACCATATAACTGCCAATCGGTATTTCCGTGTTTTTCAAAGCGTTTACGTTTCTTTTCTATCAACGCTTTTACCGTCGCATGGTTATATACCGTTTTGTATTCCATACAACTTTGCAATTCCTTTTCAAAGCATATCCACGGAAAATACGGAAATTTCATATCCGCTTTCTGTAAAATCTCCAACGCTTTTTGACGAAACATAACTTCTTGACTTAAAGCCATGTCCGTTATAATCGTCGTCTTTTTCTTTCCCATACTTCCGCACGTCATACTAACGATAGGCAGTTCGTTTATAAATCCGCAATTTCTCGCCTCAAAGTGCCGTAATCGTCGCATAGCGTAATTTTTTCGCCAACGATTGAGAAGGATATAGGCAATTACGAGCCAACAAACAATCGGTATCGTTTTCGTAATCACTTGCAAATCTATAACAAGTTTCCCGAACTGTACCCATAAATTAGCCACGTCGAAAGACACGGCAAAATAGAAATAATATGCGAAAAACGCCACGAATACGCTTGCCAAATTCAGCGTTACGGCAAACAATATAATCCAAGCGTAAACAACCTTGTAATTTTCTTTCAGGAAGGCAACGTATTCTTCAATAAATCGTATAATCGGGATAAACACCTTGTTTTCTACCGCCTTATACGCTTTTAACGGCTTGGTGTCCTCGTTATAATCGTTGTTATGTTTCCGATATAGTTTTTGCGTTAAAATCACGAGTATCACGATAAACGGCAGACTTAAAACGAGAATTTTAAGAAAAACGTACAAGCCGTCCGTAACGCCGTTTAACCACGCTTTGAAATTATCCGCATCAAAGAATAGATTAAAAAATTCTTTCAAATATCCGTTCGTCTTTTCCGAACTATCGGGTAAAAACCCGTTCCAAGAAAACACTTTCGAATAGTCCGTTACAGTAGGCAAAACGCTCGTTTTTATCTCAAACAATTTACAAAAATAGTATTTTACCGACACGCCGAAATCCCGAAAGGTTTCAAACAGTCTTAACCACGACGTTCGGAATATAAAACCGCTCAATAGTGCGATTATTGCGAATATACAGACCGTTATCGATATATGTATTTTTCTCTTTCTATCCATTGTCTTCGCCTCCGACGTATTGCGTTTG
>CAYZOF010000120.1:0-2017 GCA_964479935.1 uncultured Clostridia bacterium | reverse complement strand
GATTTGTGCGACTATTCGGATAAAAAAGACGAACTTGTGTTTAAAGGCTCTGAAAGTTTTTTGCCTGACGATAAAACGCCCGTACTATCCGATGCCGCCCGAAAATTGATCGAATTAAGCAAAAATTATAATTCGAATGACAGGCTAAACGTACTTACAATAGGGGCGTTGACGAACATCGCTTCGGCGATACTGCTCGACGATTCTATTGTTGATAGAATCAACGTCGTTTGGCTCGGGGGAAACGAGTACGGATTTTGGAGCCAATGGGAATTTAATTTGCAAGAAGATATAGCGGCGGCAAGGGTGGTCTTCGGTTCGCGCGCGCCAGTTACTTCTTTCCCGTGCGGCGGCGTAGTTTCGCATTTTATTACTACGCTTCCCGAACTCAATTTTTGGTTGCGCGGAAAAAACGCGATATGCGATTATCTTATCGATACGGTGGAAGGATACATGAACGAAGGCGGTAAAATCGGGCAACCGTGGAGTAAAGTCATTTGGGACGTCGTAGCGGTCGCCGGTTATCTCAACCCCGAATTCGTCAAGTCGAAAAAAGTGAAAGCTCCTTTAATAGACGACGAATTGCGTTATTCTTTCGACGAGAACGGAAAAAATATCGATTACGTTTACGAAATCGACCGCGACGCCATATATGCGGATATGGTTAAAAAATTAATTTCGTTTAGATAAAAACGGCAGGAAAGAGGTAAAGAATGAATAAGATTGAAGTCAAGAACAGGATATTTACGGTAAACGGAGAAAATGAGCTTGCAATCACGGAGATTTTATCGCAAAACGGATTAAGCGTATATCGTTTGACTTGCGAAAAAAATACCGAAAACGTGGTAATATCGTTTGAAATTCCTATGTTGGGGATATTATCCACGCTTGCTCCTACGCTTGAATATAACCGCAATCGAATGATGAAGCAATGGTTTAATCCGCGCCGTGTGGCGTCGAATTTTTATAGCGGTATACCGATGCTTTCTGTCGTAAAAGACGGAAAGGATAATTATGCTACGGTGGCGATATCCGATTCTGTAAACAAAAACGAAATCGGCGTATGTGTTAACGACTTCGTAAGCTACGATAAAATTAAGGTCGAAGTAAAAATCGGACGCATGCAAGCGAAAAAGTCGGTGGATTTGCGCGTCGATATGCGAAAAATTTCCATCGTGCAGGCATTACAGGACTTGGGAAAGTGGTTTGAGAATTATTATCTTACGCAATTTCCCGTTCCCGAAGCGGCATACGACGCGCTGTATTCGACGTGGTATAATTTTCACCAACACCCGAGTGCGGAAAAGTTGTTGCCGGAGTTGAAGACGGCTGCCAAATTAGGCTTTAAGACGGTGATTATCGACGACGGTTGGCAATACGACGGCAACGGCACCGGCGATTATATCGATTGCGGCGATTGGTCGGTATCCAAAGAGAAGTTCCCCGATTTCAAAGGGTTCGTAGAGAGTTTGCACGAACTCGGCATGCGCGTAATGCTCTGGTTTCCCGTTCCGTTCGTGGGATTTAATACGGCGGCTTATCAACGTTTTAAAGACAAGTTGTTGTATGAAGAAAAGGGGAATATTAACGCCGGGATACTCGATCCGCGTTATGCGTGCGTTCGCCGTTTTATAACGGAAAACTTTTGTAATTTCGCAAAAGAAAATCGTTTGGACGGATTGAAACTCGATTTTATCGACAGTTTTATGGAAAAGGAGCAAACGCCTTGCGCAAACAATGAAATGGACGAAAAAGATTTGTCGTTCGCCATTGTAAGACTTCTGAAAGAAATAAACGAAGGCTTGCGGAAAATAAAAGAAGATATATTGATAGAATTTCGTCAAGATTACGTCGGTCCTGCCATTACGCGGTATTGCAATATGTTGCGCGTGGGGGATTGTGCGTTCGATTCGATTACGAACAGAGTTGCGGTAACGGATATGCAAATGCTCGGATATCCGCTTGCGGTTCATTCGGATATGCTGTTTTGGTCGCCGAAAGAAGAAAACGCAAACGT
>CAYZOF010000119.1:0-2044 GCA_964479935.1 uncultured Clostridia bacterium | reverse complement strand
TGCGATTGTCGGGAGAAATCCCGGCAATTTTTATACTTAAAATTAAGGAGCGAAAATGAAAAATTACAATCGGTACCGCCCGCCTTAACGGGTAAAAGCCAATAATAAAACGATAAAAATAAAGGAGACACTGAATGGAAGAGAAAAGATTAAAACAATTTACGTTTTACGACTTATATTACGACGCGTTGAAAGGGCTTTCCGACGAAGCAGCCGGAAGAACGGCGAAAAATATCTGCCTGTTTATGTTTACGGACGAAACTGTAACTGCGCCGCAGGACGACAAAGAAAACTTTTTCTGGAGCAGCATTGTCGATGTTCTGGAAGAGGATAAACGGATAGAATCAGGAGGCAGACAGCCGAAGAATCTGAAAAGCAAAATGCGGCATTTTACATTTTCGGATACGTATTATAAGGCGTTGAATCTGATGAGCGATGCGGAAAGCGGACAGTATATAAAAGCAATCTGCGAATATATGTTTTTCGGTATGGAACGGAAGTTGAAATCGCCCGTCGATATGTATTTTAACTTTGCCAAAAGAAAACTTGAATTGTCGCGTAAGAGAAAATCGTCCGGCGGCAAAGGCGGAAGCAAAGCGCGCGTAAAAGTAACGGACGCGGATATTGCAAGAGAAACCGAAAGAGGCGGGCAGTATATCACGTTTGAAGAATTTATGAAAAGCAATCCGAAGGTAAAAAACGATTTATACGAGTCGAGAAAGCATCTGTTAAACGGCGTTGATTGGCTGAGATTGAACTGCGGTCTGGAAAGAAGCGCGTATAAAAATTGCACGAGTCTGTATCAGATTTTAACGCATAAAGAGGAGATTATGAATAATGCGTGGTAACCCAAAAAGCGGCGCAACTCGTGAAGCAAAAACGGAGCAAAATGCGGTAAAACCGAAGCAGGTTAAGAAAATGCAGTTTTCACGGCATTTTGTAATCTTGCAAGCGGCACAGCCGCCTTACGCTTTCAGCCCACGGAAGGGAGAAGAACAATGTCAGAAACGCCTGTAATATTCAACGTTGCGTACACGCCGTATAAACTGAAAAAAGGTTCGACGGAAGCCGAGGTAAAAGCCCACGCGGAAAAGCGAGCCTATTACGATTTTACGGGTAAAACAAACTACTTGCGGTATATGACGACCGAGGGAAAACTTACGGGAAACGAATCCAAAAAATTTACGATGCTCGATTACCTGCAAAAATCCACGGGCGTGTTCAACGGCGACGGAATGATAAGCAAGGACGAGTTAAAAGAAATGAAACGACGCCTGAAAGATAATAAAGGGAATATATGGAGCGGATTTGTATCTTTCGATGAGGAAAATTCATGTAAAATCGATACGCCCGAAAAGTGTATTGCGCTTATAAAAAAGACGTTCAACGAATTCTTTCGCGATATGGAACTGGATCCGCGCGAAGTCGATTTGATATGCGCGTTGCATCTGGACAGACCGTCGCACCTGCATTTTCACTTCGAGTTTTACGAAAAGAGACCGTGGCTGAAAAACAAGCGAGCCGCCGGATATAAGTACCGTAGCAAGGGAAAAGTCCCCATAACGGCGATAGATACAATGGTAGAGCGGCTTACATCGTATACGATAGACGACGAACTGAAAAAGCGTTCGGACGATGCCCGGCGGGCGTTGTATAAAAGAAAAGATTTTTCTAAGGCACTGTGCTGCGACGTTGCAACGAAGATGATGAAAGAACTTGCAGAAAAGATCCCGGAAACGGCTTCCTTTCAGTATGCAAAAAAGGATATGGCTAAGTACCGAAAAGACGTGGACGATGTTGTGGAAGCGGTTGCTATGGTTGACGAAAACGTGTATAAAGCCGACCGCGCGTTCAGACAAGAACTTGAACGCAAGAAAATTGCCCTGAAAAATATGATGGGAAAGTATTACGAAAAGCGGCTGAAAGAAGACAATGTTTTCAAAGAACATATGACGGACGCGTCGGAAGTGTTCGGACTGAAACATATCCGGACGATTGACCGCCTCGAATGGGATTACCGAAGGCGGCTCGGGAATATCGTTCT
>CAYZOF010000118.1:0-2208 GCA_964479935.1 uncultured Clostridia bacterium | reverse complement strand
ACCACAACAATACCACAACGGTTCATTACTATCCAGCATTTTTCGATATCTTTTTCATCCGTTTTGAACTTTCTACCTTTTACATAAAAACGGGGCTACAATACTGTGCAATATATAAAGAAAAACTCCCGTTTTGCAATTAGCAAATGAGAGTTTTCCCTATTGGTGCTTTTTAGTTCTTATTGTTTTCTTTCTGTTGCAAATAAAACATTGCTTTTTGTGTTTCTATTTCAGCCCGCAATTCTTCTTCGCTTGGTAAATACAATTTGTACTTACTCGCAAACAATTGCTCATTTCCGTGCAAAATAGAGTATTTCGCAATATCCTCATCCGTATCCGCGCAAAGTACAATTCCTATCGTCGGATTGTCGTCCTCACTTTTTTTCATTTCATCGTACATACGAATATACATATCCATTTGACCGACATCTTGATGCGTTATCTTATTTGTTTTCAAATCAATTAAAACAAAGCATTTGAGAATATAGTTATAGAAAACAAGATCGATATAATAATCCTCTTTATCGGTATGAATATGTTGTTGGCGTGCTACAAAAGCATATCCTTTCCCCAACTCCATAAGAAATTTTTGCAAATTAGACAATATACTTTTTTCTAATTCACTTTCCGTAAAATCCGTATTTAATGACAAGCCCAAGAACTCTGCAATCATCGGATTCTTAATGAATTCCAATTTATCCGTTTGGTATTCGCTCGACAAATCTTTCATCTCGTGTTCAACGAGCTCTTTGCTTTGCGTTTGAAGCATACGGTAGTAATATTGTGAAGAAACATTTCTTTGCAATGTGCGAACGCTCCATGTTTGTTCAACTGCCTCTTTCGCATACCACGCTCGCGCCTTTGAATCTTTTACCTGTAATAAAACTGCATAATGCGACCAAGATAAAAGATCGACCGATTTTCCAGACAGCGTCTGGAAAATCTCCGGATATGCCTTATAAAACGAATAGAAACTATACAAATTTGATTTTGTAAATCCCTTTCCGTATTCGGCAGTCAGTTCTTTTGCCAATTTTGCAATCACGTTTGCGCCGTATTCAGCACGTTCAGCACCGCTCAATTCCTCTTGCGCAATACGATATCCGATCAACCAATTACGCTGAATTAATGCTGCGTTAACAGTTTTATATGCAACATCTCTTGACGATTCGATAATCCCAAACATATCCTTCAATATGTCGTCTGTTTTCTCAAATTTTATCATCATACCTTGCGTTTTTATTACTTCGTCCATATTTTTTATCTCCCAAACAGTAACGAACTTTTACTTTTTTATTATTATACCACAAATTTGCAATTATTTCAAGGTATAATGCCTGTTGCTATCTATATAATTTAATTCAAATTTATTTTTGTTACCCCGTAATATTCGGCTTGTATTTCTTTAATCCGTTTATATTCTTTCTCGTCAATGAGCTTCATCTTGAGAAGCAGACGGAGCATATTCACGCCGTATGCAAAAGACGCATTATTTCGATCTGTCATATCATCCACCTCCTATGGTTTGTGTAGGAGTTTCGTCCTCGCTTAGATTTGGCTGTTCCTCGGTTGGCGTGTTCGTAATGCTCTTGATAATGTCACGCACATTCATGCCATTCTCGGTCTTGCCATCCATCATTTGAATACTGCCGTCTACGGTATCCACCATGTATCCGGCACTCGTAATCATATCGTACACCTCGCTGACCTCTATAAACCTGAACGAGATATCTCTCATTCCTCTCATAAAGAGAAGGTCTGCGCCTGCGTCCTTCATCTCTCCGTTGAGCAAGTGCTCGATTGTCTGCTTAGCTTTATCGGATGTGCCGACGACCACCGTTTCGCCCACGAGCTTGTATTCTCGCTCGTAAGCTTCGTTTTTGAGGCAGTTAAGTGTTGATTGGAGTTCCACCTTGGGAATGCCTACACTCGATCTCATAAATAGCCACGCCTTTTTTCTTCGGCCGGATTACGACATCGTATCCTTCAAATTTGAGTTTTTCGGGAGTCGGGATCTGTTTTCTCGGTGACATCAAGGTACATGGCATTTCCTGTGTCACTTTCCCCATAGAGTCTTTTTGATGTTGCTCGGTGGGCTCGAGTTGTTCCTTGTTGCCAACTCTCATATAAACACCTACTTTCTTCATTTCAGCAATTCCTCCAAGTATTTGATTCCGAAACTTATCACAATTGCTTTGTCCACTTTGC
>CAYZOF010000117.1:0-2251 GCA_964479935.1 uncultured Clostridia bacterium | reverse complement strand
TCGGGCCGATGAAAGATTGGGAATGTCATTGCGGTAAATATAAAAGAGTAAAATATAAAGGTCACGTTTGCGAAAAGTGCGGCGTGGAAATTACGCGTTCCAAGGTAAGACGTGAAAGAATGGGGCATATCGAGCTTGCCGCTCCCGTTTCCCATATTTGGTATTTCAAAGGTGTCCCCTCCAAAATCGGTTTGCTTTTGAATATGGGACCGAAGCACCTCGAACAGGTCATCTATTTCGCTTCTTATGTCGTTCTCGACCCCGGTAGCATCAAGGAACTCGAATACAAACAAGTCATCACGGATAAACAGCTCCGCGAATTCGAGGAACGCTACGGCGATTCTTCGGTGACGGGTTTGAAGGTCGGCATGGGCGCGGAGTCCATTCGCGAATTGTTGATGGCTGTGGATATCGAGAAAGAGAGCGAGGAATGCAAGGCGATTCTTGCGGAATCCGTCGACAACGAAAAGGGCCCCGGACAGAAAGCGATCAAGGCGATTAAGCGTTTGGAGGTTATCGAATCGTTCAAAAAGAGCGGCAATCGTCCCGAATGGATGATTTTAACGGTACTTCCCGTAATTCCGCCCGATATCCGTCCTATGGTGCAACTCGACGGCGGCAGATTTGCCACGTCCGACTTGAACGATTTGTATCGTCGCGTCATCAATCGTAACAACCGTTTGAAGAAGATGATGGAAATCGGCGCGCCCGATATGATCATTAAAAACGAAAAGCGTATGTTGCAGGAAGCGGTAGACGCCCTGATCGATAACGGTCGTCGCGGAAAGGCACTCAGCGGTCCTTCCAACCGTGACTTGAAATCTTTGTCGGCAATGCTTCGCGGTAAGCAGGGACGTTTCCGTCAGAACTTGCTCGGTAAGCGTGTAGACTATTCCGGTCGTTCGGTTATCGTCGTAGGACCCGAATTAAAAATTTATCAATGCGGTTTGCCGAAGGAAATGGCAATCGAACTTTTCAAACCGTTTATCATGAAACGTTTGGTGGAGAGCGGTCAGTGCCACAACGTCAAGACGGCGAAGCGCGCCGTGGAAAAGGCGAAAGATATGGTGTGGAACGTCCTCGAGGACGTTATTAAGGATCACCCCGTGCTTCTGAACCGTGCCCCCACGTTGCACCGTTTGTCGATTCAGGCATTCGAACCCGTTCTTATCGAGGGTAGAGCCATAAAAATCTCCCCCCTTGTCTGCGGACCGTTCAACGCCGACTTCGACGGCGACCAGATGGCAGTGCATCTTCCTTTGAGTATCGAGGCGCAGGCAGAGGCAAGATTTTTGATGTTGTCGGCGAACAACATTTTGAAGCTTGCGGACGGTAAATCCGTTATGTCGCCCACGCAGGATATGATTATCGGCGCGTACTGTTTGACGATCAAACGCTGCGAAGAGGGTAAAAAGTATGACGAGCAAGGCAGACCCGACGAAAACGGCGAGGTGTATATGCCGCCCGTATATTCGTCCGAAAACGAAGCGTTGCTTGCTTATCAAAACAAGGTCGCGCACGAACAGGACGAAATGTATCTCAAGCGTGTCGTGGTATTGCCCGAGGGCAAGTTCGACGATCTGCCGTTGCCGTACAGATGCCCCGTGGAGAACAAACCCGGCGAAACGCCGATCAGATGCGCGGAAGTGCGTTTGAACCCCGCTACCGGGAAACGCGAAGTGGTCGGTATCATCAAGACTACGATCGGTCGTTTGATTTACAACGACGGTTTGCCGCAGGATTTGGGCTTCGTAAAGAGAGATACGCCGGAGTCCTACTTGCGTTTGGAACTCGACACCGAGTTCATCGGCAACGCTCGTGCAATCGGTAAGAAACACCTTTCTCGTATTGTAGAAGCTTCGTTCAGAACGGGGAAAGCTCCTAAAGCTTCCTACGTATTGGACGCAATGAAGGAGAGAGGTTACAAATATTCAACGCTCGCCGCATTGACGACGTCCGTATTCGATATGAAGATTCCGCAGGAAAAGACGGAAATCGTCGAGAATGCGGAGGCGGAAGTTGCAAAGATTTCCAAGAAGTACGCGAGAGGTTTGTTGAACGAAGACGAACGCTACAGCGCGGTTATCGCGCAATGGGACGCGGCTACCGATAAAGTGGCTACGCTCTTGAAAAAGCAAGGCGAAGAAGATAAATTTAACCCCATTTGGATGATGGCCGACTCCGGTGCGCGTGGTTCAATTGACCAGATTAAACAGCTCGCAGGTATGCGTGGTTTGATGAGCGACCCGTC
>CAYZOF010000116.1:0-2398 GCA_964479935.1 uncultured Clostridia bacterium | reverse complement strand
AGATCGTCCTCGATCTCCATACGGTGTATTCGTTTTCTATCACTATTTTTCATACTGTTACTCCTATTATTTAATCGAAAAAAGTCGCGTGCAAGGCAAGAAGCGTGCGTAAACGACGACGGGAGCATACATATCCGTATGCGACCGAGAAGTGCGTAAATGCGACGCCGCATTGCGCGATGAATTTTTTTCGATTACTCCGTTCTCAAAGACTCTACGGGATCCAAATTCGCCGCTTGCAAGGACGGCAACAAGCCCGAACCGACGCTGATGATTACGCTTATCAAGAGCCCCGCGAAATAGGTTAATACATTGTAGGAAATTAAATTCATGGAAATCGAACTTTTTAATATTACGTTGGCGACAATACTGATAAACAACGATAACAAAATAGCCACAATGCCCGCAATCGTACCCAATATAAGGGATTCAAGTACGAATAATCCCGTTACGTCTTTCCGTCTGCCGCCAACCGCGCGCAAGATACCGATTTCTTTCGTTCTTTCGATAACGCTGATATACGTTACAATAAAAATCATAATCGCGGAAACGGCAACGGAAATAAACGAAAAAGCCGTTAAAACTTTCGTTCCGAGATCGATATATTCCAACATCGTTTCCACGGAAGAATCGTCGCGCGAAACGGTAAAGCCCAGCGTTTCTATCGTTGATTTTACTGCGTCGATATAAGACGTATCCGTCACGTACACGTATACCATGGTCGTCTTGAAAGTTTTATTTGCCTTTTCGTATAACGTTTCCATGACCTCATAAGTTATATAAGCGCACGGATAAGACGAATAATCGCTACTATCCGAATACACGCCGCTGATCGTAAAGGCGGTTTCCTTGCCCGAAAACTTTATCGTAACCGTTTGTCCGACGAGCGATTCCGCGTCCGCATAAGTTTTATTATAGATATTTTTTGCAAAATTTTCACTGATTACGATTTCCGGATTTACCGTTTCGTCTGTCTGATTTTCGCAAAGTTCGCCTGTGGTTATACTTTCGGAAAGCTTATCGTACGACGTGTTGAGCATCATAATTTGTCCCGTATCGCCGTTAAAATCATACGTAGAGTTCATACGCAAATACGAGCCTTCCACAATATAATCCACGCCGTCTATCGAGTTAAACTTCTTAATATTGCTATTGGAAATACCGCTTGAAGATTGTACCTGTAATTGTAGAGTATTCATAGAATCCGCCATGGTTTCGTTGACATAGGTTGTAATACCGCCGCTTAAACAGGAAACGAGAACAAATGCCGCAATGCCTATCGACATACCGATTGCAACGAGAAAGCTACGTTTTCTCGTTTGCCAAATATTTTTAACGGATAACTTAAACAAATCCTTGAAGCCGATATTATGCGGTATGTATTCTGGCGGCCACGGCTGATGGTTGTCCGTTTTGACAAGCCGTTCGTCGGATTGTATCACGCCGTCGTCGATGGTTAAAATACGGCTACATTGATTTGCCACCTTTTGCGAGTGGGTAACGATAATCACCAAACGTCCCGAATCGGCAATCTTTTTGAGAATTTGCATAACTTGCGCCGCCGATTCTTTATCGAGCGCACCCGTCGGTTCGTCGGCGAGAATGATTTCCGGTCCGTTTGCTATCGCGCGGGCAATCGCAACTCTTTGGCGTTGTCCGCCCGAAAGTTGGTTTGGAAGCTTTTCACCCATTCCTTCCAAGCCCATTCTTTTGAGCAAACTTTCCACACGTTTCTCGCGCTTTGCTTTGCTATGCCTCGTCATTGTCATAGCAATTTCGATATTTTCCGCAATGGTCATGTGGGAAATCAAATTGTAGTTTTGGAAAATCATACCGACCTTGTGTTTGCGCCAATCGTCGAGTTGTTTTTCCGTATAGTCCTTAAAAAATTGACCGTCGTAAACGACGCTACCCGTGTAATCGTTATCAAGACCGCCCAAAATGTTCATAAACGTAGATTTTCCGCAACCCGATTCGCCGAGTACGGCAACCAGCTCGCCACGCTTAAATTCCACATTCAAGCCTTTTAATACTTCTTGATAATCCGTCCGAGAAATGCGGTATTTCTTTTTCAGATTTGCAATTCTTAAATACGCCATTTTTATATCCTGCCTTTTTTGATTTTTGCAAAGCCGTCAACTTCGAGCCGACGGCAAGGAGTGAACCGTCTGACGAAATTAAAATTTTTAATACGTTCCCCGTATTTCTGCGCTTATATATAACAGTATATTAAAAAAACCTTTAATAAACCTTAAAAAGAAAGGCAACGACGGGGATAGTCGTTACCTTTCACAAACTTTTCATTTTACAGACAAAATTTCTCTTTATGCCACCGAAATCGTTGCCGCGTTGCTACCGAGATACAAAACCATTGCCAACAAGGAGCAAGGCATTTGCA
>CAYZOF010000115.1:0-2535 GCA_964479935.1 uncultured Clostridia bacterium | reverse complement strand
CGGACAAGAACAAAAAAGAATTATTAGACAAGGAGAATTTTTACAATGCCAGCTTTAGAAAACAGCAAAATTTTTAGAACAGAGTACGCAGGTAGAGAGCTTACCGTGGAAATCGGTAAGTATGCCGAACAAGCAAACGGCGCGTGTTTAGTGCGTTGCGGCGATACTGCCGTACACGTATCCGTTTGTATGTCCGAAACGGCGAGAGAAGGAATGGACTTTTTCCCGCTTTCCGTTGATTACGAAGAAAAAATGTTCGCGGTGGGCAAGATCCCCGGCGGTTTCAAAAAACGTGAGGGCAGAGCGTCCGATAAAGCGATTTTGACTAGCCGTTTGATTGACCGTCCCATCCGCCCGTTGTTCCCGAAAGGAATTTTTAACGACGTAGTCGTCGTTGCTACCGCGTTATCTGTCGATCCCGACGTTTCCCCCGAGCCTTTGGCGATGGTAGGTTCGTCTATCGCGCTTTCGATTTCCGATATTCCTTGGGCAGGTCCTACGGGTTCGGTGGTAGTAGGTTGCGTGGATGGGCAATATGTGATCAATCCCGATGCGGAACAGCGCGCGAAGAGCACTATTCATTTGAATCTTGCCGGCACGTCCGATGCGATTTTGATGATCGAAGCCGGCGCAAACGAAGTCACCGACGCGGAAATGGTTGGCGCGATTATGTTCGGTCACGAAGAAATAAAGAAAGTTTGTAAGTGGATCTCCGAAGAGATTGTTCCAGTAGTGGGCAAACCTAAGAAGGAAATGGAGCTTTACCATATTCCCGAGGATTTGGACGCGGCGGTTAAAGAATACAGCTACGATAAGTTGTACGCCGCACTCGATACGTTCGACCGTCAGGAACGTCAGGACAGACAAGCTGCCGCAGAAGCGGAAATCGTCGAGCATTTCAGCGAAATTTATCCCGATCAGATTCGCGAAGTGAAGGATTCCATTTATTATATCGTAAAAGGTATCGTTCGCGCGAAGATTTTCGAAGGCGTTCGTCCCGACGGCAGAAAGCTTACCGAAGTTCGTCCTATTTGGTGCGAACACGGCATTTTGCCCAGAGTACACGGTTCTGCAGTGTTCACGAGAGGTCAAACGCAGGCGTTGACGACCTGTACGCTCGGTATGCTCGGCGAAGCGCAGAGAATGGAAGGACTCGACGAGGAAGAAGAAAAGAGATATATGCATCAATATAACTTCCCCGGCTATTCCACGGGCGAAGCAAAGGCTTTGAGGAGCCCCGGTCGTCGTGAGATCGGTCACGGCGCGCTCGCAGAACGCGCGCTCGTTCCCGTAATTCCTTCTCCCGAAGAGTTCCCGTATGCAATCCGTGTCGTATCCGATATTTTATCCTCCAACGGTTCGTCCTCGATGGCTTCCGTTTGCGGTTCGACGATGTCGTTAATGGACGCAGGCGTGCCTATCAAGGCTCCCGTAGCAGGTTGCGCGATGGGACTCGTAAAAGATCAAGAAACGGGCAAGTACGTCATTATGACGGATATTCAAGGACTCGAGGACTTCCTCGGCGATATGGATTTCAAGGTAGCAGGTACGGACAAGGGTATCACCGCGATCCAAATGGATATCAAGATCAAGGGGATCTCCGAACAGATCATGCTCGACGCAATTGCGCAGGCGCAGGAAGCGAGAAAGTACATTTTGGGTAAAATGCTCGAATGTATTCCTGCCGTCAACGAGAAATTGTCCGATTATGCGCCGAAGATCGTTACGTTCAAAATCAATCCCGAGAAGATCGGCGACGTTGTCGGCAAACAGGGTAAGGTTATCAACAAGATTATCGAACAGACCGGCACGAAGATCGATATCGAAGAAGACGGTACGGTATGTATCGCTTGCTTCGGTGACGTTGCAAATGCGGAACGCGCAAAGGCGATCGTTCAATCTATCGCGCACGATCCCGAAATCGGCGATATGTTCGTCGGCGTAGTCGTTCGTATTCTTTCCAAAGTCGGTGCGTTCGTAGAGTTCGCGCCCGGAAAGGACGGAATGATTCATATTTCCAAGCTTTCGGAACAGAGAGTGAACCAAGTAGAGGACGTCTTGAATATTGGCGATAAGGTGAAAGTAGAAATCATCAAGATCGGCGAAAAAGGCATCGATTTGAAGCTTCTTGAAAAAATGGACTAAGCAATAGAGCGGAATCGGCGGAGTGACGGGAAAAGTCGCTCCGCTGTTTTTATACTACGAAAAAATCACAAACTTCAACATAATGCCGAACGGCACAGACGGTGGTTTGAGAGGAGGACGAAAATTTCTCCTGCGCGATTATATTTGCGATGCGGCGTAAAAATTCTAAAAAATACAAAAAACGCGAAAAAATGTTTGCGTTTGCGGTAAAAATAAGTTGCAAATACTCGTCCTTTGTGGTAAAATAATAAAGCTAAAAATTCACACTCGCGTATTGTGCGCAATCCGTGTCCGTAAATTCTTTTTCCTGCGGACGTAATTGCGAGCCTACACGGCGCGAGGAGGTTAAACGGAGGTTTGAATTATGGCAGTTATTACTATGAAGCAGCT
>CAYZOF010000114.1:0-2538 GCA_964479935.1 uncultured Clostridia bacterium | reverse complement strand
GGTATTTCACGGGCGGAAAAGACTTCGAGAAAACTATGAAAAAACTTGCCACCGAGCAAGCACAAAAAACAGCGAGGTAAAAAATTATGAAACAAAAGAACTACGTTGCAGGATTGTATTTCCGTCTTTCCCAAGAGGACGAACGGCAAGGCGAATCGGTATCCATTGAAAATCAACGCACCATCTTACGCAAATATGCGGAAGAACGCGGCTTTTCTATCCACGACGAATACATAGACGACGGTATTTCGGGTACGACCTTTCAACGTCCCGAAGTACAACGGTTGTTAGACGACGCAAAAACGGGCGTTATCAATACGATTATCGTAAAAGATTTGAGCCGTTTCGGTAGAAATTATATCGAAGTCGGACAATATATCGATTACGTATTCCCTGCGTTCGGTATACGTTTTATCGCGATACAAGACAACGTTGACACGGAAAATCGGGACAGCGGCGCAATGGAAATGATGCCGATTATGAACGTTTTTAACGAGTGGCACGCAGCGAATACGAGCAAGAAAATTCGTGCAGTCAGACGCGCTTTTGCAAAAGAAGGTATTTACGTTGCGAAGAAAGCGGCATACGGCTATAAAATGGGTACGGATAAAAAGCATACGCCGATTATAGACGAAGAAACTGCTCCGATCGTTCGCAGAATATTCGAAATGTACGCTTCGGGATTAAGTCCGAATAAAATATGCGAAACGCTGAATTTCGAAAAAATCCCCACGCCTGCAACGTACGCTTATGCTAATCTCGAACAAAAGCCGAAACAAAAAGTAATGGGATTTTGGACGCCCGTAACGATACGGGAAATGCTTAAAAAGATTATATACATAGGACATTTGCCGCAACTATGCTGGACTTCTGTATCGTATAAAAACCACAAGCGATACAGAACGGACGAAAGCGAATGGACGGTCGTTTACAATAATCACGAGCCTATCATTTCACAAGAGTTATGGGACAGAGTGCAAGCGCGCAGAAAATCCGTTGCTACGGGCAGAAAAACGAAAATAGGCTTTACTCATCCCCTTTCGGGCTTTCTCTTTTGTGCCGATTGCGGCGGTAAAATGAAACTGTGTACTTCGATTCAACGTAGCGGAAAACGTACCTTTCACTTCGATTGCGGTTATCATCTGCGCTACGGAAAAGCATATTGTTTTTCTCATTATATCGCAGCAAGCATATTAGAGGAAATCGTTTTAGACGATATACGCACGATGGCGCAAAGAATCGTGTTGGACGAGAAGAATATTCGCGAAGAATTTATCCGTCATAACGCCGAACTTGCAGACAAAGCAATCAAGGCCACGAAGAAAGAACTTCAATCGAAGCAAAAACGTATCGACGAATTATCTCGGTTAATGCAAGTTGCCTACGAAGATAGAGTAAAAGGCAAAATGCCCGAAGACATCTGTATCGGGTTTATAGAAAAATATTCCGCTGAACAAAAAGCGCTGACGGCAGAAATAGAAGAACTTGAAAAGAAATTGAACGAAACGGAAACAACGCTACAAACCGCAGACGATTTTATACGGGATATAAAGAAGTATCTCGAAGTCCCCGAGCTTACGCGCGAAATGTGTTTCGAATTGATTGATAGGATTATCATAGGCGGCTCACCGAAAACAACGGGAAAAGAACGCGAAATAAATATCGTTTACAAAATCGACATCGCTTCCGTTATGCAACACAGACTTAAAAAATAACGATTAAAGCGTATGAGTTACATTTACCCATACGCTTACTTTCTTTGATACACTTCTTCCCAGAGTATCCATAAAATTGGGTTTCTGTATCTACATAGTATCCCCTACACCAAAAATTTCGACTTCCATACTTATATTTCAAATTTGCATGCCTGTCGAATATCATTAGACTACTTTTTCCCTTGATAAATCCTACAAATTGTGCTATACTTATGTACGGTGGTATCGTCACCAACATATGTACATGGTCAGGACAAAGTTCTGCTTCGATTATCTCTACTTTCTTTTCGTTGCATAACTTTCTCAATATTTCGCCTATATCTTTCTTGATTGTCCCATATATTTCTTTTCTTCTATATTTTGGTGCAAATACTATGTGATATTCACATCTATACGTTGAGTGTGCTGTGTGTTTCAATTCATTTTTCATTTGTTTAAAATCTCCTGGTATTTATTTTTTTAGTGATGCGGTTGCCAAACCATCACTATTATACCATGAGATTTTTATTTTGCTAAAGCCTTTTTACCTACCCCCAGTAGAACTGGGGGTTTAATCAAGCTAAAGCGCCAATCAAAACGACGGCACAACCTAAAGGTTATGCCACTCGGCGACGGGAGACTGTCTTCGACAGAGTGTCGTCGCTCGCCTACTTGCTTATTTTCCCCTGCCGTAACGGTTCTCGCTCCTCGCGCGAACCCACGGGAATACGTGCGTTCTCCTACACGTCTTAAATCAAAACGACGGCACAACCTAAAGGTTATGCCGTCGTTTTGGTCGAGGCGACGGGGTTCGAACCCACGACCTCAGCGTCCCGAACGCTGC
>CAYZOF010000113.1:0-2666 GCA_964479935.1 uncultured Clostridia bacterium | reverse complement strand
AAAACACCAAACTTTTTACAAGGTGTTTACACAAAATTCTTGACATTATCAAAAAGTTGGTAGAGAGTTTGAAAAGATGGGAAATTGTAATTCTAAAGAAACATCTCTAAAATTTATTCAAGAATGGATGGACAATAAAACGTTACTTAAAGCAATTGTTGATTGTAATCGTATTGACTTTCTTTATAACTCTCACGCAAAATATATTGGTAATAACATGGTTTATTTCTTTCCAAACCTATCTATTCCAGACGAACAATTGACATATATGCTAATGATAATGACTGCTTGTACATCCGCTTGTTTAAGTGCATGGATTAAAAATGGTAGATTTGAAACTGCCGAACAACTTCAAAACAAGCTTAGCAACTGTTTCAAAACACTTTCAACAATTTTTAACTAAAAAAATAGCAGTCATTTACTCGGCTGCTATTCTTTATATAGTAAATCTTCGTTATAAAAGCCTGTAATATCTCCAGCCGTTTGCGAGAATCGCCCGTGTTATAACCGTTTTTGGAATATTTTTCGTAACCTAAAAAGCAATCCGATTCCGTTTCGAGGAGTTGGTTGAAAGCTTTTTCAAGTTCAACGCGAAAAAATTCTTCAACGGATACGTTATTTGATAGATTTTTTATGAGTTCTGTGGTAAAATTAGACATAAGAGAGTTATTCCTTGTGTTTATTATTTTTTTTTTCACACTTAACGTTATACAAGGTTTTAACTCTCTTGTCTTTTTTTCAGAGAGTGTTTACACAAAATATTTTACACTATTAAAGCATGCTGCCAGGCACCCCGAAAGGGCACTTGTGTCCAGCCGGTAGTATTAGGGCTATGCCCGAAAAATAAAAACCACGTGCTATGCACGTGGATGATTATTGGCAATCGTTAGATTTGGAAGAATTATAAGTATGAGTTTGCCGATCGCCTTTATATAACTTTTATACAATGCCGTGCGCCATCATTGCTTCGGCGACTTTTTCAAAACCGGCGATATTTGCACCCATGACATAGTCTCCTTCGAAACCGTACCGCTTTGCAGCACTGTCGATGTTGCGATAGATATTGACCATAATCGTCTTTAATTTCGCGTCTACTTCCTCGGCGGACCAATACAGACGACCGGAAGATTGCGCCATCTCCAATGCCGAAGTTGCTACGCCGCCCGCATTTGCCGCTTTCGCAGGTAAATATACGACGTTTTTCGCCGTTTGGAACGCTTCGATAGCTTCCAAAGTGGAGGGCATATTTGCGCCTTCCGCGACATATTTTACGCCGTTTTTGACGAGTAACGCCGCGCTCTCGCCGTCGATTTCGTTTTGCGTTGCGCAAGGTAACGCGACGTCGCAGGGAATGCTCCAAATGCCTTTGCAACCTTCGAAATATTGTGAGCTCGGCACTCTTGCGGCGTATTCCTTGATACGCGCGCGCTCGACTTCTTTAATCTGTTTCATTACATCGATTTGAATGCCGTTCGGATCGTAAACGTAGCCATTGGAATCGTACATAGCGACGACTTTCGCGCCGAGCTGTTGCGCTTTTTCGCACGCGTAAATTGCGACGTTGCCGCTTCCCGAAACGATGGTGATTTTGTCTTGAAAAGAGTCGCCGCGCAGACGCATCGCTTCTGCCGTGATGTATACCAATCCGTATCCGGTGGCTTCTTTACGAATCAACGAACCTCCATAGGTCAGACCGCGCCCTGTCAAAACGCCGACGTGTTCGTCACGGATGCGTTTGTATTGTCCGAACAGATAACCGATTTCGCGCGCTCCGACGCCGATATCGCCTGCAGGAACGTCCGTGTCCGCGCCGATATGGCGGAAAAGCTCCGTCATGAAGCTCTGGCAGAACGTCATGATCTCACGGTCGGATTTGCCTTTTGGGTCGAAATCCGACCCGCCTTTGCCACCGCCGATCGGGAGCCCGGTCAAGGAATTTTTTAGAATTTGCTCCATACCGAGAAATTTGATGACGGAAAGATTGACGGACGGGTGGAAGCGAAGTCCGCCTTTGTACGGTCCGATTGCGCTGTTAAATTGCACGCGATAGCCTTTGTTGACCTGAACTTTGCCGTTATCGTCTACCCAAGGCACGCGAAACAGGATAGTGCGTTCCGGTTCAACAAAACGCTCTAAAAGGGCAGCTTTTTCGTATTCGGGATGTGCCTCGATGACGGGTTTCAACGTCAAGAGAATCTCCGTTGCAGCTTGATGGAATTCATTTTCGCCGGGGTTGCGTTTTTTTAAGTCGTCTAAGACTTGTTCTACATAGGTCATAATTATACTCCTCAAAAAATAGATTTTACAGGGTTGTTTAATCGAAAAAATCGATATAGAAATATAATACCATTTTTTTCCGAAAATTGCAAGGATTCGAACAACAAAATAGCAAAAACGATAAAAAATAATTGCTTTTTCAAGAAAAACGTAGTATAATATTTATAGTAAGTTATGCGAGATATAATGATTACTTATAGTTCTATTTTATGCAAAGCCGCGAAGAAGATTAGCGAAGCGGTATAGCATATTAGCGGCATAACATATTGTAGGGGCAGTATACAACTTTCCGTAGTTAAATGGATATAACGCGGACCTCCTAAGTCTGTATTGTGAGTTCGATTCTCGCCGGGAAGACCAAAAAACGACCGATTTTCTCGGTCGTTTTT
>CAYZOF010000112.1:0-2833 GCA_964479935.1 uncultured Clostridia bacterium | reverse complement strand
CAGAGAAGAGGATTCGAACCTCCGGTAAGCTTCCACCTACACACGATTTCCAATCACAATCTGTGATATTCAACCAATGTTAAAGTGAAATACTTTGTTATACTCTTCGTATTTCTTCTGATACAGTTCTTCACAAGCTTTGATAATTTCAATATCGCTCTTTCCGCTCTTGTACATTTGCATTTGAAGTGTTTGCTGTTCTTTTTGAAACTCTTCGCTCCTCAAAATAATATCTCGCAAGACAAGTTGTTTAGTCAATGCATTGAAGCCTAAAAGTTCGGTAACTTCAACATTTAGAAGCGTACAAATACACATTAAATCGTGATAGGTGGGTTCACGTTTTCCGTTTGCCCATTGATTTATTGTATTCGGTTTTACCCCGTAAAGCCGTGCAAATTGCGATTGTGAAATATTCCTTATTCGTAATATATCGGTAAAATTTTCTGCAAATTTAGTTCTCATAATGACCTCGATAAAAATATTTTATCACAATTTGAAGAAAAAAACAATAATTTCACATAAAAACGTTTGACTTCTTCAATTTGTGATAGTATAATATCAGGTATCACAGGTCGTGATAGAAGTAAAAGCTTTTGTGTGAGACGATATAAATAAGCAAAATACTCCATTGGGAGGTGTTATATACTTTTTGTCCTTTGTCGCTCACACAGCAAAGGACTTTTATTTTACCTAAAATTGCGTATACTGTTCAACACAGGGTAGGCAAACGGGAAGCGTTTGCCCCCTGAAACACCCCATTCGGGGGGTTCGGGGGCAACGCCCCACTTAACTTGATTAAAGGTATTTATTGCGAGATTATGAAAAACATTTCTAAAATACGAATATTTAATAGGCGACTTATTGTTTCGGGGAATGTTCTTGAACTTTACGAATACGATAAACCGATTGCAAAGGGGTTTGAAAAGCAACATACATATATAGGCAGAGCAAACTCTATCTTTACTTCCGACGAAACGAAAGCGGAAAACAGAAAAAAGACTGCCCAACGTGCGAGAGCAACTGTTCGACGTTACGCAAACGCAAACCCTCAACTGAACAAATTTTTTACATTGACTTTTAGAGAAAATCAACAAAATTTAGATTACTCGCATTATGAATTTGATAAATTCATAAAACGCTTAAAAACACGCTATAAAGAATTTCAGTTTATCAACGTCGTAGAATTTCAAAAACGCGGTGCAATCCATTTCCATATGCTTTGCAATCTTCCTTACGTTCCCGTCGAAGAACTTGCTAAAATTTGGCGTCACGGCTTTGTGAAAATCAATCGAATAGATAACGTTGACAATGTAGGCGCATACATAACCAAATATATGACGAAAGATACTGTCGATGAACGACTTGCCGAACGAAAATGCTACTCAATGTCGAAAAACTTACGAAAGCCTGACGAATACACTCATGCCGACGCTATTGACGAAATACTTGAAAGCCTCGAAAACGTATCACGGGTTCATTCTTCGGAATTTGAAAACGAATATTACGGCGTTATACGTTATACGCAAATCGTCTGCACAACTCAACAGCAAAAAAACAATAATTTCAAAAAATGGCTCAATCGCTTCAAAGACCATCTAACGCTTATGCCCCAATCAACGCCTACCCCGTTCGACTAACGACCGACAAATTCTCTTTAATCAGGTCACAGCCAAGCTTGCTTGGCTATTAGCATTTGCGATAGCGTAGGCAGAGCCGTACTTGATAATGCAGAAAAGCTCTATGCGCCATAGCAGGCACTGACAAGTGCCGTTGCGAGGCGATGCCAACAGCAAAAAAGTAAAAAGGAGATCCAAAAAATTATAAACACAAATTTTGAAAATATAAAACTCGGTGAATGGCTCGACGTTTGGTTTGAAACATATAAAAAGCCGTATTTGAAGCCGTACAGCTTACGAAATATAGAACAACAAATCCGTTTACATACGCCGTTATGGTTGAAGGAAATGCAGATTAAAGACATTACGCTATTCGATATCGATAGAGCCTTATCCCCTGTTCCTCTCGGAAGAACTCGAAAATATACTCGTCAAGTATGGCATAGCGCATTCAGAAAGGCTCAACAACTCGGTATCATTCAAAATAACGTATTAACCCTTACGGACGATATCCGCTATAAGAAACAGCAAAGCAAGGCTTTAACGTTGACAGAGCAAAAAAAATTCCTTGAAACCTTGAAAGGAAAACGATACGAAAACGTTATGCTCTTCTATCTGTATACAGGCGTACGACGTGCGGAAGCCTTAACGCTCGAATGGTCGGATATCGATTACGAACGCAAGCTCATTTTGATTAAGGGTACGAAAACGGAAGAAAGTTATCGTCATATTTTGCTTACCGATGAAGTCAAAGACATTTTGGAGCGTCAACGCATACAAAATGAAAAGGACGGAATAAAGGACTGCAACGTATTTCCGTACAGTCTGCAACAGATTAGCAAGACGTTCAAGCTGTTATGCCCCAATCACCATTTGCACGATTTACGGCATACTTTTATCACTCGTTGTGCGGAATGCGGTGTCAATGTAGCCGTCTGTCAACAGCTTGTAGGACACTCCACAGCCGATATGACAATGAACGTATACACGCACGTTATGGACGAATTCAAACGAAAAGAAGCCTTAAAATTTACCATTTCCCCGAAGTACTGAAAAATCGTGTACCCTGCAAAACGGTAGAAAAAAAAGATTTCAGCTAAATTGCCGAAACCCTTTATTTCTATGGCGCAGAGAAGAGGATTCGAACCTCCGGTAAGCTTCCACCTACACACGATTTCCAATCGTGCTCCTTAAACCACTCAGACATCTCTGCATAT
>CAYZOF010000111.1:0-2838 GCA_964479935.1 uncultured Clostridia bacterium | reverse complement strand
CTACCAATACGATGAATTCCTTATCTCTGATATCGAGACAGAAATTGAAAACTGCTTGTACACCGGAAGGGTATACTTTGTTAATGCCTTTCAGCAAAAGTCCTGCCATAATCTTTTTCCTCCAAATTAGGCTTAATTTTTTTCTACTATACTATTTTACTATATTTCCCAAAAAAACACAATGGGCAATTTTTACAAACTTCTTCGCGCGTATTGTATACTTTGCACAAACCGACGCGCGTTTCTCCCCTTTTCGGGAATTTCACGGCAAAACGCGTCCCGTAGAAAGATACAAGCCGTACCACTCCGCCCTCGTCAGTGCAATGTCCGCGCCCTTACAGATCTCGCGCATACGCTCCGGCGAAGTCGTTCCCGTCACCGCCTGCCGAAATGCAGGATGCCGCAAAATCCACGCAAACGCAATCGCCGTCGGCGAAACCGAGTATTTTCCCGCCAAACGGTTCAATTCCGCGTTCAACGCAGGGAATTTCTCGTTGCCGACGAAAACGCCCTCGAAAAATCCATACTGCAACGGCGACCAAGCCTGCAAAGGAATATTCCGCAAACGGCAATACTCCATGGCGTCGCCTGCCCTCGTCACCGATTCGGATTTGTACATATTCACGTTTAACCCGGCGTCCACGGGAGCGGTATGCCCCAACGAAAATTGCATTTGATCGGTCACGATCTCTACCCCGTAACTGCGAAGCAACTCCATCTGAGACGCCGAAAAGTTACTGACGCCGAACGCGTTCACTTTGCCCGACGTTTTCAGCTTTTCGAAAGCCGACGCAACTTCCTCGGGTTCAACCAACGTATCGGGACGATGCAACAGCAACACGTCGATATATTCGGTATTCAGCCGTTTCAGACTCTTTTCCGTCGCCGACAGAATATATTCTTCCGAAAAATCAAACAAACCGATCTTGCCGCTCTCGTCTTTGGAAATGCCGCACTTCGTCTGTATGACGCAATCTTTACGCGCGACGCCCAAATCGCGCAACGCCACGCCAAATACCACCTCGCTGTTTCCGCCGCCGTACACGTCGGCAAGGTCGAACATATTCACGCCCGCACGCATCGCCTCCACTACGACTTCTTCCACTCGCGCTAAAGGCTTGTCCGCGATACGCATGCAACCCATCACGATCGAAGAAACCTCTCTGCCTCCTAAATTACAATATTTCATATTTTCGCCTCCTGTTTACGTTTTTGGGGAAATACTATAACGTCGCGTAAAACGTCTCATTCTCGAAACGGAGCATAATATTCCGTCCCTTTCTCCGTTTTGATTCTGCCCTGCATATAATCGACCAGCTCCGCGCAAAACCGCTCCGCCTCCTGTTTTTTAACGGCGACGCGATAGACAACTTTTTCGCCATAATCGACGGAAAGGAAAGTGCAGGTATGCGTTGAAACGTATTTTTGCAAGGCATCCGCACCCGTGTATTCCGCCGTGAGCGCGTATTCCTCACACATCTCCAAAACTCGAATATCCGCTCCGTCGAGATTTTCCGCCGCGGAGGACGAATACGCCCGAACCAATCCGCCCGCTCCGAGCTTCACGCCGCCGAAATACCGCACGACCGCCACCGCCGTTTCGAACAGTTTTTTGGCTTTCAACACCTCTAAAATGGGCACGCCTGCCGTTCCCTGCGGTTCTCCGTCGTCCGAGAAGCGTTGCAGATTGCCCGTTTTGTCGGCGACGAACGCATAACAAACATGCGTCGCCAAGGAATGCGCGCTACGAATCTCCGAGAGAAAAGCGCGCGCCTCCGTTTCGCTCTCCACGTGCGCGGAGTAAGTCAAAAAACGGGATCTCTCGATGACCTTTTCGCTCTCATGACGAGAAAACACCGTACGTACCGATTTTTCCATACTGGCTCCTTATGAGAAACGCGCTGAGAAAAGACACCTTCCCTCCGCGCGTTTCGAGGCAACGCCGCGTGCGATGTTACCTTTACTTGATTACGATTTTCAAATGCACTTTCTTGCCCTTATGCAACACGAATTCGTTGGAAGGAACGGGCATATTCGCATCCGTAACCTTCGTTTCGTCCACGGAAACGCCGCCCTGTTCCACCAAACGGCGCGCTTCGCCCTTGGACTTTGCAACGCCTGCCGCAACCATCGCGTCCACAACCGTCGCCACGTCCGAAATCTCTTTCGTTAAAAGTTCCGCCGCGTCGCCGCCAAACGCCGCCTGTGCCTGACTGCGCGCAAGGCTGGCTTTCTCTTCGCCGTGTACTTCTTTCGTCAACTCGTACGCAAGCACTTCTTTCGCCTTGTTGATACGTTCGTCTTTATGCGAGCACAGCTCGTTGATTTCTTCCAAAGGCAGGAAGGTCAAGAGTTTCATGCACTTTTCCACGTCTTCGTCCGCCGTGTTTCTCCAGTACTGATAAAATTCGTACGGCGTCGTCTTGTTTTCGTCGAGCCAAACCGCGCCCTTTGCCGTCTTGCCCATCTTTCTGCCGTCCGAAGTCGTCAATAACGTAAACGTCATCGCAAACGCGGGTTGCTGTTCTTTGATTCGAATCAAATTCGCTCCTGCCAAAATATTGCTCCATTGGTCGTCGCCGCCAAGCTCTAACGCACAACCGTACTTCTTATATAGTACAAGGAAGTCGTATGCCTGCATTAACATATAGTTAAATTCGAGGAAAGAAAGTCCTCGTTCCAAACGTTGCTTAAAACATTCCGCGGAAAGCATACGATTCACCGAGAAATGCGCGCCGATCTCCCGTAAAAAGTCGATGTAATTCAAATCGAGCACCCAATCCCCGTTGTCCACGATTATCGCCGCGTTTTCGCCCTCGAAACTGATAAATTTCGACA
>CAYZOF010000110.1:0-2881 GCA_964479935.1 uncultured Clostridia bacterium | reverse complement strand
GTTGCCGTCCACGGCTTACGCTCCGAGCAATGTCTTGTCCGCGATTTGGAATATTTCTATCTCACGGGCATGGGCTTCCGCGTCGGGTGGTTCGCCGAGGGTATTCAATCTCACGCAAAATGGTTCGAGGATGATAAATGGTACTACGCGCCCGATAAAGCCTACGATCCCTACGCAACAATCGTCAATCCTGCGCTCATTTATAAATTCCCCGAATATAAATACTGCGCCTACGATTTATACAACGGCGTGGACGTTTTGCAATATTTACGGCTTTACGAGCAATATCCGCAGGTGGAATATCTGGTTAAATCGGGCTTTTCCGATTACATACACAGCAAACAAATCCTACGCGAATGCGCCAAAAACAAAGCATTTTGTCGTTGGCTCATACAAAACAAAACGGACATTTCCACGCATAAATACTATGTTTCCACTCTATTGAAAGCGTTTAAGTCCAAACGCCCGTGCAATGATATTCAACAAGAAGATCTTCTAAGAAAAGAGCTTACGGCAAACAGTGCCTTTAAGCCGTTACGAGAATTTTTCCGGGGCTCGCTACATGCGTTCATCTCGTACATGGTATCCCGAAATATAGGCTTGTATAGCTATAAAGACTATTTCAAGGCTTGTCAGGAATTGGGCTTGGATATGTCGTTAGAGCGCAACCGTTTTCCGCACAATTTCAAGCGTTGGCACGATATTCGCATTGACGAATACGAAACGCAAAAAGCAAAGCTTGACGAAGAAAAACGAAAAGCCTTTTACGTGCAATTCGCGCGTGTTGCCGAAAAGTATACAACTTTGCAGATGAACGGCACAAACGGCTTATCTTGCCTGATTGCGCATTCCCCCGCCGAGCTTATTCGCGAGGGAAAAGAGCTCTGTCACTGCGTCGGCGGTATGGGCTACGACCAAAAATTCGTGCGTGAAGAAACGCTTATATTCTTTATCCGCATTGACAGCGACCTAAAAACACCCTTCGTGACAGTGGAATACTCGCCGAGTAAAAAATCCGTTCTGCAATGTTACGCCGCACATAACAAGAAGCCCGACGACAACGTTTTAGATTTCGTCCACAAACAATGGCTACCCTACGCCAACAAACAATTAAAGAAAATCGCGGCTTGACCGAAAACAATAAGCTTTAAGGAGAAAATTTTATGAATAACTATTTTAGAATTACAACCTATTCCCCCGAAGAAAACATTTCCGCTATTATTGACTGCTACGGAAAATTCGATCAAGTATGGCAATTCAGCGCATACCTTGTGAAGAAAAAATTCAAAATTCGCGTCGTTTCCAAAGAACAAGCTTTCGATTACGGCAATATCCCGAAAGCAAAACCCGACGAAGAGCATTTAATCCTTCGCGCCTGCCAAATAGGCGAACCGATTTTCGACGGAAACCGTATCGAAGTTAACGGCAGATATTATTTTACAAAATAAAGTTCAAGGAGAATATTATGCCTCAACAATTCAGAAAAATTTTCAAAATCAATAATATTCGAGCGCACGTTAAACGCCGCTCGGACGGACTATACGAAATTCGTTGCCAAATAGATAAAAAGCTTTTCGTCGCTACAAGCAAATATCTTGACGTCTGTAAAGAAAAATTCAAGCTCAAATTAAAACAGCTTCCCTCTAAAAGCACACCGTCGCCCAAAAAGCAAATTATGTTTTCCAATTATATCCTTAATTGGCTGGAAACCGCCAAAAAACCATTCGTTAAAGAATCTACTTATAAAGACTATCTTCAAACCGTCAACGCATATATTTTACCTGAATTTGAAAATCGTTCTCTTACAGGCATTCAATACGACGAATTGCAAAATATGCTCACACGAATTTCCAACAGCGGCAGAAATCGCACCGCAAAAAAGATTTATCAGCTCCTTTCACCCTTATTTGAACACGCTGTTGCAGATGGCGTACTCTCGCTTAATCCCATGGCGAAAGTCAAACTCGCTCGTTATGAACAGGAACACGGCATTCCGCTTACAAAAAAGGAAGAGGCGACTCTTTTACAAGAAATTAAACGCAATCCGACTATTTACAACCAAGCCTATGCCTTTATTTTATATACGGGACTACGGCGTTCCGAGCTCAGCTCCGTTGTTGTTGACGGCAAATGGATTACCTTGACCACGGCAAAACAACGAAAAGGCATTAAAGAAAAAACTCGAACTCTTCCCATTCCTCCTATGCTTAAGAAAATTCTCTATCTCATTGACGTAGAAGAAATCAAAAGGCTTTCCGTTAGCGTTTTAACGAACCGATTTAAGGAACTTTGTCCTACCCATCATTTACACGATTTACGACACACCTTTATTACGCGCGCGCAAGAATGCGGTATTCGCCGAGAATACGTCAGTCTTTGGGCAGGACATAAAGCCGATAATTCTATAACTTCAAACGTTTATACGCACCTCGAACAAAACAAAGAACTACAAATCGAAGAAATGCAAAAATATAGTTATGAATACGATTAAATAATCTTTATATATGACTTATTTTTAATCGCTCGCGATAATCTTCGCGAGCGATTTTTTTTGACTTTTTGCAAAAATTAAGAAGGAACAATTCGCTTAAAGCCTTTTAATTCAAGGAAAACACAAGCAATTTTACGCTTCATTTTCGCTTCATTTTTTGAAATCTTTTTATGAAAAATGGCATTTTTATCGTTTTTTGAAATGCATAAATATACAAAAATGCAGGAAATTCGTGCATTTATACACAAATTCCTGCATATTGGCTGCCCCTGTCAGGCTCGAACTGACGACACACGGATTAACAGTCCGTTGCTCTACCGACTGAGCTAAGGGGCAATGAAAAGCGGCGATTACCTATCCTCCCAACGGTTAACCGTAAGTACTTTCGGC
>CAYZOF010000109.1:0-3129 GCA_964479935.1 uncultured Clostridia bacterium | reverse complement strand
CTCTGCCGCAAACGCGGAAGCTGTCCGCATACTCGGTGTCGTTTACGCGCAAGGAAACGTCGCGAAGAAGTTCCTTATACAATCTGTCGCGGAGCTGTCTGCTGGTGACAAATTTCCCTTCCTTGCCTGCAAACGGACTGTCGTTGACCGAAAAGGTCATTTCTACCGTGGGTTCTTCGATTTTTACGAACTGAACAGGCTCGACCGCCGTCGGCTCGCACACGGTGTCGCCGATATTCAACCCGTCGATACCCGAGAACACAACGATATCCCCTGCTTGCGCCGTCGGCACGGAAACTCTTTCCAAACCCTCGATTTGATAAAGATTAGCGATTTTACAATTCGTACGAATCTTTTTATCGTTAAAATTGCAAATGGAAACGGGTTCATTCGCGCGGATCACGCCGCGTTCGATTCTGCCGATACCGATACGTCCGACGAACTCGTTATAGTCGATACAGGAAACGAGCAACTGCCCTGCTCCGTCCACGTCCATATCCATCGGCGGAATGGTTTCCAAAATCGTATCGAACAAAGGATTCAAGTTCGGTTCCTGCTTGTCGGGAGTCAAAGACGCCGTACCCTGTCTGCCGCAACAATACACGATCGGGCTGTCGAGTTGCTCGTCCGTTGCGTCCAGCTCCATCATAAGGAGCTGCATTTCTTCCACGACCTCCGCAATACGCGCGTCGGGGCGGTCTACTTTGTTGATGACGACGATCATTTTCAAACCGAGTTCCAACGCCTTTTGCATAACGAAACGAGTCTGCGGCAAAGGACCTTCCGCCGCATCCACGAGAATGATCGCGCCGGTTACCATTTTCAAGACGCGTTCTACCTCGCCCGAGAAATCCGCGTGCCCTGGCGTATCGATGATGTTGATTTTTACTCCTTTGTAATGCGCGGAAGTATTCTTCGCGAGAATGGTAATGCCGCGCTCCCTTTCCAAATCGCCGCTGTCCATAACGCGGTCCTGTACCTGCTGATTTTCACGGAATACGCCGCCCTGCGCCAACATTTCGTTGACAAGCGTCGTTTTGCCGTGGTCAACGTGCGCGATGATGGCTACGTTTCTCAAATCGTTTCTGATCATAATCTAATTACTCCTAAATGTATAAAACTTTTTTAACCTTTTTATTGTAATACATCTTATAGAATTTTACAAGAATTTCTAAGGGATTTTTTCGATTTTTTCAAAAGTTTTTTCATTTTTTTAAATGACAAATCTCCGTCCATTGGCAATCTCCGCAGATTTTCTCCCTTTCGCCCGTCAGAATAATCTTTTCCGTCACGAGTTTTTGGAACTCCGCAAAGGGAATTTCGTCACCGACCCGCAAACCGCAACGCTGCAAAACGCCTTCGTCGTACCCGTCCACGAGTGCCGCCGTGTCGCAAATATTCCCTTGATTATGCGGACATTTTTCACAAACGACGTCCGTTTTCTTCACCAACCGCACAACGGCGTTTTGTTGCAACCCTGCAATCGTTTTTGCCATATGCGCCGTGAACTCGTCACTGTATCCTTTTCCTTCAAAAAACGCCATGCACATGCCGTGATGCGCCCGAAGTTCTCTTGTCTTATTTTCCATTTTATTCCTCACAAAGAGCGCGCCCTTTGATTTTCGTACGTCGTAAAACGAATCGCATACCCGTTGTCCTCGATCGGCTCGCCCTCGTCCGTACAGACGAAAGCTTCGTCCTCGTCCAAATTCGGGAAGAATACTTCCGCTCCGCCGACCGCGTCCACTTTGGTGACGTACACCTTGTGACAATAGGGCAAAAGCTCCTTGTAAATCTCTCCGCCGCCGATGACGTAAATTTCCTCGTCGGCACGGCTTTTCAGCTCCGTTTTCAGCTCTTCGAAAGAATGTACGACGACGCACTCATCGCATACCTGCCCCCTTGAAAGCACGATATTGACTCGATTTTTCAACGGTTTTCCGTTCGGAAACGAACGCAACGTTTTGCCGCCCATAACGACGGTATGCCCCGTCGTCGTTTCTCGAAAAAATCTCATGTCTTTCGGCAGAGAAAACATCATGCCGTTCCCCTTGCCGATACCCCACTCTCTATCCGCATGTACGATCGCGTAAAGCATGCTCCACCTCAAATCGCCACGGGAATCTTCGCGGAGAGCTTTTCGCATTCATAATTCTCCAACGCAAAGCTATCCACCGTGAAATCGTAAAAGTTCGTAATGCTCTTATCCACGATCAGCTTTGGCGCGGCGTGACGGGGATTTTGCAAAATTTCTTGCACGAGCGGTATATGCCGATCGTAAATATGCGCGTCGGCGATGACGTGGACGAGCTCCCCTGCCTTCAAACCCGAAACCTGCGCAAACATAATCAACAAAATCGCATACTGCACGACGTTCCAGTTGTTCGCCGTCAACATATCGTTGGAGCGTTGGTTCAAAATCCCGTTCAGCGTATCGCCCGTGACGTTGAACGTCATCGAATAAGCACACGGATACAAGTTCATCTCGTGCAAGTCCTGAAAGTTGTAAATATTCGTCATAATACGGCGGCTCGCCGGGTTGTGTTTCAAATCGTACAACACTCGGTCGACTTGGTCGAACTCTCCCTCTTTGTATCGGTGTTTCACTCTGAGTTGATAACCGTATGCCTTTCCGATAGAACCGCTCTCGTCTGCCCAACTGTCCCAAATATGCGAGTGCAAATCCTTGACGTTGTTGCTCTTTTTCTGCCAAATCCACAACAATTCGTCCACACAGGACTTAAACGCCGTCCTACGCATCGTGAGTATGGGAAATTCCTCCTGCAAATTATAGCGGTTGACAATGCCGAACTTTTTCACGGTGTGCGCGGGCATACCGTCCTCCCACTTCGGACGAACGTCCAACTCCGTGTCCCAAAAACCGTTTTCCATAATGTCCTGCATGTTTTGCGCGAAAATTTCGTCCGCTTTGCTCATAAATCGTTCTCCTTTCCGCACGCGTTCTCGCGGCGCCGTTTTTGTTATTGTAACATAAACGGTGCTTTCCCGTCAAGAGATCGGAGCAATTTCGGTAACTTTTTTGAAAAATTTCCCTTTTGGAACAATCTTTTTTGAGTTTTTTTCGGATTATTTTTCCAAAACCTTGACAAAACGGAAAAAAACGGGTAT
>CAYZOF010000108.1:0-3346 GCA_964479935.1 uncultured Clostridia bacterium | reverse complement strand
ATAAACAGCCGAATTGTTTGTACGTTTGCGAATTAAACGTTTTTATCGTTATATTCGCCGTTTTGCAGTTACTCGGTTGAGAATAATTGACGAGAAGATAGGCGTAATTTCCGTCGTCGTCTTGGAAAACGCCCATAACGAGCCCCACTTTCTCATTGTTCGAATCGACGCATGTAATCGCCTTTTTCAAGCCGTTTTTGCTTGAAGAACTCAGCAATTTAATATCGTCTAAAACATATTTACTCTTAAAATTGCTATCGATGTTTTTCATCCAAGAAATTGCAGAACTTTGATCTCCTTGAGCGAGCGAATAAACGCCTTTCCAAGTATACAAGTTAAGCACCTTGGAAAACACCGAAATTTCGTTGTTAACCGCCGATAAAGAGGTATATCCGCTTCTTATTTCGTTGTTTTTTCCGACGGGCGTATTCGTTTCGTTTTGTATCCCGTTCATATAATCGGCATAGGTAAACCAACTGACAGAATCTATTCCCATAGCCAACGCGCTATACGCCTGCAACCGCAATTCTGCCGCAGTAGGCATTCGCGTGTGCGCGTCCGTATCGACGGCAGACGACTGAAGAACCGCGTGCGACGTCGCGTTGTATTTCTCCGAATAGTACTTTAATTCCGCCAAATCGGCAAGGAAAGTGCTGCCTAAAGTATAATCGGTGTTTATCGGATAAGTATCCAACGACAATATCCTTTGTTCCGAATCCAATTTGCTTAATACCTTTTCGCAATAATCGGTAAGATATTGCTGATATTCCGAAGCCGAGCTCGACGCGTAAGACGGCAACAAATTCACCCAAAACTTTTTATCCGTTCCCGAATATAACGTTTTGAATTTAGACGCATACTCACCGAGTTGATCGAAAACGCCCTCGTTGTTCGTTATAGGCGGCTCGTCGTACGGAAGAATTCCGTAAAATCCGTCTACATCGAAAAAATCTGGCAAATTGCCTCCGTTGTTTTGCGGATACGTGAATTTTCCGCTCGTTCTTTCGGCAACAGCCGTTTTTATGCCGTAGCCGTTAAAGAACGAAATGATTTTTTTCAGCGTTTCCACGTTATCGATCGTCGAGATATGCGAACTGCCGTAATTGACGTTTACGATCAACGTTACGCCCGCGTCGACGAGTTTTTCTGCGATTTGTCTGTTATATTCGTTATCGTAATCGTTCGCGTCGTCTAAAAGCGGTATACCCCAAACTGCGATTTCGTCGGAAAAGCCTATCGCCTCGTATTCGAATACGAATTGAGTGCTTCCGTCAATCGCTAAATTTTTTGTCAACGTCGCGGCATTAACGCTGAAAAATTCTTCTTGGCGTGCCGTTTCCGTAACGCTTGCGTTCAAATTCCCCGTTTTGTTTTCGATTTCCGCCCTTTTATATCCGTTTTCGGAATATATATGTTTTACGGTATAAGAAACACTGATTTCCTTGCCGACGTTTTGAAGTACGCTTGCGTATTTCTCTATAACGGCAGAACTCGAGGCAACGTTTACGCCTTGTTCGATAGCCGATTGAGCCGCGCGATAAAGCGAACACGAAATATCCGCGCGATTATCGTTCGGAATTCTCGCAAACGTGTAAGCGCCGTTATTCTTTACGTAAGCTATACCGACGAAATTTCTTCCGATGTTATTATCGCGAACGTCCGTAATGCTCCCCTCTATTTTATAACAATTTTCCGAAACAGTCAATACGGGAACAACATTAAGAAATCTTTTACTATTGCTCGATAACGACTCGCTGTCCGAAAATTTCGGATTTTCGCCGAAAAAGTTTTCGACGGTCGCCTCATAACCGCTTTGAATATAATCCGCGGGGAGAATAATCATTCCGAATTGCGCGTTTTCGTTTAACAAGCGTTCGTAAGTATCTTTAGAAATATTTGCCGCAAATTTTAAACCTTTGCCGTTTTCCGTGATCGTTGCGCCGCTTTCCATAACGAAATCGGCATAACCGACGCGCAACGTTTTTTTATCGTAATAAGTTACGCCGTCGCAAACTTGCGAAACAACCAATTCGTAATCGCTATAAAAATCGTCGCTCGCTCTTTTAATAAAATTACCCGACGAATCGCAAGAATCGCCGTATTCGACCGTGACGTTGCCGCCGAGCGAAGACGTTACGGTTATTTTCTCTTTCGATTCGCCCGCATTTACTTCTACGATCTTGCCGATTGTTGTTTTACCGTTTACCGAAACGGTAAAGGCGGGACTTTCGCTTTTAATCCATTCCGTTCCGTTGTATACGAATTTTATCGGCTTGATTTTTATCACGCATGAACCGAGCCCGAAGTAACCGTTTATTATAAGTACGCTTCCGTTTTGAATCGTAACGTTCTGATTATCCGAATTATCCCCTTCGATTAAAGGCAAATAATACGAATCCGTACGATATTTAACGATTGCGCGCGTAAAATTCACGCCGTTTACCGAAATAGAGTTTCCGTATTGCTTAGGTCTGTAACCCCAATTTTCGGCTTCGTATGGCAAATCGTTTTCGGGTAAAGTAAAATAAATTCCGTTTGCCGCGCTTTCAGCCAAATGCAGCTCGTCTTCGCGATAATTATCGTAATCGTACCAACAATATCCCGTATATCCGTAAGTTTTATCAACGGAAAACTTGTATTTATATCCTCCCGCCGAAAGTTCGAAATCGCCTTTCACTTCTACCGTACTGCCGACAGTTGCGGGAGTTCCGAGTTCGAGATAGTAGTTATTTGTATTTGCCTTGCAAATATTCGCGCTTCGCGCATAAACGCCGTTTAATTTAACCGTATTGCCGACTTGAACGTATCTTTGAGCCCAAGACGTATCGACCGCCAAAGCGTTTTTGCCGCTTTCCGCATATAAGTAAAACCCGTTTGCGCTTCCGCCGATATTTAAATCCGACAAAAGATTCAATTCGCCTACGTCTATCGTAGAACTCGCGTTCGCGCGAGAAACGTTTAAGCCGATACCGCAACAGAATAAAGCCAAAAACAATAGAGTTAATATAGCGATTGTTCTTAATTTTAACGTTTTTTGCATACCCGATTACCCTCCGATTATCAATCCGTCTTCAAAAACGTCGCTTCGTTCGCCGACAAGATAATCGCCGAACAAAATACCGTTTGCCGACTTATGCCAATTACCGTTCCAACCGTTTACGGAAGCAAATGCAAAATCGGAAGCAGCAAATTCCGCATAAGTATATTTAGCGTTGTTAGAAGTGCCGTAATCGTTGTCGCCTACGTAATTATAACCGCCTCGATACGAGCCGTTATTTACGACTATATTCACACAGTTAGACAACCCCGCCCACCCGTTCGAATTCACGTCGTTAAGCAATCCTTG
>CAYZOF010000107.1:0-3421 GCA_964479935.1 uncultured Clostridia bacterium | reverse complement strand
TAAAGGTCAAAAGAATTTCACGAAAGCAGACGACGGAAGCTTTACAATCACCGACGTCGACGTCGTTGCAGGCACAAATGCCGACTTCTGCGGTTACACCTTCAAAGAAATCAAATTTGCGGAAGAATAAAAATATTTCAATAACCAAATAAATCATTGTTCTAAAACCAATACTATAAAGCCTGCGACGTGAATAAGCGCACGGACTTCAATTTCAAAGCATGGCGGTGGACTACTTCAAGTAGCCTGCCGCCGAATTTTTTACTCACCATTCAAATATTACTACACGGTCATCTTCTGCTACCCCTTGGACGAGCTGTGTCAATTCTGAATTCAAGCTTTAGCATAAAGAGAAGTTTTTCGCTACTTTTTTTAGCCTTTTTGTCTCATATCTATTGTAATCCTACAATTTTTTTTCGGATAGTGAGTCGGGAACTTGACAAATGAACGGAAATGCTGTAAAATAGAAGAAAAATTTTTTTCACAATTGAGGAAAATATGTACAAAAATTTTTATCGGCTGAACGAATGGATCGACATTTCCGATCGTCATTATAAAAAAGACGCGTCATTGCCGCAAGATGGTTATTTTATTCGCGTCGATAAGGACGGCTCATGCGCGATTCATTATCAAAACGATCGCGCGAAATTGTATGCGCAGTCGGCTTTGGCTGAGCAAAAACAAAACGGAAAATATCCCGTTATGGAGCTCATGGACTATCCTTCTTTTCCGCTCCGAGGCGTGGTAGAGGGATTTTATGGCAAGCCGTATTCTCACGAACAGAGAATGGCGTTGATGCCGCTTTTGCGATCTTTGAAAATGAATACCTATATTTATGCTCCGAAAGACGACTTATTCCACCGCGATCGTTGGCGAGAGGATTATCCAGAGAACGAGGCTGCACGGTTGCAGACGTTGTTCGATTTCGCGCTACGCAATCATATTGACTTCTATTTTGCCATCAGTCCCGGAAAGGATTTCGATTACGCCAACGAAGCAGAGTATGAGATTTTGTTGCGCAAATTGAAAAAGGTGCAGGCAATGGGAATTGACAAATTCGCATTGCTCATGGACGACATCGAGGCGAAACTCACCGACGCGCAAACGGAAAAGTTCGATTCTGTTGCGCACGCGCACGCGCATTTATGTAATTACCTTGTAAAAAAACTTTCGCCGAAAGCATCTTTTTTGTTCTGCCCCACGGACTATATGCAGAATTTTGAGACTCCTTATCGCGTAGATTTGCGGAAATATCTCGATTCTACCGTCGGCGTATTTTGGACGGGGTATAATACCGTTGCGGAAATTATCACTGAGGCGGACGGCGAAGAAGTTGCCAAAAATTTCGGGCGTAAGACGGTGCTTTGGGACAATTATCCGGTCAACGATTTCGAGCCGAAACGCCGCATTTATTTCGGAGCAATCGACGGACGGGGACGTCGTTTGCAGGAAACGCATGTTGGGTATGTCGCCAATCTTTCCGAGTTATACGAGTGCAGTAAAATTCCGTTGGCGACGATGGCGGATTACGCATGGGATTGCGACGGGTACAATGCTCAAAAATCGTTGGAACGAGCAATAGAAGGCTATTTTAGAGGTTGCAAGCGGGCAGGAAAAACGTTCGTAAAAGAAAACGAGGCGAATATTATGTCTGCACCGATCCGCCGTAAAAGACTGTTTTTGAACGGAAATTTCCGTGTGCTCGATTTGCATTACAAGCGCGAGTATGACGCACTTGCGGAGTTGGAAAAAAAAGCTCCGTCGGCGTTTTTGACGGAAACGGAAGCTCTGCGTTCGTTTATGAAAGCGGAATGCGAATTGTACGGACTATTTCGCCAAGGAAAAGTCGAACCCGTTTTGAGCGAGTATGCGCAAAAATTAAACGGAAGCAAATACGCTCCTTACGATTTGAGTTTTTTAGAATATTTGAACGAGCGTTTTGCGCCGCAGACGCCTTTCAAAGTAGATGCAGACAGATTTATTTACAGGAGTTGGAGAAAATAACGATGGTAGGAAAAGTATTTGACAGGATTGAGAGCTTAAAATCGGTTGCTACGAAGGCGGAGCTTCGCATGATCGAACAGATTAAGAGTGTACCGAAGAAAGATCTTATTTACATGTCGATTACCGAGCTTTCTTCCAAAATTAACGTGGCGGAAGCGACGATTTTGCGCTTTTGTCGCAAGCTCGGATATCGCGGATTTCAGGATTTCAAACTTTCGCTCAGTCAAGAGCTGGGTGCGGAAGAAAAGGATATGCCGGCGAGCGGTTCTAAACGGATTGCGACCAATATGGTGGATGCGATTATGGAAACGTATAAACAGCTTTCCGAAGAAGACTGTGCAAGAGCGGCTTCGTACATATTCAATGCGCACAAAGTGTGCGTATTCGGGGTAGGCATGTCTTCGATCGTGCCGCAGATGATTAAAAATCGTTTGGTGCGTACCGGGTTGCCCGTGGAATGCACTGCCGATCCGCATGTGCAGACGATTATCGCCTCTAACTTGTCGGAACACGACGTTATGGTGCTGGTGAGCATTTCCGGTGCGACGAAAGATATTATCAATCTTGCCGAAATCGCAAAGAGGAATGGTACGCCGTTGATTGTGTTGACCAATTATAACAAATCGCCGTTGGCAAAATATGCGGACGTAACTTTCTACACCTGCCGAAAGGAAGTCGTGTTCGAGGGGGGAACGTTAGCCTCGGTCGTCGCGCAGTCGTATATTGCGGACATGCTTTGTTCTGCCGTATTTGAGATGCAGGGAGAAGAGGCGAGCGGTCGTTCGCTCAAAGCGGCACTTGCCGTTTCCGACAAATCCATTTAGACGGATTGTACAACAAAAGGAGATCAATACAATGTTGACAAACTTAAAACAGCTGGACAGACTGGTTTTGAAAATTGTACGATTGAAGGATATATATACCGACTATCTCATCGACGGAGAAGAGGTGCAAGAAGTGCTCTTGGACGGCAAGCCCATTCACAACGGCGACCGTTGGGGAGAAGATTTTTCGTACGGAAAATTCACCTTTACTTATCGCACGAATGCGAAAAATCCGTACTTGTATACGGAAAGCGGCGCGGTGGAGCATTTGCTCTTGGCGGACGGAAAGCCGTTCGGCATGACCGACTATTTGCCCAACGGCAAAGACGCGATTTTCCGTTGTCATAAATACGTTTCCTTGAAAAATATTCCGCAGGGTGCGGAAATGTGCGTGGAAGGGTATGCGTCGCACACTTTCTACGGCACGATGCCCTTTGAAAAGAAACAGACCTTCTCCGTCAACGGCTATCGTCCCGAACGTGTGTATAACAAGATTTCGATTGTGGATATCAACCCGACAATTAAGAAGTTCCTTGATAATTCCGAAATTCTCGTGTCCTATTTCCGTTGCATGAAAGAGGGGGATTGTCGCA
>CAYZOF010000106.1:0-3509 GCA_964479935.1 uncultured Clostridia bacterium | reverse complement strand
TTTCGGTTTTGCCGTACTTTTGAATAGGTAAATCCATTTGTTCGTTTTGCTCCTTACATAATGTTTTCAGGCGATCTACCGAGTATATCTTTTCATCGATAAAAATCGAATTCTTGTCTAATTTTGAATTTTCACGCTCTTTACGCTTTACATTTCTTCGTTTTTGCGGTATAATACCGATAACCGAAGTCCGCGAGGAATCGCCGAACGCCTTTATTTTTCTAACGTTTTCCGCATTCGGAAACCCGATAGAAATTTGCTCCGCGCGATATTACTCCATAATAGGCATAATAATACATTATCTAATTATACCGAACCGCCGACGAGATGTCAAGTATTTTTGCATGGCATTCGTCAAAAAAATAATTTTTTTATGTCGCACGCGTATAGATTTTCCCCAAAAATCCGTCTTTTAAGGAGTCAACGATGAGAATAGACAAATTTTTGAAAGTATCCCGTATTTTGAAACGCCGCACCGTCGCGCAAGAAGCGTGCGACGCGGAAAAAGTTTTGGTCAACGGCAAGGTTGCAAAGCCGTCCGCGAGCGTCAAAGTCGGCGACGTAATCGAAGTGCTGTATTCGACGAGCAGCTTAAAACTCCGTGTATTGAACGTCAAGGAAACGGTCAAAAAGGAAGAAGCCGCTTCCCTTTACGAGGTCATCGCATGAGCACCGAAACCGTCTGCGCCGTCATCTGCGCCGCCGGGAAAGGCAACCGAGCCGGCTTCGAGAAAAACAAACTGCTCGTCCCCTATCAGGGCACTACCGTGCTCGAAAAGACGCTGTCCGTCTTCGATTGCTCGGAAATCGACGAAATTATCGTCACGGCGTCCGAAACGGACTTCGACGAAATTCAAACGCTATGTAAATCTTTCCCCAAAGCGTCTGTCATGCTCGGCGGCGAAACGCGTTCGCATTCCGTGTACAACGCCTTAAAGCAAAGCCGCTCGGACATCGTGCTCATTCACGACGGAGCAAGACCTTTCGTCACCCTTGACGTCATCAGATCTTGCATCGATAGTATCCAAACAAACGGCAGTGCCGTTTGTGCCGTCGAATGCCGCGACACGATTGCGCAAACGAAAGACGGAAAAATCGTGTGCGTACCCGACCGCAACACTTTGCGGCAAATTCAAACACCGCAAGGATTTTACCGCGCGGAAATTTTACAGGCGTACGAACAAGCTTTCGCGCAACCGAACCGCTCGTACACCGACGATTCTTCCGTGTATGCGGCGTTCTGCAAGCCGCCCTGCCTTTGCGAAGGCTCGTCTAAAAACGTCAAAATGACCTATGCGGAAGATTTCCAAGCGAATATCGTGCGTTGCGGCTACGGAATCGACACGCACGCTTTCGGTAAAAAACAAGAGTATATCGTGTTGGCAGGGGTTCAAATCCCGTCGGAGAGCGGATTGATTGCCCATAGCGACGGCGACGTGCTCGTACACGCCGTAATGGACGCCCTGCTTTCCGCCGCCGGTTTGAAGGACATCGGGCATTATTTTCCCGACACGGACGACCGTTGGAAGAACGCAAGTTCGATGAAAATGTTGGAACAAGTTTTGTCCATTCTCGCCGAAAAAGGCTACGGCGTGCAAAATCTCTCCGTTGCCATTCAAGCGGAAAGACCTCGCCTTGCGAAATACATCGACGACATAAAAAACAACCTTGCCGTCACATTAAAAATCCCCGCGACGGCAATCGGCATTTCCGCCGGCACGAACGAAGGGCTCGGATACGTCGGAGAAGGCAAAGGAATTACCGTGCACGCCTACGTGCTGCTGCACGATTAAAAGGAGAAAAACATATGGCAACCAAACAAAAAGCCCCGACCAGTCAATACGTCTGCTCGGAATGCGGCTGCGTTGCGCCGAAATGGTTAGGGCGTTGCCCCGACTGCGGCAATTTCAACACCATGCAAGAAGAACTTGTCCGCCCGTCGGAAAGCGCGAAAAACGACTCGACGCGCGGCGTTACGAACCTATTAAAAAATCGAGCGTTGCCACTTTCGCAAATCGGTTATGAAAAATTCGACCGAGTAAAGAGCGGCATTTCCGAATTCGACAACGTGCTCGGCGGCGGTATCGTACGCGGTTCGCTCGTGTTGCTCGGCGGCGATCCCGGCATCGGGAAATCCACCCTTTTGACACAGGTTGCGGCATATCTCGCCACCGAGCAAGCCGCCCCTACCCTTTACGTTTCCGCCGAAGAAAGCTGTTCGCAGGTAAAAATGCGTTGCGACCGTTTAGGATTAAATTCCGACAATTTACTGCTCCTGAACGAAACCTGTTTAGAGGACATCGAGGAGAGCTTGGGCGAAAGCAAATTCGTCGTCATCGACTCCATTCAGGCGGTGTATACGGAATCGTTGTCGTCGGCGGCAGGCTCGGTAGGACAAGTGCGCGAATGCGCCGCGAAGCTGATGCGGATCGCAAAATCGCAAAACATTACCTTTTTCATCATCGGACACGTGACAAAAGAAGGCTCTCTGGCGGGCCCGAAAGTCCTCGAACACATCATGGACACAGTATTATATTTCGAAGGTCAACAAGAGGACAATTATCGCCTGCTCCGAGCCGTCAAAAACCGTTTCGGATCGGCGCAGGAGGTAGGCGTGTTTGAGATGACGGAAGACGGAATCCACAGCGTAAACGATTATTCCGACCTGTTTCTTTCCGAAACGCGCGGCGTAGCGGCAGGCTCTGCCGTGACTCCTTCCGAGAGCGGAAATCGGTGCATGAACGTGGAAATTCAAACGCTTATTTCCAAAACGCCTTACGGGCAACCGCGCCGCATGAGCCTTGGTGTCGACTACAACAAATTGGTGGTTTTGATTGCCGTTTTGGAAAAACGTTGCGGCATTCCCTTTTTCACTTCGGACGTATACGTGAACGCCATGGGCGGCATAAAATTGGACGAACCGTCGGTCGATTTGGCAATCTGCGCCGCGCTTGCCTCGGCGGCAAACGACGTCCCCATCGACAAATACACCGCGTTGTTTGGCGAAGTCGGTTTAACGGGTGAAATCCGTCCTGTGCGCTATGCCGACAAACGCGTCAACGAGTGCATGAAAGCAGGCTTCAAGCGCGTGATTCTTCCGGAAAAGAGCATGAAACTTTGCGAAAAATACGCCGAAAAAATCGAGCTTATCCCCGTGCGTTACGTCGGGCAGATGATCAAAGCCTTGCATTTGCGGAACAATTAAAAAACAATTTAGCGAAAAGGGACTGTTGCATGAAACGACAGTCCCTTGTTTGTTGTTTTATAAAAATGTTAAAAGGAATGAAGCAACACGTTGCCGGAACGTTGCCCGTTACAAGCGAATTGCCCGTCACCATATCGAAGACTTTGCCCGTCGTCAAGATGCAACGCAACGTTGGCAACGTTCCGTTGCATCTTACCATTGAAAAAGGTACTTAAAGGATAACTTATAGTTTTTCGAAATAGTTGCAATCAATCCTCCCCTACCCCTCCTTTACACAAGGAGGGCTTATACTGCGGAACGTTGC
>CAYZOF010000105.1:0-3521 GCA_964479935.1 uncultured Clostridia bacterium | reverse complement strand
GCAACCCTTTCAAAAGGAAGTTGTTCATCATCTCGTTCTTTCTCGAAACGGGTTGGATAAATTCGGGATGCGTATTGATATGCTCGATCAAGCGGTCGGCATATTTGCTCATCTTAAAGAAATACGCCTCTTCTTTGGCAGGTTTGACCTCTCTGCCGCAATCGGGACATTTCCCGTCCACGAGTTGACTCTCCGTCCAAAACGATTCGCAAGGCGTACAATACATGCCCTCATAGTAGCCTTTATAAATATCGCCTTGATCGTAAAATTTCTTAAAGATCTTGGCAACCTGCTTCGTATGCGCTTCGTCCGTCGTACGGATAAACTTGTCATAGGAGGTATTCACCAAATCCCAAACTTCGCGAATCTCCCCTGCGACGTTATCCACAAAAGCCTGCGGCGTTACGCCTGCCGCCTTTGCCTTTTCTTGAATTTTTTGACCGTGTTCGTCCGTACCGGTCTGAAAAAATACGTCGTAACCTTCCTTGCGCTTGAACCGCGCGATTGCATCCGCCAGAATCGCCTCGTACGTGTTACCGATATGCGGTTTTCCGGATGTGTAGGCTATCGCCGTCGTAATATAATAAGGTTTCTTCGCCATAACTTTACTCCTTTTCTATATAATGATACAAATAAATTATACTACTTTTCCGCTGAAATGTAAACTCTTTTTCTTTCCTTTTCCTTCGGATCGTAAAAAAAGGCGCGAGTTTTCTCTCCCGAACGCCCTTACGATTGCGCCGCTTGACATTTTTCCGACCGTCAACGCATATATTTACGCTATGAATACGCTTTTCGCCATCATTTTTATTTTCTCTGCCCTGTCGTTGTTGTTCGTCGATCCAAACGGCTTTTTGCAAACGCTGTTGGACGGGGCGAGCAAGAGTGCGACGCTCTGTCTCTCCCTCGTAGCTTCTCACGCCGTATGGATGGGATTGATCCGCCTATGGGAAGATTGCGGCGCGGCAAGAGGAATCTCTAAACTGTTGCAACCGCTCGTAAAAAAATTATTGAAAACCTCGGACGAAGAAGCCGTCCGCAACGTCTGCATGAACTTTTCCGTAAACCTTTTAGGAATCTCAGGTGCGGCAACGCCGTACGGCATTCGAGCCGCGCAACGTTTGGATAAAACGGAACACGCGGAATACGCCTCCGCAATGCTGTTCGTTCTCAACGCCACTTCCTTGCAACTGTTTCCGACGTCCATGATCAGTCTGCGCACCGCTTTGCAAAGCACGTCGCCGAATGACATTCTTTTGCCCGCGTTCCTAACCACCTTGTTTTCCACCGTAACGGGCGTATTGTTGACGTGGAGCTTTTTACGTCCGAAAGACAAAGCCGTTTCGCGCACGAATACGCCGCTCGCTTTTTCGAGCCGAAAAAGGCGCAAGGAGGCTTGTATACGATGAATCGTCTGTTCGCGCTTTGCGTCCCCCTGCTATTTCTGTTCTCCTTTCTATTCGCTTCTTTTCGAAAAGTGCACGTATACGACAGTTTCATACAAGGCATGAAAGGCGCGATACCGCTTGTCGTATCCGTATTCCCGTACGTCGCCGCTGTTGCCATTCTTTGCAAACTGACGGAGGTCAGCGGCTTGGGCACGCTTCTTGCCCGTTTTCTGCAACCGACGTTTTCCCTGTTCGGCATCCCCGAAGAAATCGCGCCGCTGGTATTGATAAAACCGCTCTCGGGGAGCGGCTCCGTCGGCATCATTACGGAGATTTTGGAAACGTACGGAGCCGACAGCTACGTCGCGCGTTGCGCTTGCGTCGTGTACAGCTCGTCGGAAACGATATTTTATATCGGCGCGGTCTACTTCGCAGGACTGAAACGAAAAAAATTAAACGCCGCCATTCTCATTTCCCTTTTTTCCTATTTCGCCTCTGTCGTTTTGGCTTGTTTGCTGTGTCGAATTATGTAATTCCGTCGATTTTTTTGTTGTTTTGTGATTTTTTAACATTTTTTGCTTGATACATATACTTTTCAAATAAAAAAAAATTTTTTCAAAAAACTCTTTACAAATTTAATCTTATATGTTAAAATATATTTGTAAATCGGTTGTGGGTAACTGAAATACATAAAATAGCTCATCATTTTCCCCCTTATCATATAGGTAGACGCCTTGGAACTTGTTTCCAAGGCGTCTATCGTTATAAACATAAACTTTACGCCGCGACGATTTGCCGCGGCGTTTCTTTTAATCGTGTACGGATAAACCCATTTCGTAAGCAATCTGCAAAAGCTCCGGTCGCTTTTCGACGTCGTCTTTTTCGTAAACGCCTTTTCCGTACAGCGTTCCTTTTTCGTCGTACCCGTCTATGCACTTTGCAAAGCCGTGAAAACAAGCGAGCGTAGTATCCAACGTATCTTCGTCCTCTTCCGCCGCCGTCGCGATATAATATAGCTCCTTATTCGCAATTTCCGTCCAACGAGCCACCGTTCTGTCGATAACGGTTTTCGGTTGCGCGCAAACGGAATAAAAATATACGGGCGAAGCCAAAACCAACACGTCGCAATCGATAATCTTTTGTAAAACATCGCCCATATCGTCTTGAAAAACACATTTTCCGGCGTGATCCCTACAATAATAGCAAGCTCGGCAGGGGGCGATATTCTTTTCCGAAACGCGGATCTTTTCCACGCCGTTACCGACTTTCTTCGCTCCGCGAGCAAACTCGTCGCAAAGCGTGTCGGAATTTCCGCTCTTTCTGGGACTTCCCGATAAAATAAGTACTTTTTTCATTTTTCCTTCCATAGACAAAAGACTCCCGTTGTGTCGTTCCAACGGGAGTTTTGTCGTCAAAAATTATTCTGCGCAGTTCTTTTTAAGGATTTCAAGGTTTTCCATGATTTCCTTAGGCATCTTATCGCCAAAGTTTTCTGCATAGTAGTTGGTAATTTCTTCAGCTTCCGCCGCCCAACGCGTTTTATCCACAACGAGGAGCTTATCGAGCGTTTCTGCCGTGATATCGCAATTCTCGATGTTGATGTCTTTTGCGTAAGGAACGTAACCGATTGCCGTTTCGCGAGCGTCCGCTTTTCCTTCGCATCTATCCAAGATCCAATCGAGTACACGCATATTATCGCCGAATCCGGGCCACATGAAGTTGCCGTTTTCGTCCTGACGGAACCAGTTTACGTTGAAGATCTTAGGTTGCTTGCTCTCTTCGACTTTCGCCCCCATATCGATCCAGTGCTGGAAGTATTTATCCACCGAGTAACCCATGAAAGGCTTCATTGCCATAGGATCGTGACGAAGCACGCCTACCGCGCCGGTAGCAGCCGCCGTCGTTTCGGAGGACATAATCGTCCCTACGAACGTACCGTGGTTCCAATCTCTGGACTGGTAAACGAGCGGAGTCGTCGTCGCTCTTCTGCCGCCGAAGATAATCGCGGAAAGCGGAACACCGGCTTTGGAATTGAATTCGGGGGAGATGCAAGGACAGTTCTTTGCAGGAGCGGTGCACCGGGAATTCGCATGCGCAGCGTTGCGTCAAAAACAGGGCGTCCAAGGATTGCCC
>CAYZOF010000104.1:0-3784 GCA_964479935.1 uncultured Clostridia bacterium | reverse complement strand
CATTCGATACTTATGAAAAAGCTGTTAAGCGTTTCAATGAGATTATAGAAAACGAGCAAAAGCCCGAAATGAGTTGGGCGGCTAACGCCTTTGAAAACGGAAAAGTATTACATAGCTACGAGCTTGACCGTTCCGATTTTACGGACGGAAAAGAACACGAGCTTTGGTGGTACTTAACCTGCAAGGCGGACTGGTATTTACATGATTTTTTAGAATTACGAATTTTGGAGGCGGAATAAATGAAACCTTATAAAGCAATGGCGCACATTCATTCGCTCGACGGCGAAATGAGAGAAATTACGGTGTTAGAAGACAAAGACGGAACGAATTACATAGTAGATTACGGCGGTGTGAAATGCACCGCCGTTTTTAACTGGTTCAACTGTCAATTCTACGCAGACGACATCTACGGAATTATTAAGGAGCACGAAAACAATGGCTAAACTCAACGAATTACAAAAATATATCGGTTACGAATTTTCGTCGGGCTGTTACACCGGCGAAGATTATAAAAAATTTCAAACAAAATATATCAACTACTTAAAATCCATCTGCACCGCTAACAACTGGCGGCTTGTCAACGTCGGAAAAAATCACTATTGTTTTTCTGCTTTTATTAAGGGCGGAACGGAAAACAAATACGTATACATTTCCATAAGCGACGTGCGATATTTTTCAAACGACTGGTACAAGCATATTTTAATCCGAACGGCGCAAAACGAAACGGATTATCGCGGCGGTTTTAACAACTATACCACGCTTGAACGTTTAGAATGCAAAATCGCAGAAATGTTAAACGAATTGCCGTTTTAAGGAGAATACTGCTATGAAATTAAATCTTACCGCAACCAACAAGCAAGAAGAAATTATCCTTACTTATTTAGAAGAAAACGCAAGCGAAACGCTTGTCGAAAAAATCAACAACGGCACGTCTTATGAAAAAGACGGCAAGCCCCTTATCAACAAAAAGACGCTTTCGGGCTTTATGAAATACGCTTGCGAGGAAGCAAGGAAACTTTCCGCAAAAGGTGCAACGTCCGCTTGCGTTAAAGACGAAATCGTGTTCGGCTGGGCAATGCATTATTTTGAGGAGGCAGATATAATCGGTACGCTTTACAACGAAGACGGTACGGAATATAAGTCTGCGCCGAAAAAGAATACTTCCAATGTTCAACGCACACCTGCCCCTGCCATTCAAGCAAAATCCACACCGCCACTTACTCAATTCAATTTATTTGATATGATGCAAAAAGCGGAAGAGCCTAAACCCGAAGAGGTTGCAAAAAAAGGAATCGAAGAACCCGTTGAGGAACTTCAAGATAATATCGAACATACCGCTAAGCTTAACGTGGATATGGAAACAGGCGAAATTTTGTCCTCTGTACCGAAATTAAACGAAAAGGAAACTATTCCGTTACAACAAGCGTCGCCGCTGTATCAAAAATATATGCGTTTCCAAAACGAATATCCCCATGCCGTCATTGCTTATCGGCTCGGGGATTTCTTCGAAGTGTTCGGAGATAACGCCGTAAAGCTTGCAAATCGTTTCGATTTGACCTTAACGGGGCGCGATTGCGGACTTCCTGAACGAGTACCTATGATCGGCTTTCCCTACCACGCTTCCGATATATATTTTCATAAAATCGCCGAGCTTTACAACTTGATCGTTGTCCAAGATAATGTCGCTACCCCATACAGCGATACCGAAATATCCGTCGAGAAAGAAAATAAGCCAACCATGTACGAGGATAACGATGAAAGCGACGATGTTAAAATAGTTACCAACAAGAAAAACGAGCCTACCATGTATGAGAATAACGATGAAAACGAAGATTTCAAGGAAGAACTATCCTTGCAATGTTTCTTTGATAAAACCGCTCTTCTCACACTCTATGAATTGTTCGATTACGAGCTCGATATGCAATAACAGGAGATCACTATGTTAGATAAAAAACACATTAAACCGATTCCGAAATACATTCTTAATGCTATTTATAAAAAGGACAAAGTCTTTTACCCCTCGCCAACGGGGATAAATCGTTTCTATGCCTATCTCGCCGTTTGGCATAAAGAGCTTGTAAAAGTCACCGTAGCCGTAAAGCATCACAAAAAGCAGTGGTATTGCAAGCAGGTTGCCGTCCACGGCTTACACTCCGAGCAATGTCTTGTACGTGATTTGGAATATTGCTACCTCACGGGCATGGGCTTCCGCGTAGGTTGGTTCGCCGAGGGTATTCAAGCACATGCAAAATGGTTCGAGAATGATAAATGGTACTATGCGCCCGATAAAGCTTACGATCCGTACGCCATTGTCGTCAATCCTGCACTCGTTTATAAATTCCCCGAATATAAGTATTGCACCTACGATTTATACAACGGCGTGGACGTTTTACAATATTTACGACTTTACGAACAATATCCGCAGGTAGAATATCTGGTCAAGCTCGGTTTTTCCGATTACGTACACAGCAAACAAATCCTACGCGAATGCGCCAAAAATAAAGCATTTTGTCGTTGGCTCATTCAAAACAAAAAAGACATTTCCACACATAAATACTACGTATCCACTCTATTGAAAGCGTTTAAGTCCAAACGCCCGTGCAATGATATTCAACAAGAAGATCTTCTAAGAAAAGAGCTTACGGCAAACAGTGCCTTTAAGCCGTTACGAGAATTTTTCCGGGGCTCGCTACATGCGTTCATCTCGTACATGGTATCCCGAAATATAGGCTTGTATAGCTATAAAGACTATTTCAAGGCTTGTCAGGAATTGGGCTTGGATATGCGTTCGGCAAAAAATTGCTATCCTCACGATTTCAAGCGTTGGCACGATATTCGCATTGACGAATATGAAACAAAAAAAGCAAAGCTTGACGAAGAAAAACGAAAAGCCTTTTACGTGCAATTCGCGCGTGTTGCCGAAAAGTATACAACTTTGCAGATGAACGGCACAAACGGATTCTCTTGCCTGATTGCACACTCCCCTGCCGAGCTTATTCGCGAGGGGAAAGAGCTCTGTCACTGCGTCGGAGGTATGGGCTACGACCAAAAATTCGTGCGTGAAGAAACGCTTATATTTTTCGTGCGCATTGATACGAATATAGCTACACCGTTCGTGACGGTGGAATACTCGCCGAGTAAAAAATCCGTTCTGCAATGCTACGCCGAACATAACACAAAACCAAACGACAATGTTCTAAACTTCGTATACCAACAATGGCTACCGTACGCCAACAAACAATTAAAAAATATCGCAGCTTGACCGCTACCATAAGGAGAAAATTTTATGAACAACTATTTTAGAATCACCGCTTACTCCCCTGCGCTCAACGTTTCTTTTATCATTGACAGCGTAAATCGCTACGATGAAATTTGGGAATTCAGTGCCGATCTCGTATCTAAAAAATGCAAAATTATCGCCGTTTCCGACAGCGATACCTTTGATCACGGGAATATCCCGAAAGCAATACCGTTGGACGAAAAGTATATCCTGCGCGCTTGCGAATGCGGAAAAATCGAACCTGCGGACGGCGTAATTACCATTCGCGGTCGTTATTATAAGCCGAATATGCGTTAATATTTTGGTGTTTTCAACAAAATTTTCGTTGAACGTGTTACAAAACGTCCGATTTCCCTCTAATTAAATAGTGTAAGGAAAATCACGGCAAAAGTGAACGCGTTTATGTTTCCCGACGGGGAAACTGACCTTATTTTTCCAAAAGGAGATTCGTGAATCAAAATGAATTCGATTTAAGCAACTACATCATTCGACTGGCTCAAAAGC
>CAYZOF010000103.1:0-3786 GCA_964479935.1 uncultured Clostridia bacterium | reverse complement strand
TGCGGAAACAGTAAATATCATCGTCATTATTTGTCAGTAAAGCAATTAACCGTTTGTCCGTGCTCATACCTCAACCCCCTCTTTTTCTTGGACAACCTCATAATCGCCTTTATATTCCTTACCCAACACCGCGAATACGGTCATAAACATGATCTTTATATCGCCCCAGAAGCTGAACTGCTCAATTCCTTTTAAGTTATAGTACATCTTCCCGGGCAGTATCTTTTCGATGTAAACCGTATCGGTATCCTCCGCACCGTCAAGCAGTTTTGCCTCGTCCTTATACAGAATGCTCGCAAGGCTTGTAACGCCGGCGGGAAGCAAAAGTGTCGCCATCATCTCGGGAGTATATTTCTCAACGTATTTCGACGATTCGGCCCTTGTCGCACAGAATGTCATGCGACCTTGGATCACATCAATGAGCTGTGCGATTTCGTCCAATCGGCAATCACGTATCACTTTGCCGACTTTGGTTATACGGCTGTCATTGTTGACCGTAACTTGTGATCCATTATCCGCGTTCTGCACCATCGTGCGGAATTTGTGGATGCGGAAGCGCCTACCATACTGTGTTACTCGCTCCTGCCGATAAAACACAGGGCCGGGAGAGTCGATTTTTATTGCGATTGCCAATATCAAAAATACCGGCGAAAGAATAACGAGCATGACTGCCGATGCGAAAATATCAAACACTCTCTTGAAAAACAGACTGACCTGTTTCTTTTTGAGAATATCATAGTATTTTCGTACTTCTTCGGTTTGCATTTCGGGTGGGAGTTGCTCCCATTTTCTGAGCATCATTTTATGTACTCTCCCAAAACCTCTTTGTATTGCTCAATCACATACTCCACATCTTCATCCGAAAGGCAGGTATGCAACGGCAAAGTGATCTCATTTGCAAAATGCGCATAAGCATTGGGATAGTCTTTGATATCGAAGCCGAGATTTTTATATGCCGTGTGCATCGGAAGCGGCTTATAATGCACATTGCAAGCAACACCCCGTTCCGCCATTTTGATGATGATCTCATTGCGCTGTTCGAGCGTGATATTCGGGACACGCGTTATGTAAAGATGTCCCGACGAAATGCGTTCATCGTTATAATGGTCAAGAGTTTCAACACCAAGCGGTTTGAACGCAGCATCGTATTTTTCGATAATCTCTTTTCTGCGTTTCAGCATATCGGGATAACGCTCAAATTGTTTGAGCCCGATCGCCGCCGCAACGTCGGTCATGTTACACTTGTAATATGTACCGACTATATCGTACTCCCATGCGCCGAGCTTCGTCTTGGCAAGTGCATCTTTTGACTGTCCGTGCAGGCTGAGAAGCTGGAGCTTTTTGTAAATATCCTCATTGCTGATGCCCGGTATCGTTCTCCATGTCAGCGCGCCACCTTCGGCAGTCGTGAAATTCTTAACGGCATGAAAACTGAAACTCGAAAAGTCGGCAACCGAACCGATTATCTTATCATGCCACTTGGCACCGAAAGCATGAGCCGTATCCGCCATGATCGCCACTCTGCCGAGTGCTTTTTGAATATCATTCGACGGTTTGAACAGATGCTTCTTGCGTTCCACTATCTCAAAAATGCGGTCGTAATCGCACGGCACGCCGCCGAGATCGACGGGAATGATCGCCTTTGTTTTTTCGTTGATCGCCGCTTCAAGGGCATCATAGTCCATTTCAAAGCTGTCTTTTTGTGTATCGATCAGCACAATTTTTGCGCCCACATGAGCAATTACGGAAGCGGAAGCTGTGTATGTGTACGCGGACGTAATCACTTCATCACCTGCGCCGATGCCCATAACATGAAGAGCCATCTCGGCGCAAGCGGTCTGAGAGTTAAGACAAACGCATTTTTCCGTGCCAATCCATTCGGCAATCTGCTTTTCGAGCTGTTTTGTCCTCGAACCTGTCGTGATCCAGCCGGAACGCAGTGCCTCGGCAACTTCGGTTATTTCTGCATCCGAAATATCGGGAGGACTAAACGGAATCATTTTTCTATTTTCTGTCATAAGATTTATTCACCTCTTTAACCTTTATTTATAACGCGGATATTTAGCGGATATTGAGAAAAAACTCGGTTCCGAGCCATTTGATTCCGTGTACTCCTTAACCCACTTAGCATTCATATCTGTAACAGGTGCTTGCCAAGGTTGCAATTCAAGAATAAGTGTATTGTCCTTTGAACGGATAGAAGTAACCACATAATTTTTATATAAATCGTTATCCGTAAATTCTTCTTTGGATGAAAACTCATATCGCTTATCATCTGCTATACAGACAAAAAAACCTTGAATGATTTTCAAAACATCTTCAATTCTTGTTCATCAAATATTCCACTTTTCAAAATCAATATTCCCTCAACTATCGTAAAACACACCTTGTGTAGATGCAATCCATCGTCGAGCACAATTGAAGCACAAATCTTTTTATTAGGTAACAGCTATTGCTTTTGAGTAATCGGCGTTTCTGCTTCCGTCGAGAACTCAAATCCGATTGTTCTTAATCGTTCAAGCTGATTACCGTTCACGCCTTCTGTCCTCAATTCGATTTTGCCTCCGCGAATGCGCCAAAGCCACATACCAAGAGGAAAGCCACTTTCATCAACGTAGGTACATTGTATTTCCAAATTGCCGTGTTTGAAGCCGATAAAGGATTTACCGGTACCAATGCGGCTATATTTATATATAATGATATCATAAAAGCATTCATAAGTCAAGTCTTTTATACGCATTTTTTGTGATTAAGTCAAGCATTTTTTCAGTAGTTTTTGGAAAATTTTTTAATTTTTTTTGAAAAAGTGTGGAACATAGGCAAAATTGCAATAAAAAAAACTTGAAACAAAATCAATTATATTCTTTCTCTCGAAAAAAGTCAATTATTTTGCTAAAGGCGTACACTAAAACTCTCCGCTCCCTGCGGAGTTCTATATTTTATCGATATTATTTAAGCGGTTTTCTTTAAGAAACGAATCTTGAAGTCGTTTTCTTCTTCGTCCTTAAAACCATATTGTTGATAATCTTCAAAGAGTTCTTCTCTCTTTTCTATCGGGGTAAGCCATACCCTTTTACCTTCTCTATTCCGTAAAGACGAGTGCGGACGATTATTATACCTTTGAAGCCATTCCGCCATTTTCTCTTTTAATTCTTCGTAGGTAGAATAGGTTAAACGTTTATAAAAGCACTCTTGGTCGGTTCTATGCGACCGCTCGACCTTTCCGTTATGCCTTGGCGTATGCGGTCGTATAAGTTTATGTTCGATTCCGTATTTCATTAAAAATTTATCTACCGCATTTATCGTCGTCGCCTTGGCAATCTTCGGCGTGGTAAATTCCGTTCCGTTATCTGTTTGTATAATTGCGAGAAGATACCCGAAATACACAAAGGACGGATACGTTAATAGATTTTTTATGAGTTCTGTGGTATAATTAGACATAAGAGAGCTATCCCTTGGGTTTATTTTTTTACACTTAACATTATACAAGGTTTTAACTCTCTTGTCTTTTTTCAGAGAGTGTTTACAAAAAATATTTTACACTATCTTTTTAGTCATCCACCGATGGCTTATTTGCTATGCAAAATTTTATTTGAATTATTCTCTGCTAAAAAACATTAGGTTTCAGACTTCGCCTCGATTTTGTTTTTTTCGTTGCCGCTGCCAGACTACGACTCTATTATACAAAATCGGAGTGTTTTTGTCTATTACTCATCGGCAAACCTCTACCGGGGGCTGTCGCGCTAAGTGACAGTCTTTCAAGACAAAAAAAGACACCCAACCAAG
>CAYZOF010000102.1:0-3889 GCA_964479935.1 uncultured Clostridia bacterium | reverse complement strand
CCCCTCCTTTACACAAGGAGGGCAAGTAACGCGGAAATGTCGCCGGTACGTTTCGATACAACGGAACGCTGCCCAAAGGCGATAAGGTGTGTGATACAATATGCTAAACGATAATCACTGTTTCTGATTCTCATGGAAACGCTTACAAACAACCTCGTCTATTCGTTCGCATACTGCGGAAAAATTTTCCTTTATTTCCAAATTAGAGAACCGCAATACATATATCCCGTATTGCGATAAATATTTTTCGCGCAACAGGTCGGATTGAAGATTCCGTTCCTCATAATGCTGTGAGCCATCGAGCTCGATTACTAAATTCGCCTTTGCACAATAAAAATCTACTATGTAGTTTCCTAAAATTTTCTGCCTTAAAAATTTTACGCGATATTCTCTTAAAAAACTATACCACAACCGTCGCTCTTCTTTCGTCATGTTTTTCCTGAGCATTTTTGCGGTCGAAACAAGTCGTTTATTATACTTTTTATCCATGGTTTTCGTTTTTTCAATCCTCCCCTACCCCTCCTTTACACAAGGAGGGCAAGTAACGCGGAAATGTCGCCGGTACGTTTCAATACAACGTGCAATCAATCCTCCCCTACCCCTCCTTTACACAAGGAGGGCAAGTAACGCGGAATACTCCTTTTTCGTCGATATGCAACGTTTCGTTGCATCTTGACTTTCTATCTTGTAATAAAGCACGGAATGCGCTCGGTCATAACCAAGGCGGCTCGAAAATCAAGACTCCGCGGAGGCGAGTAACGCTTCTCTGTCCGCCAACGTCAACGCCTCTACCATCGAATCGATGTCTCCCGACAAAAATGCCTCCAAATTGTACTGGCTAAGTCCGATTCGGTGGTCGGTGACGCGGCTCTGCGGATAATTGTACGTCCGAATGCGCTCGCTTCGGTCGCCCGAGCCGACCATGCTACGACGATGTTCCTCGCGCGCACGGGCGTTCTGCCCGTTGTAAAAATCGTACACGCGCGAACGGAGCACTTTGAAGGCTCTTTCCTTATTCTTTAACTGCGAACGCTCGTCCTGGCAGGTGACCACGATTCCCGTCGGGAAATGGGTGATACGCACCGCCGAAGCCACTTTGTTGACGTTCTGTCCGCCTGCGCCGCCCGAATGGAAAATGTCGATTCGGATATCCTTGTCGTTGATTTCCACTTCCACTTCTTCTGCCTCGGGAAGCACCGCAACCGTCGCCGCCGAAGTGTGGATTCTGCCCTGCGTCTCCGTCGTCGGAACGCGCTGAACGCGGTGAACGCCGCTCTCGTATTTCAATAATTTATACGCGCCGTTGCCCGTCACGTTGTAAACCGCTTCTTTCACGCCGCCGAGCTCCGTGGCGTTGACGTCGAGTTCCTCCACGCGCAAACGGTGCGCCGCGCAATAGTTTTGGTACATGCGGCAGAGTTCCGCGGCGAACAGTGCCGCTTCCTCACCGCCCGTGCCGGCGCGAATTTCCAAAATGCAACCGCGCTCGTCGTTTTTGTCTTTGGGCAGGAGCAGGATCTTCAGCTCGCCGAGCAACGTCGCGAGATTCTCTTTGCAGGCATACCCCTCTTCGGTGAGCATTTTTTTCATTTCGGGGTCGGATTCCGTCTCCGCGAGCGCGAAAGCGTCCGTCATGTCGCGTTCCGTCGCGAGATATTCGTCATATTTTGCAACCGTTTCGGAAAGGTCGGATTGCTCCTTAGAATAGCGTTGCCACGTACCCATGTCCGCGATGACGGCGGAATCGGCAAGGCGTTCGGACAAAAATTCGTAACGTTTTTTGATGTCTGCCAACTTTTTCAGCATCGGCTTTCTCCTTTTTTACATGATGATCTTGACGTATCGATTGACGCCGTTGAAATCCTGCCCGATGATCGTGTAAACGTTGCCGGTGAAGAGTTTTGCCACTTCCTCTGCCTGTCCTTCGCCTACTTCCATAATCAACATGCCGCCTCGAACGAGATAGTGTTTCGCCTCCGCCGCGATTCGGCGATAATAATCGAGTCCGTCCGCTCCGCCGTCGAGGGCGAGGTGCGGCTCGAATTTTCGGACTTCCTTTTGCAATTTTTTAATTTCTTTCGTCGGAATATAGGGCGGATTGCAGACGATTACGTCGAATCTGCCGCGAATGCGCTCGAACAAGTCCGATTGCACGAACAGCACGTTCGCGCCGTTGAGCTCCGCGTTTTCTTTCGCGAGCGAAAGCGCGTCCTCACTGATATCCGTCGCCGTTACTTTGGGCATTTTGCCTGTTTTTTCAAGCTCTTTATACACCGCGATCGCGATTGCGCCGCTTCCCGTGCAAAGGTCGAGAACGTTGCACCCTTCCTCCGCCGCGCCGACGACCATCATTGCCATTTCTTCCGTTTCGGGGCGAGGGATCAGCACGCGTTCGTCCACTTTGATTTTGTAACCGCAAAAATCCGTATCGCCGAAAATGTACCAAAGCGGTCTGCCGGTCAAGCGTTCGTCGGCAATGCGAATGATCTCCTTGGCTTGTGCGGCTTTCACGAACATTTCCGTCGTGGAAACCGCGCTCTTCGGGATATTCAAACACAGGGATACGATCCACTCCGCTTCGTCCTCGTCGATGCCGCTACTCGCAAAGCGTTTCCGCGTGTTCCGCAACAACACCGTCAATTTCCCGGAAGTCGCAAAAACGCGCTCGGGAACGGTCGGATCTTCGTCCATTTTCAAAACCGTTTCAAATGCGGCAATCGCGCATTCTATCATACCGTCCTCGGGTTCTCGCGTCGTCAATTTCTGCAACAATAAGCCGGGGAGTTTGAAAATAAAGAAAATTTTGCTCTTGGTTTTGGCGAGCAGACGCAGAATTTCGTAGGAAACGCCTGCCACCACGGGCAATAACAATAACTTAAACGAAAAACGAATAATCCCGTTGAGCGCGTCGTTGTCGGTGTACAACCACCTCCCGACGACTACGTTCGCCAGCGAAAACACGAGAATACTGACGATCATCGTCAAAAACAGGAACGTCGTTCCGCAACGATCATGCACACGCGAACATTTGCGGACGTTCTCGACCGTCAACGACTCTCCTTTTTCGTAACAAGTGATGGTTTTATGCTCCGCTCCGTGGCACATAAATACGCGTTTGAGGGACGGAATCAAAGAAATCAACAAAATGTAGGCGATAAAAATCAGCAACCGCACACCGCCTTCCGACAGGTTGAACCATACGCCCTCCCAACCCGAGTCCGTTTTATCGAACGGCAAGAAACCCGTAATCCATTGCGGCAATGCGATAAAAATCGCCAACGCCAACACGACGCCGAGCACAGTCGCGAGGACGTTGAAAATATCGCCCAAATGGATCTTCTTCTCTTCTTCCAGCCATTTTTCCGCCTTGGTCTGCTCCTTGTCCTCGTCTTCGGGCATTGCGACGTCTGCGCTCCGCATCAATACGCGATTGCCGTCCTTAAGGGACGTAATAAAATTCAAAACGCCGCGCACAAACGGAAAACGAAAAAATTTGCTACGCTTTTCGGGCGGAGTCAAACGCTCCGATTCGATTTGAATTTCGCCGTCGGGCGCGCGAACGGCGGTCGCCATAGCGCATTTGCCGCGCATCATGACGCCTTCCATGACCGCCTGACCACCGATAGACGTACGTTTAGGCATCGTTTTTTTCTCTTTCATGGTATTATCCTCTATTGATAGACTATATACTATTATATATAAACGCTTTTAGATCGGATATAGCAAATTTTTCGTATTTTTTTGCGAATCCGTAAAAAGAAGGCTTTAAGAAGCGAATTCTTAAAGCCCTTTCGGTTTTTCCGTTACATACCGTATCTTTTCTTGAACTTATCGATACGTCCACCGGTATCAACCAGCTTCTGCTTGCCCGTGAAGAAAGGATGGCAAT
>CAYZOF010000101.1:0-3947 GCA_964479935.1 uncultured Clostridia bacterium | reverse complement strand
TTTTTTTATTATTTAATATAGCTTCCGAATTCTCTCTGCCAACGCTCTTGCGTTCTGTAACTCATAATTCCCTTAAAGTAATCTACTGCGGTTAAAGAGGATTTGTTGAAAAACGCGTTCGTCGGAATCGAAACTTCTTCGCCGCCTGCAAGCGAGGCTACGAACGCCTCTTTGTTCGAATAAAATTTAGACATATTATTCGCATATACGGCGTTATTCGAGTAAGGATATACAACCGATTGCTGTTTGTGAATAGCGTAAACGCTTTGAGAATAATAGGTGCAGTCAGCCAACTGCGCATCCGTCATTTCGTAATTTAAACCCCAAGGCATCGAAACGATTTCTTGAAATTTTGCCAAAGATTCGTCCGTCATGCAATATTGTAAAAACATTTTTGCCGCTTTCACTTTAGCCGTGTCCGTAATAGCAGCGTTTATAAAACAAAACGGGCTATGCAAAGTAATCGGAGTCACGGTATTACCCACCTGCTCTTCGGTCGCTTTAGGATAAGGCATAAACCCGATACGTCTATTCTGCTTAGAAGCTTTATCTCCGTAAATCCCCACAAGCGAATTGAAAGCCGAGGTAGATTCGTTTTCCCACCAAGTTCCGTTGATCATCATTCCGATCGTGGTAAATTTCGTATCGAGATTGCCTTTTAAGAACGAACTGTCGCACTCGGTATGAGATAAGCTTCCGCTCATGATATTCGAAACGGTATATGCGCCGTATTGCCCGCCGCGTATAATTCTTTCGACAAAATTCAACGCATAATATTTACCGGCTTGATGCTGAGTAAGGTATCCGTTCTGCGTCGTAATCGTAGTTGTCGGTTTTAACGTAATCGTTCCGTCTTCGGATATAGATTCGACAATCGTATCGTCTTCGCCGTCAAACGTGTAGTTTAAAGACATTCTGTCCACGCCTTCGTAATCCGCCCACAAATTCCAAGCAAGTTCGTTTACGTAATCTTGGTTAGCGCCCGGCCAGATTAACGGCGTTACGCTGGAAGTAACCATATAATCGCAAAGCTTGAAGAATTGATCGTAAGTCGCGGGCAAACCGTCGTCCGAGGTGCCGGCTTTTCCGTCCGGACCGTAAGACAAAGTATCCGTTCCGACGTAATTATGATTTTCGTCGAAACTGCCCGTTACGAATTCGCCCGAAGTGTTAAAGTAAAAGCCTTTTTCCTCGAACAAATCAACGTCGTACATAATTCCGGAATACGCTTCGTAGAAAGGCGCCGCATAATAAACGGGGTTACTTTCCGTTCCGAAATTCAAGAAATTTTTAAGAGTTGCGGACATTTTGTCTTCTATCGATTTATTTTCGCCGTAAGCCGTTAAGTCTTCCGTAATTATATCGGTAATATCAAGAAGCACTTCGTTTGCTACAAACGAATTTAAATTAACGTCCTCGGTAAAATAAACGCTGTATTTACTGCTTTTGATGTAGTTTAATACGTTTTCGCCGCTCTGCCCTTTTGTTTCGGGAATAACGTGAATTCCGGTTTTCCCGTCTTCTAACGATACGTTTTCGTATTTTTTCTCGAAACGCGCAATTGCCGCGTTTAACCACTGATCGCTAAGTCCGCCGTCAAAGTTCATGACGTATATGTTTGTTTTTCCCGTCTGTTCGGTACTATTCGTACCGCCGCCACCGCCGCCGCTGCATGCGGTAAGCCCGACCGCAAGAGTAAGAGCGCATATCATTGCCAATAGTTTTTTCATCTTTCTTTACCTCTTAATTATTTTATTTTAACAACGCGTTAATCTCGCTGTTACTTAACTTATTTATTTCTTTTATAAACTCTATTATAAAACAGGCGCTCCACGAAAAGTCCTTCGCCCCGCAGCCTTTTCCCGTTTTTGAATCGTAGTATTCGAAATGCCCGTTTCCTCAACGTCGCACCAATTCAAAATTTTATCGGATATTTCGTCGAATAATTTTTCATATCCGTAATTTCTAAGCCCTACGCAAGCATAATAAGCCACGTTCAACCAAGTAGGTCCTCGCCAATAATCGGACGAAGAATAACTCTTGTCAGAATACGCTACGGTAGGCATCGCAGGATATTCGAAATCGGCGTTTGCGGCGTATTTCGCCATGCATTTCGCTTGTTCTTCAGTTGCAATTCCCACGTATAACGGCATAAACGAAGCGGGCGACAAAATGCCCGAAAATTTTTGCCCGACGTAATCGTAATCGTAAAAGCACTTATTATCGTCGTCCCAAAGCTTTTTAACGATGTTATCCGATAACGCGTCGGCTTTTTCTATCCACTTGTTCGATTCCGCCGCTTTTCCTAATTTTTCCGCGATAAACGCAAGCGCGCGATACGTCATTACCATAAAGCAATTCAAATCGACGCACCATAAGTTATCGCACCCCTTATCGAAACGAGGCGAAGTATCCCAACCGCTTTCGTATTTGGAATATTTTTGCCATTCGTCGTCTCTATCGCAACAATCGTAATGAAACAATCCGTTATGCGAGCGTTTTTCTACCCAAAATTTTTCGTTTGCTACGAATTTTTCGTAAGCAACTCCGAGTTCGTCTTCTTTCGGGCAACGTTTATACGCTTCTGCAAAAGCCCAAGCCATAACGGGCGGTTTGGTTATTCTATCGAAAACCGTAATCGGCTCCCACGCCCAAAGCGCGTCGGGAAACATTCCGTCCTCTTTTTGAATATCGAAAAAAGCGTGAATTTGATTATATGCCAAATCGCCGTCAATCAAAGCCAACGTCCGCGCATGAAAAGCGCTATCCCAATTCCACAAGCCCTTATAAGGTCCGAATGCTGGTATAACGCATTTTCCTTTCCAAGTGCCTTCCGTTCCTTCCACTAAATTTCCGTATAAAACGGCTTTAGCGCGTTTTAACAATCGCTTATCCCTTTCTGTTACCGTATTCATATCTTTCACTCGCTTTTAACTATAACTTTTACGCTCTTCGGAGCGTCGCAATATACTTTTACGGCTCCGCCGTTTTTTTCGCAACGAATTTTTATAATTCCGTTCGCGGTAGGAACTTCGCATTTCGCCCATTCTAAATATCCGAGCTTTGGCTCAACGATATAGCCGTCGCGGTCCGTCTGCTTTAAACCGATTATGTAATCGATTAAAAACGAAATGCTCCCGCTTGCCCAGCCGTGACAAAAACTATTGCGATAACCCTCGTAACAATAGCCGCCGTTATCGCCGTGAATATCGTATTCGCCGTCTTTTAGCAGCACGTCTATGGGTTTTGCGCCGTCTAACCAAGAAACGTCGAAATCTTCCCACAACGTCGTCGCGCCGACTTTCAACATTCCGCCGTAATAATTTTTAACTATATCGAGCCCGCCGTTTACATCCCCCGCCAAGGCTTTCGCCTGCATTACGAAACCGCCCAAAAACGTAGACAGTCCTTTTAATCCGTCGGCGGATAAAACTTCTTCGTTGGCACCTTTTGCGTCTAAAAGCTCCGCGCAAACAGCCAATGCCGTACACTGTTTGTTTTTCGATGCTTGCAAATGCAGTCCTTGAATAATATCTAACGTTTTTGCAATGCGCTCGTGATAAACGTCCGTTTGCAAAACCTCGAAAATGCTTTGCGCGCTCCGCAAAGCCAAAACCACCAACGCATAAATACCGAGTCTTTGAGCAGCCTCGTCGTTCGACGACGGCCAATCGACGAAATACGTCATAAAATCGTTATGATTTTTAAACGTTACGTTGCCCTTATCGTCTATAGACTCCAATATTATCTTCACAAGACCTTCCAAATAAGTCTGCCTATCCGTCAATATCGATTTATCGCCGCCGTATTCGTATATTTTTCGTAAAATAATAATCCACCATAACGAATACGAAGGAATATCGTTCATCCATTCGGGCAATTGCGTATTTTTCATCATAAAATCCAAACTGCGCAACAACGATTCGTCTTGTCCGAAAACCTTTAAT
>CAYZOF010000100.1:0-4255 GCA_964479935.1 uncultured Clostridia bacterium | reverse complement strand
CGACCGTTTTCGGCTTATATTTTTCGATAATTTCTTTTGCCATAAGTTCGCCGTTTGTCGGCTCTTTTTGCTTTGCCATTTGTTTGAATCCTTCCATTTGTTTTTTACTCCTTTCTATTTTACCACACTTTCACGTAAAGAAAAAGCGTATAAGCTGTTTTTTAACTTACACACTTTATTTTACACTCTCCGTACAGTACAGAACTCATTCACAAATTTAATATTTTTTTTGTCTAAACTTTGGGGTTCACTTCACTTGCAACGCTCTTTTTTAATTATATTAAATTTTCATTATTCACTATATCTTCCACCAATAAAAAAACGTCATATTATGAATTCAAATTCTTACCAAGGCAAAAATTCTTCGCCTTTTAACTTTAATATTGCTTCCGTAAAGAAATAATCGCCGTAAATAATAGGCATATGGATTCCGTGCGTATACATTTCGCTACCCATTTGCAAAACGGAATCTTCTTTATCCGACCAATCGCACCAGTTACTTTCCATCGCTTGTAAAATATGAATCGCCGCCGATAAGTATTTATCGTTTTCTTCTCCGTCCGTATTTTTTGCAAGTTCTATCAATCCGCAAGACGCAATCGCCCCGGCCGTCGAATCGTAATACAGAGGCGTTTCGGGTTGACAAAAATCCAACCTCGGTAACCAATTCGTTTTTTCGGTTTCTTTTACGAAATAGTTCGCCACTTTCTTCGCCGTATTCAAATATCTCTGTTCTTTCGTGTGGATATAGGAAAGAACAAAGCCATACAAAGCCCAAGAATCTCCCCTTGACCAACAAGAGGTTTCGGAATGTCCCTGCCCCGCTTTCACGCCCAAAACCGTATCGGCCTTTTTCGTATCGTGAACGACTATATGATTTACGGAGCCGTCCGCGCGCACGTGATCGCGCATGGACATATCCGCTTGACGAATCGCTATGCTCTTAAAACGATCATCGCCGAGTTCGCTCGTCGCCCAATACAAAATCGGAATATTCATCATCGAATCGATAATCGTCCACCCCGCCGCCTCTTTGGCGTTCCAACAGCGTATAAAGTTACCCTCGACGTTATAACGACTCGCAAGCGTCATTGCGGCGAGCAAGTTTCTATTTCTCGATTGTTTATTACCCGTAAGACGATAATTGACGCCGCTCGTCAAATGCCACATAAAGCCGACGTCGTGATGAGCTTCTTCGATCCGTTCGAATGCCTTATCGAGTATTTTTTCGCTTTCTTCCGCCGTCAGTTTATAACATTCTTTTTTCGTGCCTATGTACATAAGCCACATAAGTCCGCCCCAAAAGCCGTTTGTCCACCACCAAATATCGTCTTTTGCACGATCGTCATGTTCGCCGTTAACAGTGGTATACGGAATTTTATAACGACTTTTGACCGCCGTTTTAGAAAGTTTTTCATCCAACTTTTCAAATGTTTCATCAATCCACCGCTTATTGTTATCGATTAAATTTTGATATGCCATTTTTTTATCCTATACGATTATTTTTTTAACTGAAAAACAAATTTTGCGTTAAAATCACCGCTCTTTTTCGCCTTATATTCGATGATATAAACCGAAGCCTTTTTCCCGCCTTCGTGCGGCGGATATTTCACGAGCGAAGTTTTTGCTTTGAACCCTTGTTCGCAAACGATATGCATATTGCGTATACGCACTCCGTCTTTCGTAACTGTAGGCTTTAAGTCGCTTACGAAACGGAACGCTACGTCGGAACGAATTCCTTTGCACTCGTAAAGCACTTCGACGCAGTCATCTTTCGTCGCGTACGTCACGCATAAACTCCCGCTAAAATCCTTATAAGCGGAGGAAATGTCCATGCAAATAGAATCTTTATTTGCGCTTAATACCTTTCCGCAATATTCTTTTCCCTCGATTTGAACAATTCCGTCTATAATCGGAATACTGTGAGAATATGCGTTATTCACAAAAATTTCGTAACGCTTGGGGCTGAAATAATCTTTGGTATATTCCCCCGAACCGATATCGCAAATATAACGCTCGCCGTTTTTAACTATCTGAAAAGTCCCGACGTCGTTGTGATTATGAAATTCGTCGTTATTACCGCATTTTACCGCAAAGGCATAATTTTTGCGGCGGCGAATAAATACTTGCGACTTTTCATAATAAACGCTTTTTTCAGTTTCTTCTTCCTGCGCGCCGTCGGACAAAATCTCCATATTGTAGAGCAACGCGAGTCCGCCCGAAAAATGACTGTTTTTATCGCGCTTTATCGGAGGCAAAACAAACGCTTTCCCATACAAACCTTTGATCGATGCACAGACGTACTCGTTCATGTCGAAATGCTTGCTTCCGCCGTCAGCAAAAGGAAGATAAACGTTTTCGTTCATTCTCGCATTATCGCAATAGGAAAGCGTTTTTTGCAATTTAGCGCAATCTACCATATCGGGGCGCTCGCCGCTCATGCGAACGTAAGCCTCGAAAAATTCGCAAAGTTTCCCAAACCCGTACTGCCAATACGCAAACCCCTCATCGCAATATCCTTCGTCATCGATACCCGAATCGATATAATTCTGAAACGTAGAAAAAAGCCGCTCTTTTATGTTCGCAAATCGTTCCGGGAACATATAAATATATGTCAAACCAACGCCGCAAGCGCATACGGCAGCCCAGTTATTTATGTTTTTTCTTTCCCACCAAAATTCCGTTGCTTCATAGGTATGAACAATCTGCCGTTCGATAGAAGATTTAACTCTTTCAATCAAACGAGGCGAGAGCTTATCTTTGAAAATATATACCGTCTCGGCAAGCTGTGCGCTCGTTTCGGCTGAAAATAAATCGATCGGCACATATGCATGTTCGGGTAGCACCCAAGTATATTCGTCACAAAGAGCACCGATTACGTTTTCGAGGTCTTTTATATACTTTGATTTCCGTAAAGCGATCGCTTGTAATAAAAACAAACGATTCCTCAACTCGAAATACGCAGAATGATACACCGTTAAGTTACCGTCTTTCCAATACCTTTCGTAATCGCCGAACAACAACGCGGTAATAGGCTTCCTGTCGTAATTTTCTATGTAATATTGTTCGAGCTCCTCCACATAAGCTTTCCCCTTTTTGCTTCCTGCGATTCGCCTCAGCGTTTCGTAATCGAATCGTTTTTCTCTCATTTTACAAAACTCCTCTTTAATAAATTGCTTTATTTAGGTTGTTTACCGATATACGCCAAAATGCCGCCGTCTACGTACAAAACGTGACCGTTTACGAAATTCGAAGCCTCGCTCGCCAAAAACACCGCGGGTCCCGCCAAATCTTCGGACGTTCCCCAGCGCGCGGCGGGCGTTTTCGCTATGATAAAACTATCAAACGGGTGGCGCGAACCGTCGGGCTGTTTTTCTCTAAGCGGCGCGGTTTGCGGCGTCGCGATATACCCAGGCCCTATGCCGTTGCATTGAATATTATATTCGCCGTATTCGCTCGCAATATTGCGGGTGAGCATTTTTAAGCCGCCTTTTGCAGCCGCGTACGCCGATACCGTTTCGCGTCCCAGCTCGCTCATCATCGAGCAAATATTGATTATTTTGCCGCCGCCCTTTTTTATCATCGACGGTATTACCGCCTTAGATACGATAAACGGCGCGTTTAAGTCTACGTCGATTACCTGCCTAAAATCTTTTGCGCTCATTTCGCACATGGGTATGCGTTTGATAATGCCCGCGTTGTTTACGAGAATATCGATTACGCCTATTTCCTTTTCGACCTGGGCGATAAATGCGTTCACCGCGTCCTCGTCCGTCACGTCGCAAACGTAGCCGTGCGCTTTTATGCCTTCCTGCTCGTACGCCGCAAGACCTCTATCCACGAGCTCCCGTCTAATATCGTTGAAAACGATCGTCGCGCCAGCCTCGGCAAACGCTTTGGCTATCGCAAAACCTATGCCGTAGCTCGCACCCGTAACGAGCGCGATTTTACCTTTCAAACTAAACATATTACTTTCCATTTTTTTCGCCTCGCTATTATAATAAATCTTTGTTTTCGATATGGTCCATATCGGTGAATTCTTGATTTTCGCCGCACATAGCCCAAATAAACGAATACGCTCTTGTGCCTACCCCCGAATGAATCGACCACGACGGCGATATTACCGCCTCTTCGTTGTGCATGATTATGTGCCGCGTTTCGTTAGGCTCGCCCATCATGTGGAACACAACGTCGTTCTCACCCATATCGAGATACATATATACTTCCATTCTTCGATCGTGCGTATGGCAAGGCA
>CAYZOF010000099.1:0-4257 GCA_964479935.1 uncultured Clostridia bacterium | reverse complement strand
CAGGGGACACTTTGTGCGGAGGACTTGCCGTCGGTTTGGCTCAGGGCTTGTCGTTGCAATCGGCGGCGTCATTCGGAAGTGCGGCTGCATCTCTTGCTTGCACTCGAAGGGGCGCGGCTAAGTCCGTGCCGTCGGTAGACGAAGTATTGAAATATATAAAATAATAAACGGAGGCGCGGCTTATAGCCGTAAAATTATTATGAAAATTGTTTTTTTCGGAGACAGTATAACTGATGCATATAGGGATAGGGAAACGGACACTTTTTTGCCAGCATACGGCGAAGGTTATGTTCGCGACGTAGCGGGGAAGCTTTTATCTTCCGAACCCGATCGCTATGAAATTTTTAACCGCGGGATCAGCGGCGACAGAAGCGTCGATTTGTATGCGCGTATTAAAAAAGACGTGTGGAATCTTGCTCCGGACGTGTTGAGTATTTTCGTGGGCGTAAACGACGTGTGGCATGAGCTTTGGCAAAACGGCGTGGATATCAAGAGATTCGAACGCGTTTACAAAATGATGATAGAAGATACTTTGGAACGCCTGCCTAACGTAAAAATTATGTTAGTAGAGCCGTTCGCTTTGAAGGGGTCTGCAACCCGAGAAAATTGGGATAATTTCGTACGCGTGAAAGATTATGCCGAGGTCGTTAAAAATCTCGCAAAAGAATACGGCGCGTATTTTGTGGAAACACAACGATTTTTCGACGGAATAAACGAGAAATTCAAAGAGGGCGAATTGCTTTTGGACGGTGTACATCCGAACGTTGCGGGTTCCGCATTGCTTGCCGAGCAATGGCTGAACGCGTTTTATAAAATGCAAGGGAAGAAATAAAATGGAAAAAATTTTACCGAAAGGTTGGCTGAAAGAGTTTTTGAGCCGTCAAATGACGGGTATAACCGGACATATAGAGCAATGCGGATATCCGTTTGACCGAGAATGGTGGGGAACGGATAATTGCAGCGGATTTAGCGGCACAAACGAAATCGAAAACAGCGATTGGTGGACGTATGAACAGACGGCGTATTGGTTAGACGGTTTTGTTCGGTGTGCTGTTTTGTTGCGCGACGAACAGTCAATCGCAAAGGTCGAAAAGATAGTTTATAAGGTAATCGAGGGCGCGGATTCGGATGGTTATCTCGGCCCTGCGTTTTTGAAACAAACGGACGGGTGGCATCGGTGGCCGCACGTTGTATTTTTTCGCGCGTGTATGGCGTTATACGAGTATACGCGCGATGAAAGAATCGTAAACGCAATTAAACGCCATTACGTGGAATCTCCGTGCGATTATTCGCTTTTACGCGACGTAAACAACGTGGAAATCATGCTTTGGTGTTACGGCATTACGAAGGACGAACGATTGCTTGCTTTGGCGGAAAAAAGTTATTCCGATTATAACGAAAAATGTAAGAACGACGTTTGCGATCGAATTGCTTTATCGGATAAAAAACCGTATGCCCACGGCGTGACGTATTGCGAATACTCTAAATTGGGCGCGTTGTTGTATAAATATACAAAAAAAGAAACTTATTTAATTGCTTCGAAGTCTGCATTTGATAAAGCGGAAAAAACGTTTATGTTGCCGAGCGGATGTTTGTGCAGCGACGAGTTTCTTATATCGAACCATTATACGGAAAGTTACGAAACTTGCGTAATAACGGATTATACGTATGCGTTGTATGCGCTTGCCGACGCGACGAACGATACGCATTATCTCGATTTGATAGAGCGTTGTATTTTCAATTCCGGATTAGGTTCCGTGACCGAAGATTTCAAGGCATTGCAATATTTTTCTTGCGCCAATCAATTGATTGCGGACAAGTCGTCAAACCATAATTTGTTCTTTAAGGGTTCTAAGTGGATGTCTTATCGCCCGAATCCCAGTACGGAATGTTGTCCGGGAAACGTAAATCGTTTTATGCCGAATTATTTGTTGAACACTTGGGAACAGGTCGGCGATACGGTGATATGTCGATTATACGGAGCAAGCGTCTATAAAAACGAAGATACGGAAGTGACGGAAACTACGAATTATCCGTTTGAAGATACCGTTTCGTTTTCTATTTGCACAAAACGAGCGTTTGTCTTGAAGCTGCGCATTCCGAAGTGGGTAAAGTCTTATAGGATTACTTGCAACGGAAATGCAGTGCTCAAAACGGAAGAAAACGGATATGCAATCGTCGACGTCGCGGGGAATTGTGCTTTAACGCTTGAATTCGAGAATGCAATCGAACGCGTTACGACTTATGACGGGGTATATTTCCGTCGAGGCGCGCTTGTATATTCTTTGGGCGGTAGCGAAAGAAGGGAAATAGATAGCGAGGAACCGAGAAGCAGTAAGGAATTTCCCGCTTATAATATGTATCCCGATTTCGAGTGGCGATATGCCGTTGTGGATAATAGTATCGCCGAATATACGAGAGAAAACGGAAATTATTACGACGGTGTTACGTGTTTGCCGTTTATCGGCGTAAACGGAAGATACGTGCAAAATTGGGATTACGAGCGCAAGAAATCGGTAAAGCGGTGTACTAATTTGTATGAGAAAGTTATTGTCGAAGAAACAGGCAATTTTTCCTTTACGCCGAAATTGCCCGAAAAAGTCAAGTGTACGGGCGAAGACGTTTTGTTAAAGTTGTATCCGTACGGAGCTTGTAAGCTTAGGTTGACGGTATTTCCGATTTTAAAATAAATAATGGCGGTACGAAAAATGATTAATCAACAAGATTTAGAAAGAATATACGAAACGGTAAAAACGCCGTATAAATACGGCGCGGTGTTAAAAACAGCGGGTAAATATTGCGATAGTCCCGTCGTTTTTAAGCATAACGGTGCTTATTATATGACGTGCGTGGAGATCGACGATCAATGTAAAACCGGATACCGGACGAAGTTGCTTGCTTCTGACAATTTAACCGAATGGAATGCTTTGGGGTATATCTTAACGGAGCATAACGATTGGGATTCGGCGCAGACGGGCAGTTACGCGCAGTTTGTTAACAACGAGTTCGGCGGAAATAACGAAATTATAAAAATTAACGGAAAGTATTTCGTTGCTTATTTAGGCGGCTCGTTAAAAGGCTACGAAACCGATCCTTTATGGATGGGGCTTGCCACGTGCGACGATATTGAAAATATAAACGGCTATCGAAAGTTGCCCAAGCCGATTTTAACGACTTTAGACGAAGATTGCCGCGAAGAGGAAAGCGTTACGCTCTATAAAGCGGATATGTTCGTAGACGAAAAACGCACGACGGGCTATCCCTACGTTTGCGCGTATAACGCAAAGCGCGCGGACGGCAGAGAAAGTATATTTTTGGCTGTTTCGAACGACGCTTACACATGGAAACGCTACGGCGATAAGGCTATTGTTTCGGTGGGGGAATGCGAGCCTTCGATTAGAATTAACGGCGACCCGCAAATCGTGAAAATAGACGATTTATACGTAATGTTTTATTTTATTTACGACTCGGCGGCGAGCAGGGCTTGGAATACGTTTGCCGTTTCGGAAGATTTGTTGAATTGGGTAAAGTGGAACGGAAAACCGCTTATCGAAAGCGAACACGAATGGGAGAACGTTTACGCGCATAAGCAATGGATATTAAAAGAAAAGGATACGATATATCACTTCTATTGCGCCGTGAATGATAAAAACGAACGTTTTATCGCGCTGGCAACGAATAATAAAAACACTCTGCCTTAGAAAAAACGTCATAAAAACGATGTGGGCTCGTTACAAATGATTGATTTGTTGGGAAAAGAATTTATAATTTAATATTAAAGAGTGATAGAAAATCTATAGAGATTATTGCGCCCGTTATGCAAAGTAAAAATTTGCATAACGGGCGCATTTTTGTTTGCTGTTTTTTAACGGCAGATTTATACACGTTTTTCTTTATGATTCGCGGGCCTCCGAGTTTTGAAATTTGAAAAACAATTATCAAATTTTGAAATTCGGAGGATTTTTTAATGCCAAAAATTTATATAAAAGACGCGAACGGCAAGAAAGTATACGTAGAAGTAACGGAAAAGCAAGCGCAAGCGTATCGGGAAGAATTGCGATACGAATGGCGTGTAACGGCGAACGAGAAAAATCATACGGTGTCGTTAAACGCCATAATGGATGCGGGACACGACTTTTGCGACGAAACTGCGGATATAGACGAATGGTTGGAAGAAAACGAACGCAAGGCGATTGAAAAAGCGATGTTGAAAAAATTAAAAACGGTGTTGCTGAAATTAACGCCTTTGCAACGAAA
>CAYZOF010000098.1:0-4466 GCA_964479935.1 uncultured Clostridia bacterium | reverse complement strand
GAAAGCCAAATAATCATTCCCCCGCCGACGTTCCATAAATTCATAAAGATGAACGTCGCCATAGACGTTTCCGCTTTACTGAACCAACTGAGCGCAGGCAAGCCCACCGCTTCGAGCATATTGTTAAAAATTCCGGACGGACCGACAAGGAACATATCCATAAACAATAATCCGCTCGCTACCGAAGGAATAATTACAGGCAAATAAAACAACGTTCTGTAAGTCGTTATTCCTTTCACCTTAAAGTTCGCCGCCAAAGCCAAAAAATATCCGAGGCACAAATTCAAAGGTATCGATATCAACGCGTAAACGAACGTATTTTTGAATACCGTCCAAGTATCCGGATCGAGCGTCAATATCATTTCGTAATTTCTAAACCATACCCAACTCGCGTCGTTGAATAAATCGTAATCGGTAAAACTGTAATATAACGATTGCAACGCAGGCCAAAACGTAAATACAAGAACGCCGATTATAACAGGCGACGCGAATAATAGTCCCATCGCCGTCTTTTTAAGTTCCCTTTTTAATCGACCGTCGTTTTTTGCAGTTACGACATTTTTAACGTTTGCCATATCGTGTTTCCTTACATTTTAATATATCTTTCTATCGCGTTCTTGCAAGTTTTCATTGCCGACGAATAAGACGTACCGCCGCAATATGCAGAAATCAAATTGGTGATACTCGTACTGATATTGCTCGCGTATTTAGGCTTTTGTTGCGCGATATACGTAGTATAACAGTTCCAATCGGGATCGTTGCCGATGCCGCTGTTATAGGTAAACGCCGCCAAATTCATATCCGTGTATCCCTTGCCCCATTTATTATTGCTATCCGAGTAATCAGCCATATCCTTTCTGACGGAAACGTAATTCGAACCGCTATCCGCCATAATGTTTTGCCCGTCTTTGGAAAGCAATAATTTCAAAAACTGCCAAGCCAAATCTCTGTTTGCGGAATTCGCGTATACGGAATACCCTGCAGCGCCGCATCCGATTTTTTCGTTTCCGCTCATAACGGGCATCGTTACGACGTCGTAATAATCGCTTACCTTTTTAGCGTCGGGATAATACTTACCGAGTTCTTTCGCAACAATCGACGTTGCTTGAGAATGGAAAAGCATACAACCTTTATTTCCCATCATACTTGCCTGCTCGGTAGAAAGCGGCGCAACGTAACGTTTATCGATCAAAGATTTTAAGAAAGAAAGCGCGTTTTCCGTTTCTTTGCTGTCTAACGTAACTTTTCCGTCTTCATCGAAATATTGAACGCCGTATGCCTCGAACACGGGATTGTATACAGCCTCCCACGTCATGTAAGAATCGAGCAAATAATATTCGCTCTTTCCGTTATTATCGTAATAAGTTCTAAGCGTAGCGCACACCTTATCGAAGTCTTCCCACGTCCAACCGTTTTTCACAAGACTCATGTCAACGCCGGCCGCCTTAAATATCGCGGCGTTATAATGGCATACGACTCTATCCGCCGAACGGGGAATCATATATTGTGCGCCGTCGAATTTTTCTTGACCGAGTTTCCAATATGCCTCGTAATAATCGGAAACGTTAAAATTACTTGTCGAACTCGCGGCTTCCGCCTCTATATACGGCGTTAAATCGAGCATACAGCCTTTATCGCTCAAAGTGAACATATCGAAACTGTTATTGATGAAGATATCGGGCATGTTTCCCGCGTTGTACCAACTACCGATTGTTGCGCTGATTCCGCCTGAAAACGGTACGACCTCTACCGTTACGTTAGGATACTCTTTCTTTAATAAGTCGCCGAGTTCCGCAATAATCTTTTTTTCGCTGGCATAATTCGTTACGCCTACTTTTAACGTTGCCGTAGTGTCTTTATCCGGCGTAATATTTACGCTATAATTCGAACCGGGATTATCTGATTTTCCACTGTCAGGTCCTCCGCCACAACCGGCAAACATACCGATTGACAAAATTGTTGCCACTGCCATACATACAATCTTTTTTAATTTCATTGCATTTCCTCCGATTTTGCTTTTATTTTCATCGATTGCTCGATTTCGCCAAATTATTGATTTTTACTAAAATTTACTCGCGTAAATTTTACAGTAAAAATTTTTCTTTCTCTATTAAGAGTTTTTTTATTGGTTGCTTTAGCAACCAATAAAGCCCTAGGGCTTGCGCGCTATAAATTTTTATTTTCGAACAATATCTATACTCTCTCGAAACATCGCCTCGGCTTGTATACAATAACGTTCCGAATATTCCGTACCGTTTTGCAACTTACCCAATACTCTTTTCGCTATCTCCGTACCGTATTCTTCTTTATCGAAACCGATCGTCGTCAACGACGGAACGCAATTTCGACCGAATAAAATATCGTCGCACCCGATTACCGAAACGTCTTTCGGACAATCGTATCCCATTTCTTTCAATGCTCTGACAGCACCCATTGCCGCCATATCGTTTGTCGCGAAAATCGCAGTTATATCTTTATTTTTTGCAAATAACGTTTTACAACCGTCGTATCCTATTTGAATAGAACTTTTCGTATAATCATCGTTATAAACGACATAGTCTTCGTTAAATGTAAAACCGCAATTTGCTCTTTCTTCCGTAAAAACTTTTCCGCGTTCGTCGTCAATCCACCTCATCGAATCCAAGGTGCTTACGTATCCGACTTTAGTATGACCTAACTCTTGCAGTCTTTTCATACACTGTAACATCGCGTCGCTTACGTCGTGATGAACTTCCATATCGCTAACATTAGCAAAGTTTACTAACACGATTCCGCGTGAACGCAAATTAGACAACAGTCTTTCCGAATATATATTAGAAGAAAAATTAATCAATGCGTCAAATTGCCATTCACCGAGCATTTTATTGATGTTTTTACTTTCTTCTTGAAAATCTAAAACCGTCATCATAAACCCGTTTTTCATTACGTATTTACCGATAAATTGTACGATTTCCATATGATACGGATTCGTAAATTCATTGACGATTACACCGATATGGTTAGACCTGCCCGAAGACAAACATCTTGCGGTATGATTGGGAATGTAGTTTAATTTACGTGCCGCATCTAATACACGATTCGCCTTATCGTCGGACACAGTCAAACGTTTTCCTAAAACATTTGAAACCGTCGCTACGGACACTCCCGCTAATTTTGCTACATCTTTTCTTGTTGCCACACCATTTTTACCCGAGTAAATATTTTTTCATGTTTATTATATCAGAAAACCTGTTTATTTGTCAATCGATTTTGATATACGTTTTATTGATTTTTTTATTTTTTCCATTTTTTGTTACGCAATTTCCTTTTACATACAAGCACCTTATGCAACTTTTTCGCTATTAGATTATTCCGATTTTACTTCCAATCCGTCATAACCTACGATAAAACCATACTTTTCCGCCTCCGCGCAAAGTTCTTTATGATTATGTCCATATAAGGCGTTATGAGAAAAATGTGTTACAACAAACTTTGTCGAAGAATCCGCCAAATCTTCTTTGAACAACCTTTCTTTCATTATTGCATTCGTGCGTAAACTCATATGACCGTGTTCCCAGCCTTCGGGCGCAAACGCTCCCGTACAATCCAACGACACGATATTAAACTTTCCTACACGTTTCATATCGTCAATTACGTCATCGGAAAACATACCCGTATCGTGTGCGTATAATATGCGTTTCCCATCTTTATCTTCTATCGCATAAATAACTGACGAATCAGCCGCGCTGTGATCGGCGTGCAAAACTAAAACCTTATTATCTCCGACGTTTAGCAAATCGCCCTCTTTAACTTCGTTTATCGTCGCGCGAGAACAATCGCTTTCATTCGACGAAAAGACTTGTTTTATTTGCTCATATGCCGATTTTCCGGCATAAAAATCAATAGGAGTAACGTCGTGCGTATACGAAGGCTCGGCAAACATAATTAAATCGTTTGGATAAAAATGATCCGAGTGGCTATGCGTAATCAAACAATATTTAATTTCCCTCCAATCAAATTTGTATTTTTGGTAATGCGCTACCGTATCGGCGTTAAAATCTATTAAAATTTCGTCGTTTATCAACGCTTGCGCCCTCGTACGAACATTTTTACCGCCGAGTTTCATTGCTCGTTTACATGTTTCGCATTGACAAAACAACGCGGGTATCCCCTCGTATGCAGCCGTTCCAAAATATTTTATTTTCATTTAAAATACACCTCTAACACGCGAATTGCGAATTTATTATATCAAAAATTGCCATTTATATCAATTATCTATACATATCAAAAATCTTTTTGAACCAAAATAATTTCCAATATTTTTTCCACAAAACAATCCAAAACGTCTTTCGGTACTTTTTCCAAATCGGGAATCCCGTTTATAAATATCGTTCTACCCGTTTCGTTGCCGTCTACTACTATTTCCGTCATTTGATTTTGTCCGTTCATTTTCATTGCCTCCGTTTTTTCTTTTATTGTAACGATTA
>CAYZOF010000097.1:0-4635 GCA_964479935.1 uncultured Clostridia bacterium | reverse complement strand
GTAGTATCGGATAGTTACGCGTCTATTTCCGAATTTGCCTATACCGATAGAGTTTCGGGCGAAACGTTTGCATTTGAAAGCGTTGAGGCTACTCTTGGCGGAATTAAAAAAGACGTTTCTCGCAAATTGACTTATCCGAGCGGTAAAACTTCCGATAAAAGCTGCGTTTTAGACGAGGTCGGCGAGTACTTGGTTACTTACGAAATCGGCGGAACTAGTTATAAAGCGACTTTCGAAACAAAACGAACCTTAACGTCAAATTCTTCGAAATCGAGCGTTTCGAGAGGTAATTCTCCGTACGCGGACGAACAAGGTTTAAACGTTTTGTTGCAAAGCAACGATACCCTTTATTTTAATCAAACGATCGATTTGAGCGGCAGCACGAAAGACGATACGCTGATAGAGTTTTATATGACGCCGTCCGATAAAGGAACGAACGAAATAACCAAATTACAACTTTATATAATCGATAAGTACGATTCTTCGAATTACGTTACAATCGATATATCGCAAGTGTTCGATAATTACGTCACTTACACGAAAGCCGCCGCTTCGAACGGACAGATTTTATCGGGCTGGGAAAACTACGGACAAAGCAATGCGAATTGGTGGACGGACGGCGAAGTTTGGGGTACATGGGGTGCGACCAGTCTTGCCGCGGCGACGACGATTGCTCAGCCGACGGAATATTCTTTCAAATACGCGTACGATTACGAAACGAAGACTGTGTATTTGCAAGTCGTTCCGGGCGTTATGGCGGTCGTTGCCGATTTAGACGACGATACTTGTTTCAGTCAGCCTTGGGACGGATTTTCGACCGGCGAGGTGATTTTAGGCATCAAAGGCTTTAATTTTACCAAATCCAGCGCAACGATGTTCGTTAGAGAAATATACGGAGTTGACTTAACTGCCGATTTCGAAACCGACCGTTCGGGCCCGGCTATAACGATAGACTATTCGGATTATGAAGCGACCGATTTGCCTAAAGGCGCAGTTAACGTTCCGTATAAATTGTTCGACGCGACGTCGAGGGATTCGAATTCCGGAGTAAAAAGCCTTGAAGTATTCGTAACTTCGCAATCGGACGGGAAAGCTTATAACATTGAAAATTCTTATTTTGTTCCCGATAAAGCGGGTAATTACGTCGTATCGTACGTTTCATACGATTATTTCAATAATAAATCGGTAAAGGAAGTCGTCGTGGAAGTGTTGGATTCCGTCGAGCCCGTTACCGTATCCGCCGATCCGATAACAGCGATTAAGGTCGGCGAAAAATACGAAATCGTAACCGCCGAATATTCGGGCGGGAGCGGCAAATTGAGTTGTTCGTTACAAGTAAAAATCGGCGGCGAGTTTAAAACTATATCCGACGGATACGTTTTTGAAAAAGCGGGCGTGTATGCCGCAAAGTATTCGGTTACCGATTATCTCGGCAACGTCGGCGAAAAGGAGTTTACGATAACCGTTTCGTATAGCGAACTTCCCGTGTTTATAGAAAACGAAAAATATTCCGACGTGTTCGTTTCCGGTGCGACGTATCGCGTTTTAAACGTAGGCGCAAGGTATTATTCGGATACCGTAAACGGCGCCGATTGCCAAGTTAAAGTATTTTTAAACGATAAAAACGGAGATTGCGAAATTACCGAAGAGTATTTTGTCCCTGAAGTTAATAAGAGCGGCGACAACGTGACGATTCGTTACGAGGCGACTTACGGGAACAGTAAAAACACTTTGTCTTATGAAATCAAAACCGTTAAAGTTAAGTATACTTCAGGCTTCAGTTTAAAAAATTACGTTGAGGCAAACGGCGTAGATGTAACTTATACGGACGGAGACGGTATCGTTTTAAGCGGCAATGCGGACAGCACCGCCGTTTGGACTAAAAATATCGTGGCAGACGGATTCAAACTCGAATTCGACGTGGATAAATCGAAAACTAAAGTAGGAAAAATCTCTATTTTATTATTCGATTCCGAAGACGAAACTCAATGCGTTAAACTCACGATTTTCAATACGGGAGAAAAAACGAGCAAAATGTCGATTAACGACGGCAGGGCATACGAAGTGAAAGGCTCTTTTGTGGAATCGACCTCGTATAAATTCACCGTTTCTTACGATAACGTTTTTTATACCGTAAAGGATGCAGATAAATATAAACAAACGATTGCAAGCACGATTAAAGGCGAACAATTTAACGGATTTACTTCTGGAAAGGTAAGATTCAAACTTATATTCGAAGAAACGACCGGAAGTTTTGCCGTTCAATTAAAAACGATAGGCAATCAAAGCGTGGTATCGGTAAAAACCGACAGAGTTCAACCGATGGGCGCGGTTGTCGGGATGTATTCGAAGTTTGTTGAAAAAGGTACGGTCGTAAAGCTTTTGGACGTTGTTTGCGAGGATGTTTTGGATCCTCAAACGAGCGTTAAGCTCAGTGTTATGTGCAACGGCAAAAAAGTGAAATCGACGGACGGAGTTTTGCTTGACGGCGTGGTTCTTTCAAACGGAAAAAATCCGTACAGCGTGCAATTATCGTCTTACGGAACGTATCTTATCGAATATTTGATAACGGACGGCGGCAACAACAAGTATCCCTTATCGCAACAAATATTGGTTTTGTCGGACGAAAAGCCGACGATATCGGTAGGCGGAAAAATAAAGGATAAAGTTTCCGTAGGCGAGGCAGTAACTCTTCCGTCCGCAACCGCAACGGATTATGCCGGCAGTTCGGTAAACGTTATGGTTATAGTAACTTGCCCGAGCGGCAAGAGATGCGGCATCGGAACGGACGAAAAATTCGTTTTTTCTGATAAAGGAACGTACGTAGTCAGATATTATGCAATGGACGAAATCGGAAATTATGCCGAGGCGTCGTTTACCGTAGTAGCGGGGTGAGGTGATTAATGATGAAAAAAAGAATAACGGCTATCCTTTTATCCGCCGTAGTAAGTATTCCGTTTTTATTTTCTTGCGCGGGTTGTAAAAAAGATCCGAAAGACTCTTCTCCGTCTTCGGACTTGACTTTTTCGGAGACGATTTTATGCAGCGGGCAAAATACCGAATATACGCTATTGATTAGCGATGAAAATTCGGATTATACGGCGTTGATTCAAGACGAATTCACAACGTTGTTTAAGCAGACGACGGGATCGGATATTCCCGTTTCTACCGAAGACGTTTCGTTTTCGAAAGATGCGAAAATCATTTCCGTCGGCGATACGAAGTTCGCAAGGCAATCGGGCATAACGGCTGATGCCGAAAACTTATCGGAATCCGGTTATCGAATGAAAACGTACGGAAACGCCGTCGTTATTTGGGGAAACACCGATTACGGCGCGCTTTGCGGTATGTACGACTTCTTCGAAAGCTTGTTCGATTTGGAAATCTATGCGGTAGACGAAATGTCGTTTACGAAAAAAGAAACGCTTAATACGCCTGTTTTCGATAGCGAAGTAATTCCGTCAATCGATTTGAGAGCGGCACCTAGCTGGATGGTCGCTTCGGACAAAAAGTATACGGCAAGGCTTAAATTTAAGATTTGGAGCTCCGTATTTATGTCTATCGAAAGCCAGAATATGGCGACTACTTTCGCATTGATGCCCAAGGATAAATATTACGAAGAGCATAGCGATTGGTATAATCAGGACGGCTCCGATATGTGTTATTCCAACGAAGAAATGCAGACTCAGATGATCGAAAATTTGAAAGGGTATATATTAAAAAACCCCGAATTCGATAAGGTCATGATAGGTCAGGAGGATAACTGTTCTTGGTGTAGTTGCGAAAGATGTAAAAACATTATTTCGAAATATAACAACGCAAACGTTTCTACGGCGGTGTTGTGTGTCAATCGCATCGAAAAAGAGATTAACGAATGGCTAAAAACCATAGGCGACGGCAGAACGATGCATTTCGGTATTTTTGCTTATCAAAAATCCATCAACGCGCCTGCCGTGAAAGAAAACGGAAAGTGGAAAGCGTTGTTAAAGTGCAATCCGAACGTGTTCGTTATGTACGCGCCTATCGAGGCAGACTATTTCTATTCGTTCGACGACGCGGAAAACGAAGAATTTGCGGATATAATCGAAGCTTGGGGTGCTTGCAGCGACACTATTTACGTATGGTCTTACGCGGCAAACTTTAACTGGTATTTAATCGACTTCCCGAACTGGGAAAATTTGCAGAGCACTTTCCAAGCGTTCAAGCGTTGGGGCGTTAAGTTGAATTTTTCACAGAGTCCTTACGACTATGCCGGAATGGCGAATGCGGCGACTTTCGCTAATTTAAGAGCATATCTTATTTCGAAATTGTCTTTCGATTGCGACGCCGATTATCAAACGCTTATAGACGGCTTCTTTAAGAATTATTATAAAGACGCAAGCGAGTATATTTATAAATATTTTACGGAATTGAGAGATCTCGAAGTATATAACGTAGAAGTAAACGGAATGTCCGGTTTTTGCGGTTCGAACTTGAAAAACGAAACATATTGGCCGAACGGTACGCTTTTGCGTTGGGAGGGTTATATCGACAAAGCATACGAATCCATAGAATATCTGAAAGAAACCGACGCAGAACTTTATGAAACGTTGTATTGGCGAATCAATAAAGAAAGCATTATGATTCGCTATCTGC
>CAYZOF010000096.1:0-4671 GCA_964479935.1 uncultured Clostridia bacterium | reverse complement strand
CCGCAAGTGTCGTACAAGGAAAAGCCGTCGTGATGGCGCGTGGTCAACGTAATGTATCTGCACCCAGCCGCTTTTGCCGTCGCAACAAGCTCCTTTGCCCAATCCTCCTCCACGTAAAAACGATCGGCGTACGCATCGTATTCTTCCGCAGACATATTTCCTACGAAACGATACCACTCGCCCTTCCCGATTACGCTGTACAGACCGAAATGCACGAACATGCCAAACCCGAGTTTCTTAAAATTTCTTATATAATCGTATTGCATTTTCATCCTCCAAAGTCAATCCTCCCAAACGTCGGCAAAAGTTCTCACGCGGAAGCGCGCAAAATCGATTTTTTTCGACGTTTCAATTGAAATAAGCCGTTCTTCGCCTTTTTCCATATCGAAGAAATTATCCGAATAAACGATGCCCTCATTATCGGGATAGTCGAGAAACACCGTCCGCGCAAACGCATTTGCATGGAGCTTCAACGCATACCTGCCCCCTTCGTTTTCAAAAAGCTCGTACGCTATATCCGAAACGAACGGCAACTCTTTCCAAAGCTTCGGAAAATAAATCGTTTTATTTTTCCGTCCGCCCTTTCCCGAAAATTCTGCCGACATATACGCGCCTACGCCCTTATAAGCGACGGGAACGCCCACTACGCCGTCGCGAGGTACGCGTACCTGCGCTACGTTACGCGCGACAACGCTGCCGTCCATAGCTTTTTCCGTCCAAACCAATTCACCCTCGATCGTTTCTTGCGTATCGTTGCATACGGAAAGTTTTAATCCGTCCGTTTGCTCCGCAAAGCAAACGTAAACGGGCGCAAAGAGCCGTTTCATCGCATAATATACGGGTTTCTTTTCCCCGTAGAAATCGACGAGCGACCAAGTTCCGCAGCCCCATATATCGTTATACATCCAATTCATGAAGCCTTTACAATGCGGATTAGATCGTGCAAAATCACCCTCGGAGCGAATCAATTCCGCATGTGCGAGCATGGCTTTTTTCAAGAAATCGCGCACGTCGCTCGGCGCGCCGAAAAACTTTTCCGCAAAATGTTTTTCCTTATCCAAACAAGTCATCGGAATAATCGCATAAGGGTTTTTCACGAAATGGTATTCCCAGCTGTCCCCCGTCGGCCACAGCTCTTCCTGCGGAATAAATTTCTCGATACTACGCAAGCGCGTCGGACCTAATTGCGCGCATTCGGAAACGAACTGCGTTTCCTTCTCGGCAATGCGTTTTCTGTATTCGTAAACGGCATCCCCTTCCAGCAATTCATCCATGCACGAAATGTGCGCGTCGCCGTTCGTCCAACGCCATTCGTCGTCGTCCAGCCCGACAGGGCTGTTATGTATATACACACGATACGGATCGAGCTCGGCGCACAAACCGCGCAACGTCACGCGGACAAACTCGTTTCCTTTTTCGTAATAATTGCCTTGTATATGCGGCATATACTCGTTTCCGCCGCACCAAAGCGCGATCGACGGGTGATTACGCAATCTCTCGATTTGGTACGCCGCTTCTTTTCGCATACTCTTTTCCATGCCTTCCACTTGCGACGGAATTGCCGAACAGGAGAACATAAAATCCTGCCAAACCATAATGCCGAGCCGATCGCACGTTTCATAAAAAACGTCTTTTTCGTATAAGCCGCCGCCCCAAACGCGAAGCATATTAAATCCGCATTCCTGCGCGGCAAGCAACAAAGGCAAATATGCTTCGTCTTTAATCGAACCGCTCAACGAAGACATGGGTACCCAATTGCTACCCTTGGCGAAGATTTTTCGCCCGTTTACGAGAAAAGCAAATTCACTGCGATTACTCCCGAAAGGAGCTTGGCAAAGCGTAATTTCACGGAATCCGAACGTTCCCGTTTTCTCGGAAATCACCTCGCCGTCCCTCAAAAGCTCCGCCTTATACCCGTAAAGCGCAGCCTCGCCATAGCCGTTCGGCCACCAAAGATTCGGTTCGTCGATTTTCAAATTGAGAAGCTGTACGCGCGCGATGACGGGTGTTTCTACGCACGTTTTCCCGACCGTAACGCGCAAAACATACCTGCCGTCCTTGTTTTCGAATAAATGACTGCCGCCGTTATAGAAAGACAGAATAAAGCGCACGTCGCCCGACAAAAAAGCATCTACGCGCACGTTTTCGATCGTCGTGCCGCAATCCGCCTCCAAATAGACGGGCAACCAAATTCCGATTCCGGGAAGATCGGGGGCCCAATCCCATCCCCAACTGCATTGCATTTTGCGGATATACATTCTATCCTGCGTAAACAAGGAACGATAATTCGTTCCGTCGTTGCGTTCCCGAATAGCGCGCGTGGCAGACGGAAGCCGTACGCAAAGTTCGTTGTTTTTTTCGCGAAGGCGCGTTTTTACGTCGAAATCGTAACGTAAAAACATATTATCCGTACAGCCGATAAGCTCGCCGTTCAACGAAATTTCCGACAACGTATCCACGCCGTCGAAGCATAAACGTATCCGTTTTTCTTTCAAAACCGCAGGGGGAACGTCGAAGCGGCAAGAAAATGTCCACTCCTCTTCCGCTATCCATGCGAGCGTTTCCGCGTTTTTTCCGAACAGCGGATCTACGATTTTTTTCGCTTCGTATAATGCGTTCGTTACATCGCAGGGCACGCGCACTTGCAACGGCTCTGTTTTTGCCCCCGACAACGTCCAATCTCTCAAAAATATTTTCATTTCCTTCTCCTTACGGCTTTTATTATAACTGTTCGCCGCAAATTTGTCAATCGGCTTTCCGACAACGAATAACCTCAAATTTAATGCTCCGTTTTTTATAAAGAAACGGAGCATCGTCGTTATACCGTCGACCCTTTATACATATACGCGAGAGCCGCGTCTTTATCCTTTAACGAAACCGATTCCGCGAAATGCGTCAATCCCAACGAAATGCAATCCGAATAAAGGTCTTCCATCGTTCCGTACGTGGTATCGTCAAATTGCCAAACCAGCAAGTACCGCACGGGCAACGATTCTAATTGTATCCGCTTATAAAGCTTGTTGTATAAAGCAGGGTTCGTCTTTTTATAACCGCTAATCGCCTGAAAAGCTTCCTGTACGTATCCGTACCATTCCAACAGCATAGAAGCATCCGCCCCGACCGTTGCCGTTCCGTTCCACGGAACATCGTCCCAAAGCGCGGACCAATTCAACCAAGACGGACTGAAAAGCACGCCGACCCACGCCTTACCTCCATCGATTGAAAACCGCCTATCGTATAAAACCGAATACCAGTCCCTTTCCGCATGCAATAGTTTTTGCATGGCTTGACTTGCCTCGTGAAAATATCCGTCACACCAATCGGCGATTAGTTTTTCCACGTCCGCAGACGGATCGTCGCCCAATTTGGACTGTAAATACATTTTCAAGCGTGACCAATCGGTAGCGACGGCTTGATTGTATTGGCTTTGATTGAACATAAGTTCTACACCGTTTTCCGAAACAAAGCGATACGTCTCCTGCATGGCAGAAATCGTATCCAACGGCACAAGATAATTGCTTGCATATAAACTGTACCACCATAGATACAGCTTTCCGCCCAACGAATTCCATTTTTGCAATTCCCGTGCGTATTCGCCGTTCACCTCGTCCGTATCGGTAAACGGGCGATAATAGTTCGCCCCCGACGGCGCGTAATACACGCTTACACGTACGTTATCGCCTTGGAACAACCGTAAACTATCGTCTACGGGTTCGTACTTACCCGTTGCCGCGCTTTTGACAACAGGCGCATACAACGACTGTTGATAGGCAAGCATGTAAAATTCCACGACGCGGTCGGGTTGTTCCGCCGCGAGCCACGCCTGCAACTTCGCCGCGACCTTATTCATAAGCAGAATATACTCCGCCGAATAAGTGCCGTACTTTTTGTATAAAGCGATAGACGTTGCGCTTTGCGACCAAGCGTTGATATCCGGTTGCGAAAAGCCGCAAATACGGATCTCCCGATTATTTTCCAACATCGTACGGAATTTTTCGTACACCGCGTCCGCCATTTCAAAATCGTTATAGGAAAGGTTCAACGTGGTTTCCGTTTTCCCGTTTGCGCTGACGTCAACGAACCAATCGGGATGCGCTTCCTGAAATTCTTCTTTCGAAACGATTTGCGTAAAATTGTGAATTCCGCCGTACATCACTTCGTAGTCATGAACAAAACCCAGTTGCGCACGGTAAGCCGACGAGGCAGAAGTTTTTCCTCGAAGCTCTCCGTAGCCGGAAAACAAATAATCGATAGCCGGATTATAGAGCACGTCTAACGACGAAAGGGAAAGTTCGCTGTGCGTTGCCAATGCGTATTCGTCGTAGTAGTATATATCCAAATCGAAATATTTTTCCAAAAAGCCGTAAACGGCATTTATCGTACCGTACGTCGTATTTCCATAAAAATAGTAATTTTGCTTCGTTTTTTGCAGGCGATAACCGGTATCCGTCGTCAGCCCGTCGAAAGAAAGTCCGTTTGCCTCCGCAAAGCAACCGCCCAACAGTATGTATTTTTCCGTACCGTCGAACGAAGCGTTGCTCTCCGCCGTCGTCACCGTCCATTCTATCCCCGTGCCCTCCGTCAAGAAATAGCGAAGTTCTTCCGCGGCAAATTGCAAATCGGCGTCTGCCGACGGAGCATACACGATGGTATACTCCGTCGCGCCGTCGC
>CAYZOF010000095.1:0-4678 GCA_964479935.1 uncultured Clostridia bacterium | reverse complement strand
AGTAGAGACAATCCTAAAAAAGTTGTATAATAGATTTACCACAAAATATTAACACAAAGGACTGCTCTACGCTATGAATATTACCACAAATCCCTTAAACGTTTTGCTTATCTTTTTTCATGGATCCTATGCTTCGTTAAGAAAATCGCGCCTCGGAAGTCATTGCTTCCGAGGCGCGTCGATTTTGCTTACGCTAATTTATTCTGCTTTGGTTTCTTCTTCTTTTTTCTTATCTTTTTCTGCTTTCTTCGCAGCTTTCTTGTCAATTTCTTCCATCGTTTCGTCAGAAGGCTTGATCAACAACAAGATAACGATAAGAATCAACATCACGCCGGCAATCGCGAACAAGATAACGGATACTTTATTGTTCTGCAACCAACTGTTGGTTTCCCCTGCGAGGGTGTCCGGTTCGGATTCCACAACGATGAGTTTATATGCGGAAACTCGTTGCGAGGGAAGTTCCTTTTCCCAATAGTCCGTCATGATGACGTACTTGCCTTCTTCCGCCGCCGTAAAGCTCTTTGAAGACGTCGACCAGTTATATTTATTGTTCACGTCCCATTCGTCCGCATGCAAGTCTTCGTCGATGCGGTCATCGAATTCCTCGATCTTGATGAAGCAAGCTTTCACTTCCGCCGCAGAGACGCCACCGCCCACTTTATTGGCGAGCAATTCGGCATAAACGTCCAAATACAGATCCAAATACGCGTCCTTATCGACGCCTTCGAAGCGATCTTTCGTCAATTCGTTTCGAATTGCCGCGTAGGTGATGCCCGTAAGCACGGTTTCCGTCAACCCGAGTTGCGTCGATTTGGTTTCGTCGAGTCTGTACAAGGCATAATTCTTACCCAGCTCGTTCGCGCCGATGACCGTGATATCGGAGAAGGAATACGTATCGCCGACGTCTTCCGTATCCTTTTTAGAGGTGGAACTGGTAGACGTTTCGTCTTTCATCTTCAAGCCGTGATTCTTAATCTCAAACGTGAACGACGGAATTTCTTCGATGTCCCAAATATTGGAAGTAGTAACGCTGACGAGCTCCCCGTCCAAATAATATTGCATCGTGTTACCGGTTTTGTCGTTGGCAAAAATCTTAAACTCATACATGCCTTCATCCGACACGGAAAGCTTCAATCCGTTATAGGAAAGACTGGACGAGGTCTGCGTGCTATCCGAAGACGGCGATTTATAGCTGATCGTAAACTTCAAATTACGATAGCCGTCGTTATCGTTCAACAACCACGCCACGGAAGGGAAATTGATGTAGGAATTGCTCCCTGCGTATACATCCTTTGCCGCGGTATCCAACAAACCTTGATAGATCTCTACTTCTTCCGCAAGCTTTGCGTCTACGACGTTCTCTTTCTTCTCGTCGTCCAACGAAATACGATTATACGTCGCGCCCTCTGTGTTTCTATCCAAAACGATGTAATCAACGTCGCCTTTCGTCACAACGCTGTTCGCGTACCAAGAAAGATCGTATTCTTTCTTCGCGTAATCGCCGCTGTCCTCGGAAAACGTTTTATCACCGAGCTGAATCTTCACGGAGACGTATTCGCGTCCCTCTTCCAAATAGACGGTGGTATTTTTCCCGTCTTTCTCGTACACGGTGTCCATGAAATATACGGAAGTGGAAAGCGACTGATAATCGGCTTTCTCATCCGTCGGATTGTACTGATAATACGTCTTCGTTTCCGTATAGTTGCTCGACTGCAACACGTCGATCGTCTCGTACGTCACGGAAAACGCCGTACCGAGTGCAAGCGAACCGATACGTTCGTTGACGACAAGCACGGGTGCCGCCGTATCTTTCAACATGATCTTTTCACTTTCTTCCGTTGCGTTTTCAAAACTCTGCCCGTTGATTTCCTTCAAGAGAAGGGTCATTTTCTTTTCGGTATCGGAGCCTTCGGCAAGATCCGCGGTAATTTCCAACGGGAGCATCGAACCATAGGAGAAAGACGAGTAGTTTGCGCCGACGTTCTCGAATTTTCCTGCGTCAACCGTTTCGTCCCCTGCCGTGACGTCCACGCCGAACTCGCCGTCCGATTCCCCTGCTTTCAATGCAATGCGAACGTCTCCGCCGGCAACGATTTTCGTCGCTTTAGAATCGCCGTCGTTGACGGACACGAAAATCTCACCGTCCCGATTGGTAAATTTGATTTCGTTCGTCGCCTTTTCCTCCGCGGTTGCCCAAGCGGATACACTCTCCACCTTGAACGTTACGCTGTTGAAATCGAGCGTCTTAAACGCAAATTTCAACGTAAGATATCTTGCGTCGTCTTTGCCTTCGTACCAAGCGAACGCCAAATCACGTTTCAAGGAAACGTTACCGTCGTCCGAAAATTCAAAAGCTGCCGTGCCGTTCTCCAAAACGAAAGCCGTACTCGTCTTGGAAAACACGTCGTCCAACGCATAGGTAGTTTCCTCCGCGGACGTAGCTACGGGCTTCGCAACCGCGAAACCGCTGATCGTTGCGGCGCAAAGCGCGCCTGCAAGCATAAGAGTTGTCAATTTTTTATTCTGTCTTTTCATTCAAAAGTGCCTCGCAATTTTTCGTAAACTGTTGCTTTACAATATCGTGCTAATCTATTTTACACCTTATTGCACGTTTTGTCAAACGCATTTTAAGGAATTTTCGCCTCAATTTTTGTTTTTTTCATATTTTTACTTAATTTCGGCGATTTTCGATAAATCAAACGCCTTCCAAGGCGTTTCCGATTCGGGCGGAAAGGCGATGAATTTCAAACGCTCTTTCGTGATCGGGTGCAAAAAAGACAACGAATATGCCCATAAGGCGAGCTTTCCTTTTTGCGCGAACGCGCCGCCGTAGCGCATATCTCCGTAAATCGGATGCGAAATCCCTGCCATTTGCACGCGAATCTGATGCGTTCTGCCCGTATGCAAACGAACTTCCGCCAACGTATACTTGCTCTTATTTTCAATCACTTTGTAATCGAGCTCCGCATACTTCGCGCCGTCTTCCGTGGGCGTGCAAATATACACCATGTTGTTCACAGTGTTCTTACGCAAATAGTTGGACAATATGCCGCGCTCGGTATCGAGCGATCCGCACAACACCGTTAAGTACTTCTTCTCGAATTCGCCTGCCTGCAATCCTGCCGTCAGACGCGCCGCGGCTTTGCTCGTCTTTGCGTATACCATGACGCCGCCCGTCGGACGATCCAAACGGTGAACAAGCCCGACGTAGACGTTTCCGGGTTTGTTATACGTGATTTTAAGGTAGTTCTTGATCTGGTCGAGTAAATTATCGTCCTTACTCTCATCGGGGCAACAAGCCGTCATCTGCGGCTTCAAAACGACCAAAATGTGATTATCTTCGTATAGTATGGAAAACTCGGGCGCGTAATCGCTTTGAGCGACCGTCTCCGATTGTTGTTGTTCCGAAAGTTGTTCGTTATTTTCCGTCATGAACAAATATGCCTCCTGCTCCGCAAGGAAGAGCGATTCCCTCTTCCGTCTGTATCCCTACTTCGTAAGCGTCCACAGTGCCGTTGAAGCCCTTCAAAGTAAGTTGTAATATATTCTTTAACACCATCGGTTGCAATCCCGTCGTATAACTGTTGATTAGCACGAACAGCGGATTCTCGGAAAGTACGCCCGTACAAAGTTCGACAAACTTGTACAAATCGTTTTCGATTTTCCACATTTCGCCGTTCGGTCCTCTGCCGTAGGACGGAGGATCCATAATGATCGCGTCGTATTTATTGCCGCGACGAATCTCCCGTTGCACGAATTTCAAACAATCGTCGACAATGTAGCGGATTCCCGTCTCGATTCCGGAAAGTCGAGCGTTTTCGCCGGCTCGCTCCACCATGCCTTTCGCGGCATCCACGTGCGTCACCTGCGCACCGGCTTTCGCACAAGCTACCGTCGCGCCCCCCGTATACGCAAACAAATTCAGCACTTTGATAGGTCTGCCTGCCTCGCGGATCAACCGCGTCATATACTCCCAATTGACCGCCTGTTCGGGAAACAACCCCGTATGCTTAAACCCCATGGGTTTGATTTTGAACCGAATATCCAACGCATCGTACGAAATATTCCATTCGTCGGGCATGGGTTTGAGTATCTTCCAACCGCCGCCGCCCTTTTCGCTACGCTTATAATAGGCATTGAGTTTCGGATAAGCAAACAGATCCGTCTGCGCCGACCAAATCACCTGCGGATCCGGACGAAGCAAATAGACGTCTTTCCAACGTTCGAGTTTATATCCGTCGCCCGTTGCGATGATAGAATAATCTTTCCAATTTTGTGAAATTTTCATACCGCTCCTCGTATCCTGCCAATATTATATCAATAATGTACACATGCGCATACGCGCGGAAAGAATCCATACGACGAGTACGGCATTCCGACTAATCTATTATATAAGAAAGCAACGCTTTTGTAAAGTGTTTTTTCAGTCTTATCGCAAACAAAAAGGCAAAGAATTGCAAATAATTTTTCATGAGAAAAAAACTTTTTTAACTTTTTTTATTTTTTTTGCAAAAAACGCCGAAAAACAGTTGACAAAAAAAATTCTTTTTGGTATTATTAACGAGCTGTTTTAGTGCGACGGCATTAAAGCGACAGCATATCGCGGGGTAGAGCAGCTAGGTAGCTCGTCGGGCTCATAACCCGGAGGTCGTAGGTTCGAATCCTGCCCCCGCAACCA
>CAYZOF010000094.1:0-4701 GCA_964479935.1 uncultured Clostridia bacterium | reverse complement strand
GACGAAGAAAAAAAAGTCAATACAACTTGAATGATTTGCGGAAAAATATTTTAGTAATTTGCGGTATTTTACTTTACTGATTTGCGGTAAATTGTCGAACTATGGAAATAAAAAGTTTTAGAAGATAAAAATGAAGAAAAAACATATATGAGATACTCCCGTTATCGTAATACCGAAAGGGTACGAGGCGGAGGAGATAATGGACTTCGGCGACGAAGGCTATGAAAACGGCGATTGCGGATCGGAATGCGGCAACGGCTTTTACGAACGATATACGGACGGCGTATTCGTCGGATACCGCTATTACGACGGCGAGGGAAAGGACGTACTCTTTCCGTTCGGGCACGGGCTGGCTTATTCTAAGGCGGCGTATTCCGATTTGCGGATAGAGAAAAAGTCGAAATACGAATACGAAGTATCGTATGCGGTGGAAAACCTTTCGGATATGCCGATGAAAGAAATTTCGCAGGTATACGTGCGTGACGTTCTTTCGAGGTCCCTCGTCCGCCGAAAGAGCTGAAAGGCTTTGCGAAAACGCCGCTCGGCGCGCACGAGAAAAAGACGGTGTGCATAACGTTGGATAAACGCACTTTCGCTTTTTACAGCGTCGAAAAGCATGCGTGGACGGTGGGAAACGGCGATTTCGAGATTCTCGTCGGGACTTCGTCGAGAGATATGCGTTTAAGGGCGTGCATTGCAATCGATGGATAAAAAAATGGATGTGCATCAAGAATATTTGCGTTGGAAAGAAGCGTGTCGAGGGGACGGGGAGCTGTATAATGAGCTTTCGGAAATGGCGAACGATAAGGAAAAAATCAACGACGCGTTTTATTGCGAACTTGCTTTCGGAACGGGCGGATTGCGCGGAATCATAGGGGCAGGTACGAATCGAATGAATATTTACACCGTCGGCAGAGCAACGCGCGGTTTGGCGAAATACCTGTTTTCCGAAACGGAAAAGCCGAGCGCGGTCATCGCATACGATAGCCGAAACAAGTCAGCGGAGTTTGCGCGGCTCGCCGCGGAAATTCTTTCGGAAAACGGCATAAAAGCCTATCTTTTTTTCGAACTTATGCCTACGCCCGTGTTGTCCTTTGCCGTGCGCTATTTGCACGCGACGGCAGGGATCGTAATAACGGCGAGCCACAATCCTAAGGTGTACAACGAAAAGGGGGGCGATTACCGAGGCGGCGGCGAAAGCGATTACGGAACGGATAGGACAATCGGCGTATTTCGAGGAGCTCAAGCCGAACGCCGCGCTTATCGAGATGACGGACGACGGCGTTTTACTGACTTTTTTGGACGAAATACAAAAATATTCGTTGTTTTCCGAAGTCGAAAAATATGCTCCGAAAATCGTATATACGCCCATAAACGGTACGGGAAACAAACCCGTCCGCGAAATTTTGCGGCGAATCGGCGCGAAAACGGTGCGCGTCGTACCCGAACAGGAGCACCCCGACGGAAACTTTCCTACTTGTCCGTATCCTAATCCCGAGGAACGAGCCGCGCTTTCCGAGGCGTTGAAGCTTGCCCGAAAAGAGGGCGCGGAGCTTGTGCTTGCCACCGATCCCGACGCCGACCGAGTAGGAATAGCGGTGCGCCGTTCGGACGGCGAGTATCGCTTGTTTAACGGCAATGAAACGGACGTGCTGATGGAAGATTACTTGTTGCGTATGAAGAAGGAACGCGGAACGCTTCGTCCGCACGCTACGGTGGTTAAAACGATCGTAACTTCGGAGATGGCGACGGACGTGGCGAAAGCGTACGGTGCGGAGGTGAAAGAGGTGTTGACGGGGTTCAAGTATATCGGCGAAACGATCGACGCATTGGAAACGCCTGAAGATTATGCGTTCGGCATGGAGGAGAGTTACGGCTACTTGGTCGGCGCGCATGCGAGGGATAAAGACGCGGTTTCGGCGGCGATGACGATCGTGGAAACGGCGGCGTATTACGGGGCGCAGGGAAAAACCTTGATAGACGTTTTGGAGAGCTTATACGCGGAATACGGCTATTATAAAACGCGGTTGCTGTCGAAAACCTATTCGGGCGAGAAGGGAAAAGCACACATGGCGGCGTTTACGGCGGCTTTGCGAAAAGAACCTTGGACGGAAATTTGCGGTGAGTCGTGTATTGTCAAGGATTACGCCGACGGCTTGGAGGGGGTGCCGAAAAGCAACGTGCTTTCCTTTATCGGCGAACGTTTGAAGATTATCGTTCGTCCGAGCGGTACAGAGCCGGAAATCAAATTCTATCTGACGGCAAAATGCGAAACGGAAGCGGAAAGCGACGCATTGCTTTCCGCGGCGGAAAAGTATATAGAGGCACATATTAAGTGAACTGGATAAATATATCTTTGGAACGCATTGTTTTACTCGGCATTAAATAAACTGCGTTGAGCTTGAAGTCTTTTTGAAGTGTTTGCATTGCCCTTTCGGCGTAATTTTCTCTTCGTGTTATACTGAGGGTTTGAAAACGGGCTTTATTGTCGAATGGAGCTCGTTTTTCTATGACCAATACTAAAAATGAGGGTCGTGGTGTTTAAGCCACGACCTTATAAAATCCACCAGCTGTGCTGGTTGTAAACAGTTTTAGCTTCGAGCCTACCATTTGCTATAAAAAAGCTTCTTCGTGCTAAACTATATGTAAGGCTCGCAACCGTACACAAGTAAGCACAAAGGAGGACGTTAAAATTGAAAAAACAAAATAACGACACATTGTTAGAATAATATATATTTAAGAATTTGTAATTTTGACGTAAAATTCATATTCGAAAATTTGTTGATATTCATTGAAATCCATATTCAAAAATTTGTTGACATCAAATAAAGAAAGTGCTATAATAACTTATGCGATTTAAGAAGGAATTAAGGACATGTTATTGGAAAGAAAAGCATACAAAGAATTATTTGAATGGAAAAATAGCTCTACGGAAGCAAAAGCGATATTGATAAAAGGCGCAAGGCGAGTGGGAAAAAGCTTTTTAGCCGAACAATTTGCCAACAACGAATATAAATCTTATATTCTTATTGATTTTTCACGTCCATTACCCGGGACGCTTCAAATTTTCAAAACATACGGCAATCCGAAAATGTTGGATGAATTTTTTAATCAACTCTCTTTGCTGTATTCTACGCCATTGTATACAAGGAACTCTGTGTTTATTTTTGATGAAGTTCAGAAATATCCGCAGGCTAGAGAGCTTATTAAACATCTTGTTGCTGACGGGCGCTATGATTATATTGAAACGGGCTCTTTGATTTCCATTAAGAAAAATACAAAGGATATTCTCATTCCTTCCGAAGAAGATGAAATGAGAATGTATCCGCTGGATTTTGAAGAATTTTTAAATGCGATTGGCGATAACGTTACGTTTAATTTTTTGAAAACATCTTTCGAACAAAAAAAGGCGCTTGGCAATTTACTTAAAGTCGTTAATGAGAAGTTGCGTGTTTATATGGTCGTAGGCGGTATGCCGCAAGCGGTTTTGAAATATATTGAAAACAAGAATTACGATAACGTCGAAAAGGTGAAACGCGCGATTATAAAGCTTTATCGCGAAGATATCGTTAAATATGCGGAAAATTACGTTGCGGAAGCTACGGCGATATTCAATGCAATTCCTTCGCAGCTCGCGCATCACGATAAGAAAATTAAATATTCTTCTTTGAAAGAAGGCGATCGTTTTTCTTCTTACAAGGACGCGATTAATTGGATAAACGATTCAATGGTAGGTTGTTTGTGTTATGGATTAGACGAGCCTACGGTGTTTGACGGTTTTTCTTTACAGGTGGAAAAAATAAAATGCTATATGGTAGATACGGGTTTGCTGTTGACTTTGGCGGCGGGCGGCAACTATTTGACGAGCGAGCTGTATAAATCGTTCGTATTGGGTAAGCTTTCCGTAAACAAGGGGATGATGACGGAAAATCTAATTGCTCAAATCTTTACAACGAACGGAAAACCTCTTCGTTTCTATGAAATTTATGAGCCAACCCAAACGAGCACGAAAAAATATGAAGTTGATTTTTTAATCAAGCGACAGGATAAAACGACGCCTATTGAAGTGAAAAGCGGCAATGCAAAGGAACACGCTTCCTTAGCTTATTTTAGAAAGAAATATAAAAAGGCTATCAACAAGCCGATTGTTTTAACGAAAGGCGATTTAAGAGAAACGGACGAATATTTATATCTTCCGCTTGCAATGGCAATCTTTCTGTGATTTGGGGATAAAGGTGGAGCGATGAGGTTGATGGAGCTAAAGACTTAAAAGTTGATTTCTTTCATTGAAAAGTGACGTGGAAGTTAATTTTGTTGTGAAAAGACGGAGAGTTTAAACGGAAGATTAAAAGAGAAGATTTCGGCTTTACTTGGAAATCGTCGAAAAAACGAAAGAGGAATATAAATGTTTGTAAAAGAAGAAGATTGGCGGTTGTTTAGAAAAAGACTGCCGTTATGGCAGAATGCCTATATCAAACGATTGAATAGTGAATATATGGAAATATTGAAAGGTAATGAGGATGAGGCAGAAAAATTTTGGCGGCTTGAGCAAAGAATAAGAGAGGATAGAAAAAGCTCGGGCGTTTGTATTAGAATGTCGAGAAGTAACCTTTGGTTGAATCTTGTATTGCTTGTAAGGGAGCAGATAATTGGGATTGATGATTTAGAAGGTTTTAGCGAAGAATTAGTTCAAACGATAAA
>CAYZOF010000093.1:0-4752 GCA_964479935.1 uncultured Clostridia bacterium | reverse complement strand
CAAAAATACGAGGTTGTTCATAAAGAACAACGCGACCAAGCGACAAAACAATTTAACACACGGCTTCCGAGTAACGAATACGACGAAATCGTAGCGTTTCTAAAAAAGTACGGAATTCAAAAGGTAGACGTAATCAGAATAGGTTACGCTACTTTGTTGGAAGAATTCAAAGCCGATAAAAAACAATAACCGATTAGCCGAAAACGGCATAATCACGAATAACAATCAATGAGTAATTGATGAAGCGTAATCGTGGTTATGCCGATCCTACAATTTAATATAACGTCTACGCTTCATCGTAAGGAGGAAACAACGATAAGCGTAGATAATAAACAGAAAAGAAACTATACGACGAAAATCGATAAAACGATTTTTGTCGTTGAAGTAGAAGAATCGGAGTCCGCTCACGAAACCGCAGAGAACAAGTTGAAAAAACTAATCGAAACCGATATCGATAGAATGGCGGATATAGAGCGACGTCGATTAAACAATCGTCAATTAGTGTCATTTGAGGGCTGATTTTTCAAAGGAGCAAAATATGAAAAGTCAGTTAAAAACAAAAAATATTATCAATGAAGAAGGTGATGAAACCGCTTTATATACTCGTTTGTCAAGGGACGACGAATTGCAAGGCGAATCGAACAGTATTAAAAATCAAAAAGAATTGTTGATGCAATACGCCAAAAGCAAAGGGTATTCCAATATTCGTATTTACGTTGACGACGGATATTCGGGAACGAATTTCAATCGTCCCGATTTTAAGAGTATGATGGAGCGAATCGAAGCGGGAATAATCAAGAGAGTTATTGTAAAAGATATGTCGCGTTTCGGCAGAAATTATTTGGAAGTGGGTTATTATACGGAAGTCATTTTTCCGGAATACGACGTGCGGTTTATTGCGGTTAACGATAACGTTGACAGCGATAATATTTCCGATAATGATTTTACGCCTTTCAGAAACATAATGAACGAGTGGTATGCCAAAGACATCAGTAAAAAAATGAAGTCTGCAATTCGTGCGAAAGGTAATTCCGGAAAACATACGAATCCGCTTCCGCCATACGGATACAAAAAAGATCCGAATGATAAATACAAGTGGATTATAGACGAAGAAGCGGCGACTGTCGTGAGAAGAATTTTCGGACTTTGTATGCAAGGCTTCGGACCGACGCAAATAGCACGTAAACTTTCCGACGAGGGAATAGATACGCCTAAGATACACGCTCAAAAGTCTGGCAGAAAAGTTACGATACGACCGAATGAAATGCCCGACGTTTGGGCAGATCAGACGGTCGGGGCGATACTCGGTTATTGGGAATATCTCGGTTGGACGGTAAATTTCAAAACAAAGAAAAAGTCGTTTAAGTCAAAAAAAGTAATTCTTATTCCGTCGGACGAGTGGCAAATTCACAAAGGCACACAAGAGCCGATAATAGACGAAGAAACTTTTTGGGCGGTACAAAAAATTCGTGACGGTAAACGGCATTTGGATAGTCTTGGAGAGCCGAGCGCACTTTCGGGAATGTTGTTTTGCGGAGATTGCGGGCATAAACTTTATCTTCGTCGACAACGTAATCCGCATCAAAAAGATTATTTTGTCTGTTCGGTGTATCGTAAAAAACGCAAATATTTTTGCACTTCGCATTTTATAAGAGTAGAGGATATAGAAACGATACTCTTGAGAGATTTGCAAAAAGTAACTAACTTTGCAAGAGAGCACGAGAGTGAGTTTTTGGAATTGGCGAAAAAACGGTCTTTGCGTGAAACGGAAAAACTTAGAGCCGAAAACAAAGCCTTGCTCGATAAATCCGTTAGACGTATTTCGGAAATAGACGGAATAATACAAAAACTTTACGAGGATAACGTTTCGGGTAAAATAAGCGATGAGCGTTTTTCTAAAATGACAACGATGTATGAAGAAGAACAAAAGGAATTGCAAAAAACAGTTCAAAGATTGAAAAATGAAAACGCTGCGGTTCAAGAAGAAGGTGAAACTGCCGAAAAATTCATAAAGGCGGTGAAAAAGTATACCGATATAACCGAATTAAGCGCAGAAATCATCCGAACGTTTATCGAAAAGGTTATCGTTTACGAGGCGGAAAAGATAGACGGTGTAAAAACGCAGAAGATAAAAATTATATATAACTGTGTAGGCGCTGTTAAAATTCCCGAAACCGAAGAAGAAACGATTGTTCAAACGGACAAGACCAAGATTATAGAAGTGGCATAGCAATGGAAACTATGCCACTATATAAAAAAATTAAAAAATCCCTTTGCCTATTTAATGTGCGTTCTATAATTGTAGCAGTTTGACGAGCATAACCTTCAACGGCACGGTTGTGCAATGGAACGAGATATCGAAAGGATCTTCTTGGAAATATAACGTACCTGCAACGAAAGTCGTATGTTCCGACGGCGAAGTGGCATTATAAGGCAACGTTCCGCAGTATAAGCCCTCCTTGAGTAAAGGAGGGGTAGGGGAGGATTGGCAACGTTCCGTTGCATCATGACTTTCTATCTTTCCGTGAGAGATAAAGTTTGCAATATGTTGGCAAACAATTCGCTTGTAACGGGCGAATGTGCCGTCATAATCAATTTGTTAAAAGGATGAAGGGAAAAAGGTAAAGGATAACGAAAGCCGCGGCGAGGAAATCTTCCTCGCCGCGGCGATTTTATGATTCATTCTTTCAAATTCTTCTTTTCAAACGGCTCAACCGATAATAAGATTCACCAGACGCCCTTTGACGATGATACACTTCTTGATGTTTTTGTCGCCGATTAGCTCCGCAATTTCGGGATACGCGCAGACGGTATCCTTGATATCCTCGTCGGAAAGTCCTTCGGGAATCATCATTTTCGCGCGGATCTTGCTGTTGACTTGAATCGCGTACTCCGTTTCGTCTTTAATGAGCGCGGCTTCGTTGACCTCGGGATAACGTTCCTCGAACACGGACGTTTTATGTCCGCAGGCTTCCCACAATTCCTCGGTGAAGTGGGGCGCGAACGGCGCGAACATACGGAGCAGATCTTCGATACAGCCGCGATAGAACGTCACGTTCTTTTCCGCTTCGTTTTCGTATTTTTGGAGCGCGTTCACGTATTCCATCAATCGAGCCACGGACGTATTGAACGAGAAAGCTTCCGCATCGCGAACGATCGATTTCACGGCGTAATTTTTCGCGTAATCGAGGTTCTTTTCCGCGACTTTCTTATCCGAATGCCCGTCCTCGGGGTTGAGCGTCAACGCGTTTCGGACGATCCTTTCGACTTTGTCGAGAAATTTCGCAATCGCCTTGATTCCGTCGTCGTTCCAAGGGCCGCCTTCGGTGTAGCTGAACCCGAACATCAAATACAGGCGGAAGACGTCGGAGCCGTACTCGTCGACGTACTTATCGGGAGAAACGACGTTGCCCTTGGATTTGGACATACGGTTTCCGTCCGGTCCGAGAATGACGCCTTGGTGGATCAAACGCTTGAACGGCTCGTCAAAGTCGATGTAACTCATATCGCGCAAAGCTTTCGTAATGAAACGCGCGTACAATAGGTGCATGCAGGCATGTTCTGCGCCGCCGACGTAAACGTCCACGGGAAGCATTTTATTTGCGATATCTTTCGTGAACGCCTGTTTGTCGTTTTTCGCTTCGGGATAGCGCAGGTAGTACCAGCTCGAGCAGACGAAAGTATCCAACGTATCGGGATCGCGCGAGGCTTTTCCGCCGCATTCGGGGCAGGTGCACTTCATAAACTCTTCGCAAGAAGCGAGGGGGGATTTTCCGTTGCCGCGGAATTCGACGTCATAGGGGAGCTTTACGGGCAATTCCTTTTCGGGAACGGGCACGACGCCGCATTTCGGACAATGAATCATGGGAATGGGCGCGCCCCAGTATCTCTGACGAGAAACCGACCAGTCGCGCAGGCGGTAATTGACTTTCTTCCCGCCTTTGCCGAGCTTTGTCAAATGCACGGCGATCGCGTCGCGCGCTTCGTCGCCGGACAAACCGTCGAACGCGCCGCTGTTGACGAGGATTCCGTCCTCGCAATAGGGGAGAATGGTTTCTTCGCCGACCTTTTGAATGACCTGCGTTACGGGCAGGCCGTATTTTTTCGCGAACGCGTAATCTCTTTCGTCATGCGCGGCTACTGCCATAACCGCACCCGTGCCGTAGGAGTACAACACGTAATCGGCAAGGTAAACGGGAATCTTTTTTCCCGTCAAGGGGTGGATTGCATACGCGCCGGTGTCCACGCCCGTCTTTTCACGCGCGGTAGAAAGACGATCGATGTCGTTTGCCTCTGCGGCATAGCGTACGTACGCGTCGATGGATTCCGCTCTTTCGGGGTGCGCTTCTTTCAATTTCTCCACGAGCGGATGTTCGGGAGCAAGCACGACGTAATTTACGCCGAACACGGTATCGGGGCGAGTGGTGAAAACGGTAATCATGTCGCCCGTTTCGCACTCGAAGTTGATTTCGCAACCCGTCGATTTGCCGATCCAGTTTTTCTGCATGAGTTTGGTTTTTTCGGGCCAATCGAGCTTATCGAGATCGGAAAGGAGCTCTTCCGCATAATCGGTAATCTTCAAGAACCATTGTGTCATGTCCTTACGAAGCACAACGGAGCTGCATCTTTCGCACTTGCCGTCGATAACCTGTTCGTTTGCAAGGACGGTTCCGCAATCGGGGCACCAGTTTACGAGTGCTTCTTTACGATAAGCGACTCCTTTTTTATAGAGTTGCAAGAACAGCCATTGCG
>CAYZOF010000092.1:0-4802 GCA_964479935.1 uncultured Clostridia bacterium | reverse complement strand
AACAAAAAAAGAAAGGGGCTGTACGCAAATTTTTTGCAATTTGCGACAGCCCCTTCTTATGAATCAAATTAGTCGTTGATGATGTCTTTGTACGCTTTACCGAACTTCATTACGGGTTTCTTGCAAGCTGCGATTTCTACAGGTTCTTTCGTCTGCGGGTTAATACCGGTCTTCGCGGGAACGTCTTTAACTTCAAACGTACCGAAGCCGACGAGCTGAACTTTTTCGCCTGCTTTTAATGCTTCCGTAACGGATGCAACGAATGCTTCGTATGCCGCTGCCGCATCCTTGTTCGTGAAACCTGCTTTGTCTGCCATTGCTTTAATCAATTCGCCTTTGTTCATAAGAGTGAATCCCCTTTTAAAATTTTATTCTTAAAGAAGATGAAATCTTTAAGTGTTACTATTATAGCGTATCTTTACGCATTTGTCAAGTGTCCGATGTAAAAAAATGCGTAAAACCCTTAAAAATAAAGGAATTTTTTCAACTTTTTTTGAAAAATTCCGTATCGGAATGAAAAAATTCTCGAAAAATCCGTAAAAGGGGGGAGCGCATCCGCGCTCCCTTGTGAGAAATTCGAAATGCCGCGTAACGGAAGCCGACGAGATCGGAATGAAAAAATTCTCGAAAAATCCGTAAAAGGGGGGAGCGCATCCGCGCTCCCTTGTGAGAAATTCGAAATGCCGCGTAACGGAAGCCGACGAGAATCGCGGAATATTATGCGACATCGCTCTATATTTCTTCGGAATAAAATCCCAAGCCGATGACCTGCGAAACGTTGTACATGATTGCAAAAGAATCGGGGTCGACCGCTTTGATGATCTGTTTCAACGTGGCAACTTGTCGACGTCCGACGATGCAGGAAAGCATCGTTTTGTTCTCGTTCGTGTACATGCCCGTTACGGAAATGGCGGTTACGCCGCGACTTAATTCATGCATGAGGACGCTCGCCATCAGTTCGGGTTTGCTCGTGATGATACGGAATTCTCTTGCCGATTGCAGACCGTTCATCATCGTTTCGGTGGTTTTGCTCTCGATATACGTTTCGATGGTTGCGATAGCAATGGGGAGCAAGGTCGTGCCGTAGTCCAACGCGCCCGTGTCGGTGTACGCTTTCGGGAAAACGAACAACGACGCAGAGATGATGGTAAAATTGATGGCGAATAACAACCAAGAGATGGAGTTTGCCGCCACTTTTTTCTGGATCAAAACGGCGAGAATATCCGTTCCGCCCGTGCTGCCTCCGGCTTTGAATGCGAGGGAGATCGCCGTGCCAAAACAGAGTCCTGCCCCCAAAGCCGCAAAGATTTTAGAGGTTTCTCCGCCCGGGAAGATGATATGGAAATTCGGGAAACATTGTTCGATCAGCAACAGCCAAAGCGATTGCATACCGATGTTTATCGCGGACATAACGGCGAAGCGTTTTCTCACGAAAAAGAACGAGAGAATGAGTAGAGGCGCGTTGATGACGAACACCAAAGTACTTTGCGGAATGACGCTTCCGGAAGCGATGTGGATCAGAATAGCGATACCCGACACGCCGCCGACGGTGAAGTCGTTGGGGGTGATCAGCGCGTACGCCGCAAAGGAGACCAAAAAAGAGGACGTCAGAAGATATAAGATGAACTTTATCCAACACAAGCATTGATTTTTCTTGCTTTTTTCCAGTGCGTCCAACGATTCTTTCGTGATCTTCGGCGGTAATGATTCGTGCGGTTGTAGAGACCAATTATGAGACATAAAAAATACCCTCTGTTTTTCCTTTCGATTCTACGGTGTCACCGCTCCGCCGAAAGCGGAGCGGTTTGCGACTTATAAACCTTCTACGACGACCGTGATTTTCGCGGCGACGTTTTCCATGAATCGAATTTCCGCAGGATAGGAACCGACGTTTTTCACGGAATCCATTTTGATGCGTTTCTTATCAATGTCGAAACCCATTGCGTTCAGAGATTCCGCAACGTGCGCGGAGGTGACGCTCCCGAATACTTTGCCGTTTTCTCCGACTTTGATTTTTACGCTGACGGATTTTCCGTTCAGAGCCTGCGCCAAAGCTTTCGTCGCTTTGATTTCTTCCGCTTTATGATAGGCGGCGGCTTCTTTCTGTTGTTGCGCTTGGTTGACGCTGCTTGCGGTGGCGGCTGCTGCCAAGCCTTTCTTGATTAAGAAATTTCTTCCGTAACCGTCCGCGACTTCCACGACGTCGCCTTTTTTGCCTGTGCCTTTTACGTCTGCCGTTAAAAGAACTTTCATGTGTTTGTCCTCCTGAATTTGGGATGAAGGGGATACTGCAGAATTACATACGGCATTCCCTAAAAATTCCCGATTTTTTTTCTACTCCTATATTGTACAAAAAAAAAAGCAAAATGTCAATAATCTTTCGGCATTTTGCGCATACTCTTTTTGAGGAGGATTGGAATTATGATGCATGAAAACAATCTTGATGTCAACACGGCGATCGGTTGCGGCGTAACCGAATGTAAGTACAACCGCACGGGTGACTATTGTACGCTTCGTAAAATTCACATAGGCAATACGTGTAGTTGCGACGCGGAGTCTTGCACTTGTTGCGACAGCTTCGAAAAGAGATAATCCTCGTTTTTCGAAAGAAGTCGTCTTGCCGCGCGCAGGACGGCTTTTTTCGTGCGGAAAATCGGTAGGACGTCACCGCGAATCATCTGTGTCCGTGACGGCTGTAGTTTTATGTGGGAGCCTTTCGACGAATCAAATCAATATTTTTTTATCGATTGTAATAAAACGCTTGCCTTTTCTTTGAAAATTCGATATAATATTATCAAGGTAATGTCGCATGATAAACATGTTTCTTTATCAAAATCTCCAATAATTCATTATGCGATGTTACCTCAAATATGGAAGGAGTTTTCAGCATGGAAGAAAAATACACAGCTAAAGACAAGGCGATTGCCTATTTTAAGACTCTGCCGAAACGATACTTCATTACGGCGTTTTCGGGCATGGCGCAAGGATTATTCGTAACTTTGATTGCCGGTACGATTTTGGCGCAGATTGCAGGCTGGATCAATCAGATCTTTGGCGAGAATTATGTCGGTACGACGTTGACGTACATAGCGAACATTGCAAAATCGATGATGGGCGCAGGGATCGGCGTGGGAATTGCGCACGCGCTCGGTAAAAACAAGTTGCTCGTATTTTCCTCGGCAGTGGCAGGCATGGTCGGAGCGTTCGCCGATAAACTCGTTGTCGGTGGCGGAGGTTTTACGGCTTTAACGCTCGGTGCGCCCGGAAATCCTATCGGCGCGTATGTCGTCACGATGTTCGTGGCGGAGCTCGTCGGCATATACGCAGGAAAAACGAAACTCGATATCTTGCTCGTGCCGCTCGGAACGTTGCTGTTGTCGCTCGGCGGCGTATATGTTGCCTATCCGTTTATTTGGCTCATAAATCAGTTGGGCATCTTGATTGCAAAAGCGACGGAAATCACGCCTTTCGTAATGGGAATCGTAGTGTCCGTGATTATGGGGATTTTGCTGACGATGCCCACGTCTTCCGCGGCGATTTGGGTAGCCGTTTCCAGTCCCGTTCTTACGGGTTTTGCAAACGGAGTATATACAGCGGAGCAGTATCAGGCAATTTTGTTGGCAGGCGGCGCGGCGACGGTCGGATGCGCGTGTCATATGGTCGGTTTTGCCGTGGCGAGTTATCGCGAGAATAAGGTGAGCGGCTTGATTTCGCAGGGAATCGGGACGAGTATGTTGCAGATTCCGAATATCATGCGGAAACCCGTAATCATGTTGCCGATGATCATCTCGAGCGCGATTTGCGGACCGCTTTCGACGTGTGTATTCGGGTTGAAATGCGGCGCGTCGGGCGGCGGAATGGGTACGAGCGGTCTGGTCGGCGTATTCGATTTATTCAAATATACGGACGGCGTTTTGGGATATGTCGGAATTATCCTTTTGATGATCGTGTTGCCGGCAATTTTGAATTGGCTTATTTCGGAATTCATGCGTAAGAAAGGCTGGATAAAGGACGGGGATATGAAACTTCCCGAATAAAGCGGATATCGCGCAATCGCCGCGATAAACAATGCACGTAAAAAACGACAGGATTTTAGCCTGTCGTTTTTTGTCGGTTTTTAAGAAAATACCGTGTTTTTCTACTTCAACGACATGCCCCCTCATTTATTCACAAGGCGGCGCGTAGCGGACGGGTTCGGAAGTGATGTGGATGCCCAACGCTTTGAATGTTCGAACGTCTACGTGCGCTAAAAGTACGCTGGAATGGACTTCGCAATTTTTCAGTTTGTCCAGTTGCGCCATGGCGAGCTTTGCCATCGGATCGGTTACGGCGCATATCGCAAGTGCCATTAGAACTTCGTCCGTATGTAGACGGGGGTTGATCGCACCCATGTGATGCACTTTTAATTTTTGCAATGGTTCGATGATGGTAGGGGAGATCAGCTCAATGCTGTCGTCAATGTTGCCCAACGCCTTTAACGCGTTCAAAAGACAGGCGGCGGACGGACCAAGCAGATTCCCGGTTTTCCCCGTTACGATTCTGCCGTCGTTCAGTTCCATTGCTACGGCAGGCAGACCGGTCGTTTCCGCTTTTTGTAAGGCAGGAGCGACGGCTTTTCGGTCGTTTGGCGAAATGCCCGATTTGCTCATGAGTAATTCGATTTTTGCCACAACGTCTTTATTGATTCTGCCTTTCCGCGCGTCGCAGAGCGCGTCGAAATAGCGACGCAGAATCTCGTCTTTGGAGGCTTCGCGGCATTTTTCGTCGTCGACGATGCAGTAGCCTGCCATGTTGACGCCCAT
>CAYZOF010000091.1:0-4813 GCA_964479935.1 uncultured Clostridia bacterium | reverse complement strand
CGTATTCGGCGACGGATTCGGGTAGCGGTATAAGTTATTTGCAGTATAAAACGCCGAACGCTACTTCGTGGTCGAGTTATACGTCGGGAACGAGTATATCGGCAAGCGCGATAAACGGAACGTATCAATTTCGAGCAGTGGATAAAGCAGGGAATATTTCGGCAACGAAAAGCGTTACTCTGGATTCGGCAAAACCGACGATGACAATATATTCGGGTACAACTTCGGTTGCGAGCGGTTATAAAAGTACGGCTCAGTATATAAAGGCTACGGCGAGCGATTCTTTAAGCGCTGTAAAAACAATATACGTTAAAAAACCGAACGCTACGAGTTATACCGAATATACGAGTGGAACGGAACTAACGGATGACGGTGCATATTCGTTTTATTGCGTGGATAATGCGGGGAATACTTCGCAAACTTATACCATTTCCAAAGACTGCACCAAACCTACGCTTACAAGCTCGGTCGGCGGATTCGGTAAAACGTTGAAAGACGGGTTTACAGTGACCGCGTCGGATAATTTTAGCGGAGCAACGTTGTATTACAAAACTCCGAACGCTTCGTCATTCGTGTCGAGTACGGCATCGAGCGTATCGTTTTCAAAAACGGCAGTCAACGGCACTTATGCGTTTTATGCGGTGGACGGATTCGGAAACAAAACCGATACTTATTATATGTATATGAGCATAGACGCGCCCGAAGCGAAAATCGTAAAATCCGACAACAGTCATAAAGTATGCGTGATTTGGACGGAAAGCAATTGTTCGGCGACATTAAATGGGAAAAGTTATACGAGCGGTACTTGGATAACGGAAGAAGGAGAATATTCTTTCGTGATTACCAACGATGCAGACCGTTCCGCAACCTATAATTTTACGGTGGATCATTATTATTTGCAGTATACTATCGTTCAACCGACTTGCACGCAAAAGGGTTATACGATATATAAGTGTACCGGTTGCGGAGATCGTTATAACGGCAATTACGTAGAAGCAGACGGTCATAATTATGAAAGTGAGGTGGTTTCGGCAACTTGCACGGGACAAGGCTATACGAAATTCACTTGCAAAACTTGCGGAAGTACCTATGCGGATAATTACGTTGCGGCGAACGGACACAGTTGCGGCGAGTGGACTATTGTAAAAGAAGCAAACTGTACGGAACAGGGCAAGGAGAATCGAGTTTGCTCGGTATGTTCGCATATCGAAGAAAGGACAATCGACGCACTCGGTCATAGTTATAAAGAAACTGTGGTCAATCCTACTTGTACTAATCGCGGAAATACCGTTCACGAATGCGAGCGTTGCGGACAAACTTATATAGATACTTATACGGAAGCAACGGGACATAATTTCGGTGCATGGACAAGCCTTACGCAAGCAACTTGTACGGCAAGCGGTGTGGATAAACGCAAATGCGTAAATTGTACGCAAACCGAAACGAGAATTACAAGTCCGCTTGGTCATAATTACGAACATAGTATAGTAGAGCCGACGTGTACAGGGCAAGGTTATACAACGCATATTTGTTCTCGTTGCGAAGTAGGGTATAACGACACGTTTGTTGATGCGCTCGGGCACGATTATGAGGAAATTGAGGTTGCGCCGTCTTGTACGGAAGAAGGATACAGAGGTAAAAAATGTTGTCGTTGTGAAGACGTTGTCAAAACGGAAATTTTGAAAGCGGTCGGACATAAATTTACCGATTCGTATTTCGTTGCTACTTGCGGGGAAGAAGGTTATACGCTTCATACTTGTTTGAGTTGCGGAAACGAATATAAAGATAATATCGTTTCCGCATTGGGGCACGAATATGAAACGGAAGTCGTAAGAGAACCGCATTGCGAAAGCGACGGTGAAAGAAGATTCCATTGTACAAGGTGCGATAAAGATTATTATTCGGATATTCCTGCGACGGGACATAACTATGAACTTACGGGAACGGAAGAAATAGACGGTAAAAACGTTCGCACTTATATTTGTACGAACTGCGGAGTGATAACCACGCAAAATATGGGCGACCAATACGAGCAAGTTTCGTCGTATGTAGAATATCTGTTCGAGCAGTATCGACCTTATATGTGGTGGGTGCTTTTGGCGACGGCAGGCGTATGGAGTATCGTTATGGGCGTTTTCTTTGCTATCGCACAAAAGAACGAAGATAAAGAAAAAGCAAGAAAGATGATCAAGAATTATGTTATCGGACTTGTCGTAATAGCGGTGATTTTAGTCGCTTGTCCGTATCTCGTAAAAGGTATCGCGGCTTTAATTTCGGGATAAGACGATAAAGTTTTACAAAAAAATCAATATTCAGACGATAAAACGGCTTGACAGTGCACTAAATATATGATATTATTATCGTGCAAATAAAATAAATTCTACACATATATAATATCATATAGGAGGTGTGCGAAAATGACTGTTACGCAATGTATCGACGAGTTCGTTGAAAATGCGGAATTAAGAGTTCCTTTGTATACAAACGAAATTTACGAATACGTAAAATCGAAATTGCCCGACACGGATAAGGCTACGTTCAATATGACTTTGCAACGCTACGAAAAGCGCAATCCCGATTTCGTTCGTCACCAAAAGGGTGTTTACTATAAGACGGTGCATACGCCTTTCGGCGTTGCCGGGATAGATACGACCGAGCTTATTAAAAGAACTTATCTTGTGAACGGCGATGAAGTAATCGGATACGAATCCGGTCCGTCCTATATGAATAAGATAGGGCTTACGACGCAAATGCCGAATATGACTTATATCGTAACCACGAGAACGAGATATACGACGGAAGATAAAAAAGACGGAATATTTCTTATAAAACCCGTAATTCAAATCAATCGGGAAAATTACAGATATTTGCAATTGCTCGATATGCTCGATAATAAAATGAAAGTAAAAATCGAAGCGGATAATTATCGAGAAATTTTAAGGAAACAAATCAATGCGTTTGATTTGAGTTTTGAACGACTTATAGGGTATGCGAAATACTATAATAACAATAAAGTGTATGCAGGTCTTTCGGAACTTGCGCAAGGAGTAAACTGATATGAATTTACATTTAGACAGAGCGGCGTTTCAACTTGTTGTGGACGATATATCGAAAAGATATTCCGTTAGACGGGATGTTTTGGAAAAAGATTATTACGTTACGCTTTTATTAAAAGAGTTGTCGGAAAAGAATAATCAGGCGTATGCTTATTTTAAGGGCGGTACGGCGTTGTATAAGGCGTTGAAGTCTATTCGTCGATTTTCGGAGGATATAGACCTTACTGTGTATATAGAAGATTGTCCAACGCCGAGTCAGGCAAAAAAACGGCTTGAAAACGCAACGTTGAAATTCGGTTGTCTTAACAAGGGCGATACGCTTGAAAATCATCGAGGGAGTATTACTTGCGAATATCTCTACGAGTCAATGTATGCGCTCGATAAAGATGACGCATTACAACGTTTCGGGAGAGTAAAAATAGAGGCTACGAGTTTTACCGTAAGCGAGCCGACCGACAAAATAATGATTGCGCCGCACCTATATGAGCTTGCAAGTGACGAACAGCAAAAGATAATGCGAGAAACGTATGGCGTAGAGCCGTTTGAAATTGAAACGATTTCGCTCGAACGCATTTTTATCGATAAAGTATTTGCCGCGCAGTTTTATTTCGAACGTAAAGATTATAGCGACGTTGCAAAACACGTTTACGATTTAACCGTGCTTCTCGATAACGAGCAAATTAAAGAGTTTTTGAAAGATAAAACGCGTGTTCTCAAAATGATAGGCTATAAGCGTAAGGAAGAATTGAATCGTAAAGGCGGCGTTGCCGCAGATATGCAAATAGCCAACTTCGATTATTTCAGAGGTCTTGCCGATAATAAAGAATTTGAAACTGCGTTCGATGAAATGCAACGAATTTATGTTTTCAACGAGCAAGACAAATTAAGTAATCAAATAGTTTCTGCCGCTATTTCCAAATTACGCGAAATTATGGATATAGAGTGGAACGCGGAATGACAAATAAATAATTAAGGCATAAGGGACGTTTTTCGGAGCGTTCCTTTTTTGCTCCTAAAAGCAATAGGATTTAACGCAAATTAAGCCAATAGAGAAAATTTTAAGAAAAAATTATGAAAAGTAGGGCAAAAGGGTTGACATTCTCGTGCTATCACGATATAATAAAGACAAAGAAAAACGAGGAGGTGCTTTTATGAACGTAGAAGCGGTAATTAAAAAGGCTGAGGCAAACAGAGGACTTACGGTAAAAGAAATTAAAATTTATCAAAAAGCCGTAAAACCGAAAAAACAAATTTACGGGAAATACGGGACACTTGCGAAAAAATATTTAGAGGAAAAAGGATTCGATTGGACGATACCTAATCTTCCGGAATATTTACAAGGAGTAGATAAAGCCGCGGAAGAACTTTATGAAACTATGTATGAAAAGTTTTCTAAAGAAGAGCGTTTCAAAAAGTCCGACGATTTTATGGGGAATTTGAAAAAAGAAACGGAAATGCAGCATCTTATCGAAGAAGAAATTTTGAATGAAATCGTGTATGTAAAATAGCGGAGGTTAATATGAAGGCGTTAAAAACAACAGGAAAGATAATCGGAATGGTTGGAAGTTTCGCTTTAGCGGGTGTTATTTTAGTCGGGCATTTTACAATGAATATAGTCGGTGCGTTGATATGCGCTATCACGTCACAAGGGTAGGAAAGCAAAATGGAACAAAAAAAGAAAACGCCGCAACAGTTGGCAAGGCAAAAATACGAGGTTGTTCATAAAGAACAACGCGACCAAGCGACAAAACAATTTA
>CAYZOF010000090.1:0-5125 GCA_964479935.1 uncultured Clostridia bacterium | reverse complement strand
CCCATTTGGATGATGGCTGACTCCGGTGCGCGTGGGTCAATCGACCAGATTAAACAGCTCGCAGGTATGCGTGGTCTAATGGTTAACCCTCAAGGTAAGAAGATCGAAGTTCCCGTTAAATCGTGCTTCAGAAACGGCTTGTCCGTTCTCGAATACTTCATTTCTTCGCACGGCGGTCGTAAAGGTTTGACTGATACCGCATTGAAGACGGCGGACTCCGGTTACTTGACTCGTCGTCTTGTAGACGTTTCGCACGAAATCATCGTCCGTGAAGAGGATTGTTGCGCCGGCAGAAAGCCGCAAGGCATGGTCGTCAAGGCGATTTACGATACGGTTGGTAAGGAAATCGAGGGCTTGAAGTCGAGAATCCTCGGCAGATTTGCCGCAGAAGACGTGTATGACGCAAACGGCAATCTGTTGGTTGCGATGAATCATTTCATCGACGAGAAAGAGGCGGCGGCGATCTGCGACGCAGGTTTGACCGAAGTGCCTATCCGTAGCGTATTCACGTGTACGTCGAGATACGGCGTCTGCGCGAAGTGTTACGGTAAAAACATGGCGACGACGTTGCCCGTTCAGGTGGGCGAGGCGGTCGGTACGATTGCGGCGCAGTCCATCGGTGAACCCGGTACACAGCTTACGATGCGTACGTTCCATACGGGCGGTATCGCAGCAACGGGCGACATCACGCAAGGTCTTCCTCGTGTCGAAGAATTGTTCGAAGCACGTAGACCCAAGGGGTGCGCAACCATCTGTGAAGTGGAAGGCACGATTTCGATCGACGATTCCGACGGCTCGAAGCATATTAAGATTTTGGATGACGCAACGGGCGCAGCGAAGAAAGAATACACGTTGCCGTTTAATGCGGAGATCAGAGTCAAGAATGGCGAGAAAGTTACTCCGGGCGTGCTGTTGAACGCCGGTAGCGTATATCCTCAAGACATCTTGCACGTACAAGGCGTCAAGGGAGTACAGGACTACATCCTCGAACAGGTGCAGTCGGTGTACCGTTCGCAAGGCGTTGAAATCAACGATAAGCACGTTGAAATCATCGTTCGTCAGATGTTGAAGAAAGTACGCGTTGAGAACGCAGGTGACACCAATTTGTTGCCGGGCGAGCTCGTCGATATGGTTACGTTCCAAGACGAGAGCGCGAAAGCGATGGCGAAAGGCGGTAAACCCGCGCTCGCAAAGCGTGTGTTGCTCGGCATCACGAAAGCCGCGCTTGCGACGGACAGCTTTCTTTCGGCGGCTTCCTTCCAGGAAACGTCGAGGGTGCTTACCGAGGCGGCAATCCGTACGAAGCGCGACTATCTCGTCGGCTTGAAAGAAAATGTTATCATCGGTAAATTGATTCCTGCCGGTACGGGTACAAAGGCTTACAAATCGATTGCGCCGCAGTACATCGGCGGTTACAACACGGCGGTGGAAGAAGAAGCCGTTGCAGACAGCGCGGAAGAACCTGCGGAAGAAAACGCATAAATAGGTCAAATGAGAACCGTTCGGTAAATAGCCGAACGGTTCTTTTCTCATAAGGGGAATTAGTCCTTGACATTTACAAGAGAAAGGAGTATAATGGTTTCATGGCTTTTTTAATAAGCAGTGAGTAAAAAGAGGCGGTCGTTCGTTATAATATTGGTATGTTATATCACGAATGAAAATACGGGAGGTTGGTTGTGAGTGTACGTTGGAAAGAGAAATGTTCTGTATGGGGAGAAAAGATAAAGGCTTTTTTTCTTAAAGCGGAGTTTCCGTTGCTGTATATCGGTGTCGCGATTGCGGCAACGTTGTTGCGTGTGACGCTGTTCGAAGGGCGTTCAAACGATTTTAATAGCTTTTTATTAAAGTGGTATACGGCGATTCAGGAGGAGGGTGCGATTCATGCGCTCGGCAGACAGATCGGGGACTATACGCCGGCGTATTTTTACGTACTCACCGTTTTGACGTGGATTCCCGTAGATCCGTTGTATGCGATAAAGGCGGTATCTTGTATATTCGATGTTTTGTTGGCGGTGTTCGTCGCGCTTTGTGTAAAAGAGGGAACGGGCAAGAAATACGCGGCGTTTGCGTCCTATTGCGTGGTTTTATTGTTGCCGAGCGTGTTCCTCAATAGTGCGGCTTGGGCGCAGTGCGATTCGATTTTTACGGCTTTTTGCGTGCTGAGCGTGTATTTGTTGATGAAAAATCGGAATATTTCCGCCGTCATCGTTTACGGCGTTGCTTTTTCCTTTAAGTTGCAGGCAATTTTCCTCGCGCCGTTGTTTGCGGTGTTGTGGTTTAAGAAGAAAATTCCCTTATGGTCGCCGTTATTGGTCGTCGGAGTATATTTTCTGTTCTGCGTTCCGTCGTGGTTATGCGGACGGAGCTTATGGTCTTTGTTGACGATCTATTTCGGTCAGGCAGGAGAATATTCCGCGTTGACACTGAACGCGCCGAGTTTCATCGCATTGTTCGGCGATATCAGCGAATATCATCGGGAACGCGTGAGCGCGATGCTCGTCGTGCTTGCATTTACAGTGACGGGATTATTGATCTACGTATGCGCGCGTCATGCAAAATGGAGCAAAGAATGTTTCATAGATTTCGGATTCCTGTTTTCGCTCGTCGTTCCGTTCTTATTGCCACACATGCATGAACGATATTTTTATCTTGCAACGATATTTTCGGTGATGTACGCGTTTTTGCGTCCGAAACGTTTGCATACGGTGTTACTGTCGGAGTTTTGTTCTCTGTACGTAATTTGTCGGTATTTATATTCGATAAACTATCTGTCCTTGCAATTGGTTGCTTTGGCGCAACTCGTTAACGTTATTTTGTTGTTATGCGCGTTGCGGAAAGAGTATCTTCTTTCCGAACAAACGATAGAGCCGTTATGTTAAAAGATAAAACGCATAGGACAGGTATTTGATGAAATAAATTTGCGGCAGGCATGTACGAGAGAAAAAAGGAGAAAAGATAATGGAAGAACATATTCAACAAACGAAAAAACAATTAATTTTTGAGATTTTGCGTTTTTTGATTGTCGGCGGAACGGCGACGCTTGTGGATTATTTTGTGTTTTGGATATTCGACGGGGTATTGTTTCCGTTGATTTCGACGGCGACTTGGTGGTCAACGGTTTCGTTGATTGTGGCGACGGCGCTCGGTTTTTGCGTCGGTTTGGTCGTGAATTGGTTACTCTCCGTAAGCTTCGTTTTCAAACAGGTGAAAAACAAAGAGGAAGCTTCTTCAAAAAAATCTTTCGCGATCTTCACAATCATCGGTGTTATCGGTTTGGCGATTACCGAAGTCGGAATGTTGCTCTTGGTGGCAATTCTTCCCGAATTTTCGTTGTTCGGCACGACGGAGTTGCTCGGGACGACTTGGGCGACATGGTTTGCCAAAATCGTGATGACCTGTATCGTTTTGGTATGGAACTATATCGGACGCAAATTGTTCATTTTTAAGTCGTAACGAGAGGGAAAAGGAGAAAAGGAGATGTTTTTTATTTTGCTGTTTATCGTCGTTTTTTTGGTGACGGTTTTCGATAATATCAAGAAGATGTAAAGGCAACTCGGTGTGCCTTAAAATTCGGTAGAAAATGCGTGTCGTTCGCGGCGCGCGTTTTTCCTTATTTCGGAATCGAAAAAGATTTAAAAAAAGTGTCGGCAAAGGCTTGACAAAAGTCGTATGCCGTGTTATAATGATATGCGTGAGATGGCAAGGGGCGTCGCGCGGTGGTTCGCGTACGCCTTTTTTAGGGAATGCAGTCCGCAAAATCGGCGTACGGGAGGAAAGAAAATGATCGGACATATTCATTCGTTCGAATCTTTCGGTACGGTTGACGGACCGGGAATTCGCTTCGTCGTATTTTTACAGGGATGCCCGTTGCGTTGTCAATATTGCCACAACCCCGATACGTGGGGCGCGGGCGGCACGGAATACTCCGTCGAGGACGTTGCGGAGCGCGCGCTTCGGTACAGAAACTATTTCGGGGACAAGGGCGGCGTTACCGTCACGGGCGGCGAACCTTTGGTACAAATCGATTTCGTTATCGAATTGTTCAAAACGCTCAAGGCGAAAGACGTGCATACTTGCGTGGATACTTCCGGATTTACCTTTAATCCCGATTCCGAAACGAGCGTTCAAAAGCATACGGAATTGCTCGAAGTGGCGGATCTGTTCCTGCTCGATATCAAGCATATCGACGACGAGGCTTGCAAAAAACTCACGGGGCAGAGCAACGCGCATACGCTTGCTTTTGCGAAATTTTTGAGCGAACATAAGAAACCGATGTGGATACGGCAAGTATTGGTGCCGGGGATTACAGACGAGGAGGCTTCGCTTCGACGGACGCGCGCGTTTATCGAAACGCTCGATACGGTGGAAAAGATAGAAGTTTTGCCCTATCACTCGATGGGGGAAGTCAAATATCAAAAACTCGGAATCGAATATCCGTTGAAAGGCATAGAACCGCCCGCAAAGGAATCGGTGGCAACGGCAAGAAAGATATTGCGAGGTGAATGACATGACGGTGAACGATTACAAGGAGCAATTGAAAGGACTTTGTTGTGTGGAAATCAGCGGTGAGTCCTGCGCGAATTGTTTGACCTTGATGCCGCTTTTGAAAGGACTTTGCGATCGTCGCGACGACGTGTGCTTGGTGCACGTGGAGGCGGATTACACGACGCTCGCGTTGATGGAGGAATGGGAAGTGGAGAAAGTGCCCACCATTCTCTTGGTCGAGGACGGAGAGATATTCGCTCGTTGTTCGGGTTTTCAGCCGGAAGAAATATTGGAGGTTTGGCTGGACGCGAAGATTGAGGAACGCAAAGCCGCTAAAAAATAAGTAAATCGTCGATTTGTGAAGGAAATTTACAATTAATGCTTAATTTTCGAAAAATCGGTTGATATATAGAAAAAATTTACAGGAGTACTGATATGATGCAATACAAAGGTTGGGAAGGTTTTATTCCCGGTAAATGGTGTAACGACGAAATAGACGTACGTGATTTCATTCAGCGTAACTATACGCCGTATGAAGGCGATGCGAAGTTCCTTGCTCCCGCAACGGAAGCTACGAAGAAGCTGTGGAACATCGTTTGCGACTTGTCCAAAAAAGAACGTGAAGCAGGCGGCGTTTTGA
>CAYZOF010000089.1:0-5128 GCA_964479935.1 uncultured Clostridia bacterium | reverse complement strand
GGGTGTCTTTTTTTGTCTTGAAAGACTGTCACTTAGCGCGACAGCCCCTTTCTTTCGTGAAATGCCTACCGTGTACAAGATGAAACTAAAAGAGCACTACCGTGTCTGCGTTGAAGGAATGGCTAAAAAATAAAAACTCGTACCCGTGTACGAGTTTAATGCGATATAGTGCAATGATATACGCTTGTTTTCGTCGCAAGATTTTCAACGTTTCTCACTTGATGATTTATACGAGATTCCAATAAAAAAGGACGATTTCGTCCTCTTGTGATGTCGCGTTTTATAAAAGCGGACTGTCGATAAGCTTTAATCCGAGTTTTTGTACCCACTCTTTTGCGAGTCGTTCGGAGTCGGGGTGGTACAGATCTTTCGGGTCGTGAGCGTCTATGCCGAGGATCACGTCGTTTCCGACCTCCGCGGCGATGCGGAAAAATTCCTCGGACGGGTAATGCCGTTGTCTGCGTATGCCCAAAAGATTGAGCTCCAAGGGAATATGCATGCGCTTTGCGCCCTCGCATAAGCGACGGTATTCGCGCTCTGCGACGTCACGGGAGAAATTCCAGCCCGACATGTCCGGGTGCGCTTGGTACAGGAAATCTCCGGTGGCGAGTCCAGCCAACGCCTGCGTCACATATGCCGTCAGCGCGATGTCGTCATGGAGCGTAGTGCAAGCGATCGGCGGACGTTCGTTGCCGATATAGTGTTGCCCTAAAATGAGATAGTCGGGGTGAATCGTTTGCAAAAACGCCATTTCGTCTTTGTGAAAATCGGGATAATATTCCAACTCGAAACCGCATAAAATGCGGATATCGCTCACGTATTCTTTGGCGAGCGCACGTACCGTCTCTGCGTATTCCGTAAGCTCTTCCCTGCGCATACGGAAACCGGAATAGTAATCGGTGAACGGAAAATCGTAGGGTGCATGGTCGGAAAATCCGAGTGTCTCGATGCCGTGCTCGATGGCGAATTCCACGTATTCGCGTTCCGTCCCGATGGCGTGATTGCAACGCTTGGTATGCGTATGGTAATTGAATGTCAACATGAAGCGCAACTCCTCTGAAAGTATAATGAGATGGTGAACGGTTTGCACCGAAGAGTTTCATCTATAATAGTTTAACAGATTTAGCGTAGAATTTCAAGGATTTTTATGCCGTTTTTACGTTTCCTTATAAGACTTTTGAAAGGAATTCTTTTAATCGTTCATCTTTGGGGTTTGTAAAGAACTCTTCAGGGGTATTTTCTTCCTTGATGACGCCTTCGTTCATGAAAATGACGCGATTGGCGACTTCTCTCGCAAAACCCATTTCGTGCGTCACCACGACCATGGTCATGCCGTCTTTGGCAAGCTCGGTCATGACTTTCAAAACTTCGCCGACCATTTCGGGATCGAGCGCGGAGGTCGGCTCGTCAAAGAGCATCACGTCGGGATCCATGGCTAAGGCGCGTACGATGGCGATACGCTGTTTTTGACCGCCCGAAAGGGTGGACGGGTAGGCATCGGCTTTGTCTTGCAATCCGACTTTCGTCAAAAGGTTCAGGGCGTTTTCCTTCGCCTCTTCCTCGGGAATGCCCTTTAATTTCATCGGGGCGAGAGTGATATTTTTAAGCACGGTTAAATTCGGGAAGAGATTGAATTGCTGGAACACCATGCCGATCTTTTGACGATGGCGATTGATGGACTTTGCGACGACTTTATCGATCGCTTTTTCTTTTTTGCGAAGCTCGAAATACTCGTTTTCGACCTGTTTATATTCTTCCGAGCTTTTTTTCAAGACGTTGAGCTGTCGTTTTAAGTACACGCGCTCGTTTTTGAAAATATATTCTCCGTCGAGCAGGATTTCGCCTGCACTCGGCGTTTCGAGCAGGTTCAGACAGCGGAGCAGAGTAGATTTTCCGCAACCGGATGGACCGATCACGGCGACGACGTCGCCTTGATTGATATCGAGGTTGACACCTTTCAGAACCTCTAACGTCCCGAATTTTTTATATAAATTTTTAACGGACAACAACGCGTCGTTCTCTTTTTTTAATAAATCTTTGTCGTTGACCGTATTGACGGACTCGAAATTATCGTTCATTTTTCTTAAACCTCTTTTCAATGTATTTGAGCGCGAATACCATGAGGTATACGACGATAAGATAGCAACAGCCGACGATGATACCGCTGGCGAGATAGTTGGGGATGCTGCGATAAATGGTACTTGCGGCGGCGTTGAGGTCGAACGTGAGCGTACCGGGGGTAGAGCCCACCCAACCGATGATGGAAGTTTCTTTCAAAAGGGCGATCATTTCGTTGCCGATTGCCGGAATGATATTTTTAATCGCCTGTGGCAGGATAATGCGTATCATGGTTTGCAACCAAGTAAACCCCAAGGCTCTACCTGCCTCCATTTGTCCTTTATCGACCGACTCGATGCCGGCGCGAATGCTTTCGGAGACGTATGCGCCGGAATTGATCCCGAAGGTGATGATTGCGGCGTAGGGTTTGAATCCGGGGATTGCGAATACGGCGAATACCATGATGAAAAGCTGCAATGCGACGGGCGTACCGCGGAACACGGTGGTGTAAATACCACAAATCGCTTTCGGCAGAGTCATCCATTTGTTTTTCGGCGCGATTTTAACGACCGCCACGACGAAACCGAGCAGCAACCCGATTGCGGCGGCAACGACGGTAACAAGGAGGGAATGCCACAGACCTTGTAAAATGTAGCCGACTAATTCGGCGGTGGAGAGAATTTTAATAATATCTTGAAACATGATAAATCCTATTACATATTTTTTTGCCTTAAGAAACGCCAAAAGGGGAAAGACTTTTCGTCTTTCCCTCAAAACGGTCGTTTGCGATTAGTCGTTAAGGCCAAGGTACTTGTTTACGAGTGCCTGAATACCATCCTTTCCGAGCTCTGCCAAAACTTCGTTGATGGCGTTGAGAATTTCGGTTTCGCCTTTCGTGACGCAGATTGCGTATGTGTCTACGGCAGCTTCGTCCGCTTCGCCGTCGCTACCTTTATAGTAGAGGGGGGCGCAAGTAAGCGCGGTATTGTTTTCAATCAATTTTTGAGCCGGCAATTCGTCGATAATCAAAACGTCCGAATTCAAACCGATATCGGAAACGGCGGATGCCAATGCGTCGAAGCCGACTTTCGCTGCTCCCGTGTCATAAATCGTGCCGCCTTCTGCGATTTCGTCGCCGAGGAAGAGATCTGCCGTCGTACCGTTCTGTACGGCGATTTTCTTTCCGGCAAGGGAATCCCAATAGATACCCGTCACGTTATCGGTCGTGGTGCTTTCATAGGTCGTTGCCGCGGAAGTTTGATAGATAACGTAAAGGTTTGCGGTGTAGTATTCGGTAGAGAAGTCCACCTTTTCCTTTCTTTCGTCGGTGACGGAAATACCGGCTGCGCCTACGTTGCAAAGTTTGCCTTCGGAGACGGTGTCGACGATCGTGTCGAAACCTACGTTTTCGAATTTTACCTTTTTGCCGAGCTTTTCGCCGACGAGGTTCATGATGTCTACGTCTACGCCTACGATGTCGCCGCCCGAAATGTATTCAAACGGAGCGAATCCGGCTTCGGTATAAACGGTCAACGTGTCGTTTCCTCCGCAGGAGGCGAAACTCATGGTTGTAAGTGCCGCTACGGTTGCCAATGTCATTGCGATAATTTTTTTCATAATAATTCTCCTTGTGGGACGCTCGATGCGTCGAATTGATTTTACGAGAATCATTTTACACCCTACTTTGAATAATGTCAACTATTTTTTGCATAAAAAATGAATATTTTTAATATTTTTTTAATTTTTATGCATAAATGTATAAAAAATATGAATATTCCGTATAAAGTTATTTTTTGCGAAATCCAAACGGAAAAGATTGCAATTTCAAAAGAAGTATGTTATAATCTTAAAGTTAAAACAGTAAAAAGGAAACGAAGAGATTGAATAACGAATATTTTTCATTTGAAGTGATCAAGACCGACCCCGAGACGGGGGCGAGGGCAGGGATATTGCACACGCCGCACGGGGATATCGAAACGCCCGTATATATGCCCGTCGGCACGCAAGCCACGGTGAAGGGCGTATTCCCGAGGGATCTGGAAACGGCAGGTTCCCAAATTATTTTGGCAAATACCTATCATTTATATATGCGCCCCGGCGACGACATCGTCAAAAAGGCTGGCGGTTTGCATAAATTTATGAACTGGCAAAAGCCGATTTTGACGGACAGCGGCGGATTCCAAGTGTTCTCACTCGGGAAGTTGAATAAGATTACCGACGAGGGAGTGGAGTTTGCCTCCAACATCGACGGGAGTAAGCATTTCTTCACGCCGGAAAAGGCGATGCAGGTGGAACAGAACCTCGGCGCGGATATCATTATGGCGTTCGACCAATGTAGCGAATACGGCTATACGCATTCCCAAGCGGAGGCGGCGATGAAGCGCACGGCGGCGTGGTTGGAGCGGTGTTATAAATTCCACGACAAACCCGACCAGGCGTTGTTTGCCATCGTGCAGGGGAATATGTATAAGGACTTGCGCGCGGAGAGCGTGCGAAGAACGCTCCCGTTCGTTAAGCATGGCATTGCGATCGGCGGACTTTCCGTCGGCGAACCGAAACCTTTGATGTACGAGCTGTTGGATTATTTACAGCCGTTGTTGCCGACGGACGTTCCTCGGTATTTGATGGGGGTCGGCTCGCCCGATTGTTTGATCGAGGGCACGCTCCGCGGCGTGGATATGTTCGACTGCGTGTTGGCGACGAGAATCGCGCGGAACGGTACGGCGATGACTTCGCGTGGGCGCATCGTGGTCAGAAATGGGAAATATAAGGAAGATTTTACGCCGCTCGACGAGGAGTGCGATTGTTATTGTTGTCGAAATTACACGAAGGCGTATTTGCGACACATGGTCAACGTGAACGAGATGTACGGCGCGATGTTGTTGAGCTTGCATAACATTACTTTCCTGCATAAATTGATGAAAGGCTTACGGGAGTCGATCTTGGGCGGCTACGTTAAGGAGTATACGAGAGAGTTTTACCGCAAGTACGGCGGAGAGGGAAAATGGTAAAAGGAGGGGCTGTCGCGCTAAGTGACAGTCTTTCAAGACAAAAAAAGACACCCAACCAA
>CAYZOF010000088.1:0-5213 GCA_964479935.1 uncultured Clostridia bacterium | reverse complement strand
TCGGAAACGAAGAAAAATTCCTTGACGGAGATATTCCGAAAACTTCGCCCGATACCGAGCACATACTGCTTCGCACTTGCGGAAAAGGCAAACCGCAAAAAGCAAACGACGTAATAAACATTAACGATAAAAAATATATCATTCGTTAATTTCAACAGCCCGTTGCGATTTTCTCGTAACGGGCTAAATGTATGTTATTTATATATTTCAAGATAAAAATGTCCTCGTTTCTAATAAACAATGTCATATAACTTTTAGAAAAGCCCTTTATTGTATCTAAACTGTGCATACAGCATAAGGATAAAACTTATCACAACACTAACAAGAATAACAAATGCGCCTTCATCTGCTCCAACAAGAACTTGAACTACGGTTGCAATAACAAGAGCGACACCGATGAGCCACTTGTCCGTTTTCAGTTGCTTCTCAATTTGTAAATCGTGCTTTTCTTTCATGTAAGCAATAAGCGACTATAATATTCTGCCTTAAATGTGTCCTTTACCGCAAAGTCTAAAACCAACTGATTATTTTATTACCGTTAAAATTTCAATAACAAAGAAAAGTCGGACGACTTAAATAAAAGTCGCCCGACATTTTTTATCGCCGCTATACACAACGCAACGATTTTTTATATAAGAAATTTACAATAGCCTAATCGCTCATTCTCACAGCGAAACTTTGCCGTCGCTGCAAACGACTTCGGTTGCAGGAACACTTGTTTTCCAATACTTCCCGAATGTTACGTTATTCCACTGCTCCGTAGTTCCGCCGAATGTGATAGAAGTCAGTTCCTTGCAATAATTGAACGCATAGTCTTCTATAGACGAAAGCTCGCTGCCTGTTTCAAAAGTCACACTCGTCAATCCCGACCAAGCAAACGCGTTTTCCCCAATCGTTGTCACCGTGTACGGAATAACGATCGTCGAGAGATTTTCACAAGAGCTAAAAGTACCGTTTTCAATGGAAGTTAACCGACTACCGCTTTCAAAGGTTACCGTCGTTAATTGTTCACAATTTCCAAAAGCATAAGTTCCTATAGACGTCACTTTAGACGGAATCGTAATCTGAGTAATTCCCGAGTAATTGAATGCATATTCGCCGATTGTTTCCAACAGACAATTCTCGTCGAACGTAACCGTTGTTAATGCCGAACACCAACCAAAAGCACAATTGCCGATTTCTTTCGTCTCCGATGAAAACGCTATACTTGTTAATTTTTTACAAAAATAAAATGTACTCGCTCCTACAGACCCGATTTTGCCGTTTTCGTCGGTTATCGTTGTCAATTCGGAACAGTTATAAAACGCCATTTTGCCGATTTCAACGCCGTTCGCCGAAATCGCAATGCTCTTTAAATTAGAACAATTATAGAACGCTTCTTCGCCGATATAGGAAAGTTTACTATTCTCTTTAAAAATTACCGTAGTTAAAGAGCTCGCAGAATAAAACGCCTTGGCCCCGATCGAAGTTACGCTTGCGGGAATGGTGATCGAAGTAATATCCGAATATTCAAAAGCAGACGACGCAATCGTATAGGTATCTTTTACAAATTTGTTCGGCAAGGTAAGTTCCGTATCGCTGCCGAGATAAGCAACAAGGGTATCCCCGTCATCCGCGCAAATAGCAACGTAACCGTCTTGAATACGTACTTGACTTTCGCCGCCATGCACCGATTGGGCATAATACGCAACATTGCCGTAATCCAAATTACCTGCCACGATTTCCAAAGAACTGTTGTTTACGACTTCCAATAAATTTTCGCATCCTGTAAACGCCCCGTCTTCAATCGTTGTAAGATTTTTGCCGAGCGTTACCGTCATTAAATTTTCGCACTCATAAAAAGCATAACCGTTGATCGTCGTAACGCTGTCGGGGCACACGAAGGATACAAGCGACTTGCACTCAGAAAAAGCCTCTTCGTCGATTAAGGTAAGTTTACTGCCTGTTTCAAAGGTTACGCTTTGTAAACCCATAGCCGTACCGTTATATTGCGCAGGCGCAAACGCGTTCTTGCCGATGGTTTGTACACTCGACGGAATCACGATCGCTTTGAGGGCGCAACATCCTCTAAAAGCGGAATCGGGAATCTTTTCGATTTGACAATTTTCCGCAAAAGTCACCGTAGCCAATTTACTACAATTTTCAAAAGCGTTATCACCAATCGTCTTCACGCTTGACGGGATCACGATCGATGCAAGCGCATAACAACCACAGAAAGCCATACTGTCGATCTTTTCCACTTGGCAGTTTTCTGCAAAGGTTACCGCGGTCATTGCACTACAGTAAGCAAACGCACATTTTCCGATCGTCTTTACACTCGACGGAATCACAATCGAAGTCAACGCATAACAACCATAGAAAGCGTAATCGCCGATCTTTTCCACTTGACAGTTTTTCGCAAAGGTTACCGTAGTTAAAGATCTCGCAGAATAAAACGTCTTTTCTCCGATTGCAGCCACGCTTGCGGGAATGGTGATCGAAGTAATATCCGAATATTCAAAAGCAGACGACGCAATCGTATACGTATCTTTTACAAACTTATTCGGCAAAACAAGTTCGGTTTCGCTACCTACGTAACCGACGAGCATATCGCCGTCCTCCGCAGTAATCACGAGATAGCCGTTAAACTCCTTTAGTTGACTTCCGCCGCTATGTACCGATTTTGCATTATATGCAACATAACCGTAGTTATAAGAACCTGCTTCGATCGCCAACGAACTGTTATTTACCACTTCTAATAATTTATTACAGCCACTGAAAGCATAATCTCCAATAGATTCCACGTTTGCGCCGAGCGTGACAACCAATAAGTTTTCACATTCATAAAACGCGTAATATCCGATCGTTTTTACACCGTCGCCGAAAGTAACCGTCTTGAGTTTATTGCAATACTCAAAAGCGAAAGAAGGTATCGTTTCCGCTCCACCGAGCGTAAGGTTTATCGAACCGTCCGTTGCATTTGCAAGTCCGCGTATAATCGCCCCAAATATAGAACTGTCTGCATTTTTATGGAGATTAAGCGAAACGTCTACGCAGTCTTTCGTGCCGTCGCCGACCAAAGCCGCTACGTCCGTCTCTAATTTCAAGGATAAGCCTTCGCCGCAAATATCGCACGCGTAATCGTTGTTTTTGTCGATTTCTGCGTAGGTAGATTTTTCGCCGCAATTCTCGTGCGTACAAACGTGATAATGTCCGTTTTCGTCGGTCGTACCCGTTTCGGTATATTCGTGACCGAGCGCAGAATCGGTTTCCACATTTTCTTTGATTTGCGTTTGTGCCCATTCTACGTCGAAATTCGCCGTATATTTTGTCAACTCGGGCAACGTACAAGTTTTATTTTGAGTAATCGTAGACGTAATCGTTGCAATAGCCTTTTCGTCGTGCCCTTTCGCATCTGCAGAACATTTATCGCAGGTGCGAACGGCTTGGCAATAGTCGTTGCCTGTCCAGCTATATTCTATGAGCGTATACTCGTGCTCGCTTGTTTTATAGTCGCAATAACGGCAGTAATGGTCACGGTCGCTATGTTCGGCTTCGTCAGATTTAGCCGTGCACCCTGCGTTTTTGCAAGCATGCCAATGTCCGTTTTCGTCTGTCGTCCATTCTTCGGAAAAGTCGTGTCCGAGCGCGTCGATCGAGCGAGTTTCCACGTTGCCGCATTTATCGCAAGTACGCGTTTCTTCGCCGCTTTCAGTACAAGTCGGCGCGGTTTTTTCCGTCCATTCGGAATAGGAATGCTCACATTTTCCTGCGCCCGTATCGATGTCGCAAGCGGTTAATCCTGCCACTGTACAAATCAGTAAGAGCATAGCCAAAAGCAATGTCGTTAATTTTCTTTTCATAAGTTGCTCCTTGTTCTTTTTTGAGAATTTTCTCGTTATATAACAAAAGTCGCCGAAACAGGGGCGTAGTACGTCCCGTTCAGCGACCTATTAAAAGGGGAATTGTATGCGAAAAAAAGGCAGTCTTTACCTGTCTGTCTGTATGTATGTTGCTTGCTTGCTTGCTTGCTTGCTAACGATTGTCGCAAACTTTGTCATACTTGTCAACTCCTTTTCCGCAATTTTTTGTTAGTTTGCTTCGTTTTTTTCGAGTTCGGCAAGCATTCCGTCTATGATTTGCTTTGCCAATACTTCAAAATCGAATTGCGACACAAACTCTATCGCTTGTTTTATTTTCTCGTCGGGCACGCGATATAAAAGCAACGTGGATTCAATAAAACCTTTTACTTTTCTGTCCATCGTGAAATACATATCGCACGGCACGGACATATAATTTCGCATGACGCCTGCCGACGCTATTTCGCGCTCGTAAAAATCTTTTGTCTGCCATTCGGGCAAAGTGTCTTTGAAAATGGTTTCGAGCTTTTTCGTGATCATATGGTAAATGATTTCCGAAGAATTAGGCAACGAATACGCCACGTTATACAGTTTGCGCACGTGCTCGTTGGATTCCGCCATATACAGTTGCAACGTCGTTTCCGCTACGTAAAAGAGTATTTTATCGTCCGTCTTGCCTTGCAATAGTTTTTCGGTAAAACTAAATTGACCTTCCAAAACGTATTTTACGAGTTCACAAACGACGGCTTCTTTCGTGCCGAATACATACGTAATCGAACCGCTGTTCATATTCACCGCTGCGGCGATTTTCCGAATCGTCGCTTGATCGTACCCTTCCGTTAAAAACATTCTTGCCGAAACGTTTAATACTTTGGCTTTTACCTTATTCCAATCGTAACCTTTTCTTCCCATAACGCCTTACCTTAACACAAATATTATTTTATAGACACGTTCAACAACACGATTATTATATCATATTCTTTCTCTAATTGCAATCGCTTTATATGGGGAACACAAAAGTTTTTTTGTGAAATTTTTTTGAACTTTTTAGGGTAGAAAACTGACAATAAAACCCCAAAAGACACTATGGTGGGTGTTTGACTATACAGGTAAAATTGTAATCACGCGGCATCTTTTTTACAATATGTTTCCATATTATTTTTAACCTAAAAACCGAATTTGCAACCGTGATGTGTGCTTGTTGTGACACATTTTTATGGACACTTTTATTGTTAGATAATGCCTCCGATTGCGTTGCCTTTTCGGTGGTCGGAAGTAGCATAAAGAAAAGCAAAAGTCAACGGAAAAAACTTTTACCTAAAATTCGAATATAAAAAAATAACGTTTAGCGAAATAAAAATCGTTAAACGTTAT
>CAYZOF010000087.1:0-5237 GCA_964479935.1 uncultured Clostridia bacterium | reverse complement strand
CCCATTTCGCTTGCCATTTACTTTCTACGGATTTCATATCCATCATAAAATAAAACCTCCGAAAATACGTCGCGCCGTGCGACGAAATGATTTGTCGTGATACTTTGTCTATCATTATAGAACATTTTTTTTAACAAGTCAAGCAAATAAAGGCAGACGAAAGGCAAGGAAATCGAGAATTCCGATAAATAATTTTTTTTTTCGAGCATACAATAATAACGTGGAAGAGATAACGATAACGCAAGACGGCTATGATAGCCTTTATATGTCTTATATATATGGAAGAGTTCGAGAACGTTTTTCCTTTTTGCCTGCTATGTGCGAGCTTCGTCGCGACGGAGCTCGCGCGGAAATCGTTTTCGGTACGGAGAATTCGTATTGTCCTTACGTGCGCAGGTTTGCAGAGGAAAATATCGCCGACGTAATTGCCGTCGGATACAAATACGCCTATTTCGAAAATTGTCTGCCTTTGCCCTTTTTGTCTGCTTTACAGAAACGTTTGCTAATCACCGCGCTCGTTGCGGCGGATTATCGAGAAGATCGGAATTATGTTTTACGTCGGTTGCGCGGGCAACAGACGTATTGTCTGGACGGCGTGTATCATTTTCGCTTACGGGAGCTGAAAAAACGCTGGGAGGGAATTTCGGAATACGTGCCGACGAATCTCGATGAAACGTCGTTGGACGGTTTTTTGGAGTTTTTAACGGAGGACGGCGAGGGAAAACTCTTTTTAAAAGACGGAAAAACGTACGGGGAGGATTATCGTCGACTTTCCAAGAGCCTTTTGACGGGAGTCGAGTCGCCGGTGGGAGAAATTTTGCTTGGTGGAGCGAAACAAGTGTATTGTTTCGGGGAAGTAGACGGCGAAACGAAAGCGTTTTTGAAAAAATATTACGGAATAAACGCTGTTTTTTGTTGAAAAACGTTTGACAAACGCAATCGAAAGCGTTACAATAGAACGGTAAAGACAAGTAACGTCGTCCAACGCTTGGCAGAGAGTCCGTTCTTAGGCTGTGAAACGGATATTCGTAGACGAAGGCGAAACCGCTTTACGGTTCGAACAACGGAATAGCATAAAAAAGCGGTCGCATGGTTGCATGCGACAAGTAAGGTGGAACCGCGCAAGTGTTTTGCGTCCTTAAACTTCTCGAGAGGAGGAGTTTAGGGCGTTATTTTTTTATAGACAGTAAAACCCATAACATTTTGTAAAAATTATTATTACGAACGGAGGAATATTATGAACGTTATTTTGAAGAACGGCGACGCGTTGCAGATGGAAGACAATGCGACTGCCATGGCGGCTGCAACCGCCATTTCCGAAGGCTTGGCTAGAAACGCCGTTTGCGCAAAGGTGAACGGAGAGTTGGTGGATCTTTCTCACGTCTTAAAAGACGGCGATTCTTTAGAAATCGTCACGATGAAAGATAAGGAGGGGTTGCACGTTTATCGTCATACCTGCGCACACGTTTTGGCGCAGGCGTTGAAGACCGTGTATCCTACCTGTAAGCTTGCTATCGGACCGGTAATCGACAACGGTTACTATTACGACATCGATTTCGTGACGCCGATTACGCAGGCGGATCTTGCGAAAGTGGAACTCGAAATGCAGAAGATCATCAAGAGCAATTTGCCTATCGAACGCTTTGAATTGCCGCGCGAAGAAGCCGTTGCGCTGATGGACGGTTATTCGGAAAATTACAAAGTGGAATTGATTCGCGATTTGCCGGAAGGCTCGGTCATCTCTTTCTATAAGCAAGGGGATTTCACCGATCTTTGTCGCGGACCGCATCTTCCTTCCACGGGAAAAATCAAGGCGTTTAAGCTGACGAGCATCGCCGGCGCATATTGGAGAGGGGACGAGCGCAACAAAATGCTCACACGTATTTATGGTACGGCGTTTGCGAAAAAGGACGAAATGGACGCGTACTTTACCATGCTCGAAGAGGCGAAAAAGCGTGACCATACGAAGCTCGGCAAAGAATTGAAACTCTTCGCGTTGATGAACGAGGGCAAAGGGTTGCCTTTCTTCCTGCCCAACGGTATGATCTTGAAAAACACGCTCGTGGATTATTGGCGTCAAATTCATACGCGCGAGGGGTACGTGGAGATTCAAACCCCGATCATGCTCAATCGTACGCTTTGGGAAACTTCCGGACATTGGTTCCATTACCGTGACAATATGTACACGACGAAAGTGGACGAAGAAGATTTCGCCATTAAGCCGATGAATTGCCCCGGTAGTATTTTAGTTTATAAAAACGAACCGCATAGCTATAAGGATTTGCCTATTCGCATGGGAGAACTCGGACTCGTACACCGTCACGAAAAATCCGGACAGTTGCACGGGTTATTCCGCGTACGTTGCTTTACGCAAGACGACGCACACATTTTCATGACGCGCGAACAGATCAAGAGCGAGATCAAAGACGTCGTAAAACTCATCAACGAAGTTTATACGTTGTTCGGTTTCAAATATCACGTGGAGCTTTCCACTCGCCCCGAAGACAGCATGGGCAGCGACGAAGACTGGAACGTAGCCACCGAAGCGTTGCGCGAAGCGTTGAACGATTTGGGCTTCGATTACGTCGTCAATGAGGGCGACGGCGCGTTCTACGGACCGAAAATCGACTTCCATTTGGAAGATTCCATCGGCAGAACGTGGCAATGCGGTACGATTCAGCTCGACTTCCAGTTGCCGCAACGTTTCGATATGGAATACGTCGGCGAGGACGGCAATAAACATCAACCGATCATGGTACACCGCGTCGTATTCGGCTCGATCGAGCGTTTCATCGGTATCCTTATCGAACACTTTGCAGGGAAGTTCCCTGTATGGCTTTCGCCCGTTCAGGTCAAAATTCTGCCCATTACGGACAGACAGCTCGATTATGCGAAGTCGTTGCAGGCGAAGATGAAAGAGGTCGGCATTCGCGTGGACGTAGACGATCGTAGCGAAAAGATCGGCTACAAGATTCGTGAAGCGCAGATGGAAAAAGTGCCCTACATGCTCGTCATCGGCGACAAAGAAATGGAAGCCGGACAGGTGGCGGTTCGCCGTCGCGATCAAGGCGATATGGGCGCGGTGAACGCGGAAGACTTTATCGCTACCGTGCTTTCCGATATTGCAAACAAAACGACTTTTTAAGAGAAAGGAGATTCTCTGATGCATATTTCGACGGAAATCGTTTCATTTCGAAAATACGGCGACGATCGATCGGTGTTAAAGCTGTTAAAGGACGCAGGATTCGACGCTTACGATTATTCGATGTTTTATGAGTCTAACGCGTTTCGATTATTGCTTTCGGAGGATTATATCGAGCAAGCGAAAGCATTTCGCGCGTATGCGGACGAACTCGGTTTGACGTGCAATCAAGCGCACGCGCCGTTCCCTACGGAGGGACAGTGCTACGGCATGGACGCACGGGAATATCGCGATTACGCGCGTAAATACATAAAACGCGCGATAGAGGTCTCGGGAATTTTAGGCGCGAAGGTAATCGTCGTGCATCCGGTAAACGATTATTCTGCCGCAGAAAACATGGAAGTCTATCGGGATTTTGAAGCCGTTGCGCGAAAAGCCGGCGTAAAAATCGGCGTGGAAAATATGTGGAATTGGAAACAAGGTGCGCCCACGGCTTGCGCGGCGGCTTGTTCGTGCCGCGAGGACTTCAAAAAACATTTGGACTTATTGCCGAGCGACGTGTTCGTGGCATGCGTAGATATCGGACACGCGGAAATGGCAGGTCTGCAAACGTCCGCTGCGGAGACGATTCGCACTTTGGGCGAACGGGTAGAGGCGTTGCATATCCACGACAACGATCGTTTGCACGATTCGCACGCGTTGCCGTATTTGGGAAATATCGATTTCGACGCGGTGATAGACGCCTTACGGGCGGTCGGGTATCGCGGCGACGTGACGTTGGAGGCGAATGCGTTTGTCGAGCGTTTCCCGTTGGAGTTATATCCGCAGGCGGTGAAGCTTATGGCGGCGGTAGCCGGTACTATTAGAAAAAAACTTGAAAAAGTTTTGTAAAATCGGTGAAATTCGGTTGACAAGAGGATTGGCTTTATGGTATTATATACAAGCTAAGCAGAAGCGAACCTTCTCGCCGTGTGATTTTGATTGCCACGGCTCGATACTTTTTCACCGAGGACGTCGGGATAATTGTGCGAAAAAAGGGTTGCTATGCGTAGCGACCCTTATTTTTGACGTGAGGTATACGACCATTAAAGAACAGCATCAGCTCAACGAAGACATTCGTGACAGAGAAATCAGAGTAATTTCCGCAACGGGCGAACAGCTCGGCATCATGAGCGCGTCGGCGGCATTGCGCCTTGCCGAAGAAGAGGATTTGGATTTGGTGAAAATTTCTCCCAATGCCGTTCCTCCCGTATGTAAGATTATGAATTACGGAAAGTTCAAGTTCGAACAGGCAAAACGGGAAAAAGAGAACCGTAAAAACCAGAAAGTCATTGAATTGAAAGAAATCTATCTTTCCATGACGATCGACGTCGGCGATTTGAACGTAAAAGCAAAAAAGACGCTCGAAATGCTCGGGGAAGGAAACAAAGTCAAGGTTTCTATTCGTATGCGCGGCAGACAACAGGCGCACGCGGCGATGGGCGTGGACGTGATGAAACGCTTTTTCGAAATGCTCGAAGGCAAGGCGGTCATGGACAAAGCTCCGGTTACGGAAGGCAGAAACATTTTAATGATCCTTTCGCCGGCGAAATAAGTAACTACGTAACGAAAAACCAAAGCGGTTTTCGAATAAATCAGAAAAAAATTCGGAGGATAAATATATGCCTAAACAGAAATCTCATAGCAGTACCAAAAAGCGTTTTTGGCTGACCGGTTCGGGGAAAGTAAACAGACCCCACAGCGGTAAGAACCATAAAGCAGAAACCAAGAACAGAAAGAGAAAAAGACGTTTGCGTCAATGCGCTCTGGTGAATACCACGCAGGAAAACACCGTTAAGAGCATGATGCCCTACAAGAAGTAAGAAAGGAGATAAAGAGATATGCGTATTAAAAGAGCAGTAAACGCTGTTAAAAAGCGTAGAAAGATTTTTAAGCTTTCCAAAGGATATTTCGGCAGCAAGAGCCGTTCGTACAGAATTGCGAGAGAAGCCGTAATGAAGTCGTTGAACTATGCTTACGTCGGCAGAAGATTGAGAAAGAGAGATTTCCGTCGTTTGTGGATCGTAAGAATCAACGCCGCTGCAAGAATCAACAA
>CAYZOF010000086.1:0-5262 GCA_964479935.1 uncultured Clostridia bacterium | reverse complement strand
ACTCACACATTCATATAATCTTCTTTAGGGAGTATCCATAAAATTATGTTACTGTTGTGACATAATATCCTGTACGCCAAAACTCTCTGTTTCGGTATGCAAATTTCATGTTCCCCCCATTTTTGATGTATCATCGTTGCACTTTTCCCTTTCAGATACACTATGAACGACGATATACTATACTTGGACGGTATACTCAATAACAAATATACGTGGTTCGGACATATTTCCCCTTCTATGATATCTACTCCTTCCCACGCACATAGTGTTCGCAAAATTTCTCTTATTTCTAATCGTTTTTCTTCGAAAAATACTTTTCGCCGATATTTGAGTGCGAACACTATGTGCATTTTGTATGTGCTATACTTTTTGTGACATTATTTGATTCTTTCATTTTATTGTCCTCCGATTTTGTTTTTTTCGTTGTCGCTGCCAGACTACAACCCCTATTATACAAAAAACGACTGCCCGATTGGTTCGAGCAGCCGTTCGGCTCCTATGATTTTTGTCGTTGGAATCGCTTAATCGCGATATTTCTCTCTGGCATTGTAGGAAGTATGCAACAATTCGTGCGCTTTATGCGAATTCGGTTTGCCGAGGAACGTGTCGTAAAGCTCGACAATCTGCGGATTCCGATGCGACGCGCGGAGGGGTTTCGACTCGTCCTCGCGATAGAGCGCAGATGCACGTTTTTCGCGATACGTGTCCAAAATATCCGCGTCCTCGTTGGGCAAGAAGCAAGGTTTCACGTACGTCTGACCGCCGCCTGCCACGCAACCGCCGGGGCAACCCATGATTTCGATGAAGTGGTATTTGCTCGTCCCGGCGCGGATCTCGTCCAAAAGCACCTTGGCATTCTTCATGCCGTGCGCGACCGCCACGTTGACCGTCATACCGCCGAGATCGTAAGAAGCCTCTTTGATGCCGCTCAAGCCACGGACTTCCGTCAATTCGAGCCGTTGTAACTCCGCCCCCGTGAGCTTATACGCCGCCGTGCGGAGTGCCGCCTCCATAACGCCGCCCGTCGCGCCGAAAATGACGCCTGCGCCCGTATATTCGCCCACGACGTCGTTATCGAACTCACTGTCGGGGAGCTTCGCGAAGTTGATCCCCGAGCGCTTGATGAGTTTGCCGAGCTCCCTCGTCGTCAACACGGCGTCCACGTCGGGCAAACCGTTTACGGTGAGTTCCGGACGGTTCTTTTCGTATTTTTTCGCCGTGCAAGGCATGATCGACACGACGAACATGTCTTTGGGATCGATGCCGTTCTTTTCGCAATAGTAGCTCTTCAAGATCGCCCCGAACATTTCGTGCGGAGATTTGCAGGAGGACAAATGTTCCAACAAATCGCCGTAATTGTACTCCGCATAGTTCACCCAACCGGGGGAACAAGATGTAATCATGGGCAATTTGCCGCCGTTTTTGACGCGTTCCAACAGCTCGGTCGCCTCTTCCATGATCGTGAGATCGGCACCGAAGTTGGTATCGAATACTTTCTTAAATCCCAAGCGTTTGAGGGCGGAAACCATTTTGCCGGTCACGAGCGAGCCGATCGGCATATCGAATTCCTCGCCAAGTGCGGCACGTACCGCAGGCGCGGTCTGCACCACGACGTACTTGCCTGCGCGCATGGCTTCGTCGACTTTGTCGATTTCGGAAACTTCCATCAACGCGCCCGTGGGGCATACGCTGACGCATTGTCCGCAGAGAATACAGGGAGAATTCGCGAAGCTTCTGTTCTCGGCAGGCGCGACGATCGTTTCGAAACCGCGTTTTTCAAAGCCGAGAATTCCCAGTCCGTGCGCGTTTTTGCAACGCTCCACGCATCTGCCGCAAAGAATGCACTTCGACGTATCTCTGACGATAGACGGGCTGATTTTGTCCAGCGTGCGCTGCGTCTGCGTGCCTTGATACATATCGTCGCGCGCGCCCGTGACTTTCGCCACGTGTAACAATTCGCACTTGCCGTTCTTTTCGCATTGCTGACAGTTCTTGTTATGGTTGGAAAGAAGAAGCTCTACCGAAGTTCTCCGCGCCGCCGTGGCTTTAGGCGAAGAAATGGTGATCTCCATACCCTCCGAAACGGGATACACGCAGGACGCAACGAGTCCTCTCGCCCCCGTCGCCTCGACCAAGCAGACTCTGCAGGAGCCTTTCGAGCATTCCCCGTGATTGAACGCGCAAAGCGACGGAATCTCGAAGCCGCAAGCTTTCGCGGCTTCCAAAATCGTCATGCCGGACTCTACTTCAAAGGGAATTCCTTCGATTTTTATATTTACTTTTGCCATGTTATACGTCCTCCCTTACTTTTTATCGATTGCCTTGAACTTGCAAGAAGCAATACACATGCCGCACTTGATGCACTTAGTTTGGTCGATTTTATACGCAGGGAGTTTCTTCCCGGGCGCGACGTAATCGGTCTTGACGAACGCGCCGACGGGGCAAGCGCGCAAACACGCGCCACAGCCGAAACATTTATCCTTATCGATTTCATATTGCATCAGATTCTTACAGATATGCGCAGGGCATTTCTTATCTACAATATGCGCCACGTATTCGTCGCGGAAATGCTTGAGCGTAGACAATACGGGGTTGGGCGCGGTTTGACCGAGTCCGCAGAGCGAATTGCTCTTAATGCTGTTGGCAAGCTCCTCCAACTCGTCCAAGTCCTTCAACGTCGCTTTTCCGTCCGTAATACGCGTGAGAATCTCGAGCATACGCTTCGTGCCGATACGGCAAGGCGTACACTTTCCGCAAGACTCGTCGCAGATGAATTCCATATAGAATTTGGCTACGTCGACCATACAGTTGTCTTCGTCCATGACGATTGCGCCGCCCGAACCCATCATCGAACCGCGTGCAACGAGATTGTCGAAGTCGATCTCCGCGTCCAGATCCGCTTCCGTCAAGCAACCGCCCGAAGGACCGCCCGTTTGAATGGCTTTGAATCGCTTGCCGTTGGGAATACCGCCGCCGATGTCGTAGATAAGCTCCCGAAGGGTCGTACCCATGGGAATTTCCACGAGTCCGACGTTGTTAATCTTACCGCCGAGCGCGAATACTTTCGTGCCTTTGGAGCGTTCCGTGCCGTGCTTTGCAAACGCGTCCTTGCCCTCACGCAAAATATACGGTACGCACGCCAACGATTCGACGTTGTTTACGATGGTCGGCTTTTCCCAAAGTCCTTTCACCGCAGGGAACGGCGGACGAGTTCTCGGCATACCGCGTTGCCCCTCGATAGAGTTCAAGAGCGCGGTTTCTTCTCCGCAAACGAACGCGCCTGCGCCCAAACGAATATGTACGCGGAAGCTGAAATCCGTACCGAGAATATGATCGCCCAACAAGCCGAGTTCTTCCGCTTGCTTAATGGCAAGTCTCAAACGATTGACCGCGATGGGATATTCCGCACGCACGTAGAAATAACCGTTCTGCGCGCCGATGGCGTAACCGGCAATCATCATACCTTCGATGACCGCAAGAGGGTTGCCTTCAAGGATCGATCTGTCCATAAACGCGCCGGGGTCGCCCTCATCGCCGTTACATACCACGTATTTTTCCCCTTCGGGTTGCGCGTAGGCGAATTGCCACTTTCTGCCCGTTGGAAAACCGCCGCCGCCACGACCGCGAAGTCCGGAATCCAATACCTCTTGAATAACTTCTTCACGGCTCATCTGCAACGCTTTGGCGAGTCCTAAAAACGCTCCTGCGCCGAGGCTCTCGTGAATATTTTCGGGATCGATGCTACCACAACCGTGCAACGCGATACGCACTTGCTTTTTATAGAAATTGATATCGTCCTGCTTCGTTACCTGCTGTTCGGTGTTCGGATCGACGTAAAGAAGTCTGTCGACGATTTCTCCGCCGAGGATATCCTTTTCGAAAATTTCCTGCACGTCCTCTAAGTGTACCAAACGATACAGCGTGTCCTCGGGATAAATTTTCACAAACGGTCCTTGCGAGCAGAATCCGAAACAACCGACTTGGTTGACGGTTACTTTGTCGGAAAGGTCGCGTTCCGCGATCAAGCGGTTAAACTCAGCCGTAATCTCGTTGGAACGAGAAGAAATACAACCCGTACCGCCGCAAAGCACGATATGGCGTTTTTCGTCCGCGCCCGTAAATTTAGAATTCAGACAAGCCGCGCATTTCGCGCTCATTTGATTGAGTTCTTCAAAACTTCTGATCATTATGCATTCCCCTCCATGGATTTATATTCCGACACGATCTTCGGTACGGCGTCAACGGTGAGTTTCGGATATACCTTACCGTTAATGGTGACGGCAGGAGCAATACCGCACGCGCCGATACAACGGAGCGCGTCGAGCGTAAATAATCCGTCCGCGGACGTTTCGCCGGGTTTAATCCCGATAATTTCGGAGAATTTATCCAAAATCTGTTGCGCGCCTTTTACGTAGCACGCCGTCCCTAAACATACGCCGATAACGTATTTTCCTTTGGGTTGCAATGAGAAGAACGAATAAAAGGTCACGACGCCGTAAATTTCAGCGACGGAAACGCCCGTCCGCGACGAAACGATCTCTTGCACTTCGAGCGGAATATACCCGTATTCCTTTTGAATATCGCTCAGAATCATCATAAGCGGCGTTTTTTCCTCCACGTAACGATCGCAGATCTCGTGAATTTTTTTCACAGCCGCAGCTTGCAAATGAGCCATGTTGGCCTCCTTGTGGTTTAATTTTCGACAAAATTTGTTCATACACTATTATAATAACATTTTTTTCTTAAAATATCAAGGACTTTTTCATTGTTTTGGATTTTCCCGAAAAATTTTTTTCACATAGACGAAAAAAACGCAAAAATAACTAAGGCAACAGTGCGCGATAACATACGGAATCGGCTTAACAAACATTTTTTAAGTTTTTCTAAAAAAGTTTCATTTTTCGCGAAAAAACACTTGACTTTATTTCTTATAAATGATATTATATTTAAGCTGTCGATCGGAAAAGATCGTAGCGCATACATATTGAGGCGTAGCGCAGCTTGGTAGCGCGTTTGGTTAGGGACCAAAAGGTCGTGGGTTCAAGTCCCGTCGCCTCAACCAATAAATATCCACTGGCATAGCCAGTGGTTTTTACTTTTCGGGCATAGGCTTTCAACTGTTTTTCGATGTATTCCTTTATCCTCTGAGTATTTTTGCCCACCGTTGTGACACATTTTTATGGACACTTTTTATTGTTATGTATGCCCCGATTGCGTTGCCTTTTCGGTGGTCGGAAGTAGCATAAAGAAAATCGGAAGTAA
>CAYZOF010000085.1:0-5367 GCA_964479935.1 uncultured Clostridia bacterium | reverse complement strand
GGAGCAATCATTTTTTTAACGATAAAAGTTATATTATGAGCGTAACGCATTTCGGATCGACGTTTTCTCGTTACGTAAACGAAGAATCGGTACAAGTAACGTTGAATTGTCCGCTTTCGTCGTTTGTGTATTTACGCGACGCGGAAACGAAGAAATATTGGAATATCGCGGGATATCCGTCGCTGAATAAAGTATCGGGATATAAGTGCGAACACGGACAGCAATTTACACGCATTTCTTCGCACGCAAACGGTATTGCTGCAAGTATAACGTATGCAATCGCGCCGAACGACGTTCGCGAGGTGTGGAAAATTACCTTGAAAAACACGACGAAACGCGCTCGCGTAATCGATTCGTTCGCGATAACGGCATTCGATTTGAACGGTTATGCGCAACCCGTTTATTACAGCGCGGTTACAACTTCTTTTACGCAGTATGTTGAGCAAGCCAATGCAGTATTTAACGAAAATCGCAACCCGTATCGTCCGCACGCGTTGTCGTCGGGGTATATTTTATCTACGATTTCCGTTAAAGCATACGACGGTAACTATGAAAAGTTTATCGGCACTATGGGAACGCAAACGAAACCGTATATTCTCGAAAAGGGCTTGGATTGCACGAATTCCACCGCGACGGTACGTCAAAGAGGCGGTATTTTGCAAAATCGTATAGAACTTGCCGCAGGCGAAGAAAAAGAGTTTTATTACGTACTCGGTTTGATAGAGGATAAAGAAACTTTGTGTACTCGCTTTAATGAGTTGACGACGGAATGTAAAACGATTATCGAAAATGCCGAGTGTGGAGAAAATCGTTTCGGCGCGTTACGGACGAAATGCCCCGAGCCGCAGTTCGAGCGCATTTTGAATTACTGGGCGGAACATCAAGTTTCTTATTGTATGTTAGGCAAAAAAGCGGTACGTGATAACGCGCAACTCGGTATGGCGATGTTGAATTTTAATTTACCGCTTGCAAAGAAAACGATAGACGAGTGTATTGCACATCAATATAAAGACGGACACGCGGTGCTTACTTGGTATCCGTACTTAGAACCGAATATCTATTCCGATCCGTCCGCGTGGATGATTTTTGCCGCGTGCGGTTACGTCAAAGAATCGGGCGATTTCGATTATTTACAAGAAAAGAAAGCGTATTTAGACGGAGAATCCGTTTCCGTTTACGAACATTTGAAACAAGCGATTCGTTGGTTCGAAAGAAAAGATAATTACGGCGAACACGGTTTGCCGCGTATTCATCATGCAGATTGGAACGACGCGTTGAATATTCCCGACGAAAAAGCGGAATCGGTAATGATGGCAATGCTTATTTGTAAAGCGTATGACGACGTTTTCGAACTTGCCGAGTATATCGGCGATAAAGAGTATGCAAAGACATTGCGGAAGAATAAGCAAAAACTTGCAAACAGAATAAACGAAATCGCGTATAACGGCGAATATTACGTACGCGCGTTTTCTAAATACGGAGTTGTGGGCGATAAAACTTGCGAAAACGGCGGAAAGATTTATGCCAATTCGCAAAGTTGGGCAATTTTATCGGGAGTATGCCCCGAAGAACGTTTACAGAGCGTATTAAGAGCGTTAGACGGAATGGAAACCGAAAAGGGAATACCCATGTGTGCGCCGAGTTATAAAACATACGACGAAACGGTCGGAAGAATGAGCGGTATGTTACCCGGCGTTTACGAAAACGGCGGTATTTATAATCACGCAGGTTGCTTTAAAGTAATGGCGGACTGCAAATTGGGTAGAGGAGAAAACGCCGTCAATGCTTTGAGAAAAATTGCACCCGACGGAAAAGCGAATCCGTCCTATTTGACGACGACCGAACCTTATGTGTTTACGAATTGTTATTTGCAGCATCCTTCGGTAGACATGCAGGTAGGTTTTTCGTGGCAGACGGGAACTTCTGCATGGGGCTTAATGTGCTATTACGAAGGAATTTTAGGCTTACAAAGAGAGTACGATGGTTTGCATATTTGTCCTGCGTTGCCTAAATCGTGGAAAAGCGCGGAGGCTTGGAGAAATTATCGTGGCAATCGTTTGCACGTTAAATATGTCAATGATGGCGGAAAAGACGTTTTATTGAAGGTGGACGGAAAAAACATCGTCGGAAACGTCGTGCCTTTGTTTGACGACAGCGAAGAACATACGATTACGGTTATTTTAAGGTAATAAAAATGAAAGTTATATATCCTAAAAAAATTATATATAAGCAAGGAGAAATATTCGAAGAAGAAACTTTGTTGCGTGAAAAGACTTTGCAAATCGGCTTGTCGGAACGCGAAAACGCTCGGATGCAAGGCAAATCATGTTTTATTCTCGATTTCGGAAAAGAAATTTCGGGCGGAGTTCGTATTTTAACGTATAATGCCGATTTCGATAAAAGAGTAAGACTGCGGTTCGGAGAATCGGTAGGGGAAACATGTGCCGAAATCGGTGAAAAAAACGCGACAAACGATCATTCGTTGAGAGATTTTTGCGTGGAATTACAAAGTTATTCCGATATGACGTTCGGTAATACCGGATTCCGTTTTTTGCGTGTTGAGACACTTGGTGATACTGCAAGGATTTTGATAAAAAGTATAGTTGCCGTTTCGGACGCAGACGAAAGAGAAGAAAAGGGAACGTTCGAGTGCGACGATGAAACCGTTAACGCAATATGGAATACCGCGGCGTATACGTTAAGGCTTTGTCTGCATAACGGATATTTTTGGGACGGTGTAAAACGCGATAGATTAGTATGGATCGGAGATCTTTATCCCGAAATGCGAGCGGCATACTGTCTGTACGGGAATATTTCGGAAACGGAAAATTCGCTTACTTTCGCGCGAGAGCAAACACCGCTCCCCGAATGGATGAACGGAATACCGATGTATTCTATGTGGTGGCTTTATATCCTTTGCGATTATTATAAATTGACGAAAAACGAAGAATTTGTAGCCAAACAGATAGATTATATCCTTGGCTTAATCGATTTGTTCGAAAAACACGTTGACGAAAACGGGGATACCGCTTTCGGCTATAATTTTATCGATTGGGCAACGCATTGGGCAAAAGGCGAATCTCTCGATAAAAAATCGGATGAAGAGGCGGGCATTCTCTATTTATTGAAAATTGTTGTGGAAAAGACTGCATGGCTATTGCAAAATTTCGGAATAGAAAATGAAAAATGTCTTCGACTTTTGAAAAAACTCGAAAAGAAAAAGTACAAAGTGAATCGCTATAAGCAAATTGCGGCGCTGGGCGTATTTGCGGGTGAAAAGAACGAAAACAACCGTAACGTTTTATTGAAAAACGGCGCGAGCGGATTTTCTACGTTTATGAGTTATTTTATTTTGACCGCGATTGCAAACTACGGCGAATACGATAGCGCGCTTTCGTTGATGAAAGAATATTACGGCGGTATGCTCGAACTCGGCGCAACTACGTTTTGGGAAGATTTCGATATCGATTGGGCTGAGAATGCGGAGAGAATAGATCAAATTCCTTGCGTCGGTAAAAAAGATGTTCACGGCGATTGCGGCAGATATTGTTATCGCGGATATCGTCATAGTTTTTGTCACGGTTGGTCGGCAGGCGTAATTGCATACCTTGCCGAAACTGTGGCGGGAATTTGTGACGAGGGTAATGGTGTTATTCGTGTTACGCCGCATTTGAGCGGTTTAAAATACGTTAACATTTCATATCCCGTAGGAAACGACGTTTTGAAATTGGAAATTCAATCCGAAAAAGACGGAAAAGCGAAAGTGATGGTCGTTCACGTTCCCGAACGTGTGAAATTATTGATAAACGAAGATGAAAACGATTGATTGGAAACAATTCGAAAAGCCCGATAAAACGTATCGTGCAAAGCCCTTTTGGGCATTAAACGGAAAACTTGAAAAACGGCACTTGAAATATCAAATCGAATGTATGAAAAAAATGGGTTTCGGCGGTGCGTTTTTACATTCGCGGACGGGGCTTGAAACCGAGTATATGTCGGACGAGTGGTTGGATTTGATTGAGTATGCCGTCGAGGAACTCAAAAGAAACGGTATGGACGCCTATTTATACGACGAAGATCGTTGGCCAAGCGGAACTTGCGGCGGACTTGTAACGCGCAAAAAAGAATATCGCGCGAAAGCAATGGTTTACGATGAAGTGATAAATAAAGACGATTATACGCAACCGAATGATTTTTTGGGTTTGTTTGCCGTTCGATTGAATAAAAACGGTCGTACCATAGCCTACCGCAAGATAAACAACGTAGGCGATGTAGCCGAAGATGAGCGCGTCTTTGTTTTTTACTATGTGTATATGGCTTGCGATAGTTTTTATAACGGGTTTACTTATGTAGATACGATGAATCGCGCCGCGACGGAATGTTTTATCACTTATACGCATGAAAAGTACAAGGCGAAAATTGGTGATAAATTCGGAAAAGAAATTATCGGAATTTTTACCGACGAGCCGCATCGCGGTCCGTTTTTGAACGGGTTCGGGCATAAAGGCGAAAAAAAAGAAATCGAAATCCCGTATACGTATTCGCTTTTCGATGAGTTTTATAAAAGAAAAGGGTATCGAATCGAAGAACGTTTGCCTCTATTATGGTTCGGTAAAGCCGACGACGTCTTTTGTAAAGAAACGTACGATGTTATCGAAGTGGAACAGGAATTGTTTTTAGAAAATTTCGCAAAACCGTATCACGATTGGTGTAAGGTGAACAAATTGGTGGTAACGGGACACGTGTTGCACGAGGATAACCTTGCTGCGCAAACGACGATGTGCGGCAGCGTAATGCGTTATTACGAGTATATGGATTATCCCGGCATGGATAATCTTTGCGAAAAAAATTACGCGTATAACGTTCCCACACTCGTAAGTTCCGTCGCAAAACAACTCGGCAAAAAATTTGTTTTAGACGAATTGTATGCCGCAACGGGTTGGCAAATGCGATTTAGCGATTATAAGCATACGGGAGATTGGCAAAGCGCAAGAGGTGTAAATCTTAGGTGTCCGCATCTTTCTTGGTATACGATGAAAGGCGAGGCCAAACGCGATTATCCTGCGTCTATTTTGCATCAATCGGCATGGTATGAAGATTTTTCCGTGGTAGAAGATTATTTTGCGCGATTGCAGTATTTGCTTTCGTGCGGAGAAGATTGCACCGATGTTGCGATTATCAATCCAATAGAGTCCACGTGGGGATTGACGAATCAATATGCTTATAAAAACTGTTTTGCTACGACCGATTCTTTATATCAACGTATCGAAAAAGAATATTACGAATTGTACAAAGGGCTATTGTTGCGCGGAGCAAGCGTCGATTACGTAGATGAAGGTTTATTTTCAAAATACGGATCGGTTAAAG
>CAYZOF010000084.1:0-5402 GCA_964479935.1 uncultured Clostridia bacterium | reverse complement strand
CGAAGCTCCGAAAGACGGTTCGCCTTGCGGCGAATGCGCCGCTTGTTGCGTGATGAAAGATCCATCCAACCTCGATATCAGCGAAATTGACGCGGCGTCCAACAACGGCGTGGACGAAATGCGTGATCTGCGCGAAAAAGTGCAGTATCCGCCCGTGGCAGGTAGATTCAAGGTGTATATCATCGACGAGGTGCATATGCTTTCTCCGGGCGCGTTCAACGCGCTGTTGAAGACTTTGGAAGAACCTCCTGCGCATGCCGTTTTCATTTTGGCGACGACGGAGGCGCAGAAAATTCCAGCGACGATTTTGTCGCGTTGTATGCGTTTTGATTTCAAGTTGATTCCGCAGGCGGATTTGGAGGCGCGTTTGCGCTACGTTTTCGACAGTATCGGAAAAACCTACGACGACGAAGCAATTTCCGCTATCGCGCGTGCCGGCGCAGGGAGCGTGCGCGACATGCTTTCTTTGGCGGATACCTGCGCGTCGTATACGAGCGGTAAACTTACCTATGCGGACGTGAACACCGTATTGGGCAACGCGGATTTTGAGGCGGTTTCCAAACTCTGTGCCGCGGTGTTGCGCAATGACGCCGGAGACGCGTTCGAACGTGCGGAGGCGTTTTTGTCCGCAGGAAAGAGCGTCGGCATGCTTTTGAAAGACGTTATGAATTTCTTAAACGCATGCGCCGTGGCGAAGACGTGCTGCGACGGAAAGCGCATTTTGGCATTACCCGACGATATGTACGCGTCGGTGACGAATGTCGCAAAAGGGTCGGACGGACATCGTTTGCTCCGTGTGACGGAAATTTTTGCGGCGGTGGAAATGAATTTGAAATATTCCGCAACGCCGCGAATCTTATTTGAAACGGCGGTCATGAAGGCGAGCATGCCTTCTGCTGATTATGACGTGGAGGCACTGACAGCCAGAATAGAGGCGTTGGAACGGAAACTCGAAAACGGTGCGTTTTTGAAAAACGACGGGGGCAGGTATGCGTTGAATGTAACGGAGACGCCTGTCGAAACGCCGACGTTTGCGTCGCCGAAGCCGAGGCGAAAAGCGGTTGAGGCGGATTCGTTTTCCTCGATAGAGGAACGATTTACGCCACCTGAACCGGAGGCTCCGCCCGATGAAAACGAAACAGGTGGCAATGTGTATTTCGACGGATTTGTTCCGAAACGAGAGCCGTCCGCGTCGATAAAATCTTCCGTAAAGGAAGCATCGGCGATGAAAGAACCGTTGTTGCGCTCGGTAAAACCGAACGCGAAAGGGGACGCAAAGGCGACGTTCGGTATGTTTCTGCGGTGTTTGCGAAAATTCGCGAGAAACGGCGTGTTGCTAACGATGTGTATGGATTTAGACTGCGAATACGACGGAAACGTTTTCGTGCTTTGTACGACGAGCGATACGATTTATCGCTCGCTGACGGGGGCGGCGCATGCCGCGATTATCGAACAGGTTTTTGCGGAACTCGGGATCGGAGTCGGGGACTACGAAATTCGAAAACAGGGCAAGTCGGCGGACGATTTTAATCAAGGCGTCGACGAAATCAAGAAGACGTTCGGCGGCGTGAAGGTTGAAATTAAATAAGAAAAGAAAAATCGTAAATAAGGAAAAATCGGAGGAAAAAATTATGGCAGGATTCAAAGGCGGTAACGGAAATATGCAGAATTTGATGCGTCAGGCTCAAAAAATGCAGGAAGAAATGGAAAAGACGGCTGAACTTTTAGACGATTGGGAAGTCGTAGGGACGGCGGCAGGCGAAGCGGTCGTCGTATATATGAACGCCAAAAAGATTATTAACGGAATCGAGCTCGACGAGAGCGTCGTGGATCCAACCGACGTGGAAATGTTGGAGGATTTGATCATGGCGGCGATCAACGACGGCTATGCGAAGGCGGACAAGGTTTACGAAGAAAAAATGGGAAAATACGGCGACATGGGTGCGCTCGGGGGAATGTTGTAATCGATGGAGATTTTTATCGAGCCTATCGGACGCTTGATCAACGAATTTTCCAAGCTCCCCGGAGTGGGCAAAAAGACGGCGCAGCGCTACGCTTATAAGATAATCGATATGCCCGAAGAGGAAGCGCGTGCGTTTGCGGATGCGATTTTAGGCGTAAAACGAAAAGTAAAATATTGTAAAGTTTGTGGCAATTTCACGGAAGAGGACGTTTGCGATATCTGTCGAGAGCGTGATCGTACTGCGATTTGCGTGGTGAAAGAGCCGAAAGACGTTGCGGCAATCGAAAAATTACATGAATTCAAAGGCGTTTATCACGTGTTGCACGGTGTGATCGATCCGCTGTCGGGGATCGGACCGAACGATATTCGCATCAAGGAATTGTTGGCGAGATTGTCCGACGGTACGGTGAAAGAGGTCATCGTCGCGACCAATCCGGATGTTTCCGGAGACGCCACGGCGATGTATATTGCAAAACTCATCAAACCGTTGGACATTGCGGTTACTCGGCTCGCGCACGGGATTCCCGTCGGGTCGGAGATCGAATATACGGACGAAGTTACGTTGACGAGAGCGTTTGTCGAACGTAACAAGATGTAACGTTTAGAATTCGAAACAGGAGGCTAATAGCATGAAAGTATCAGTATTGGGTTGCGGCCGTTGGGGCTCGTTTATCGCGTGGTATCTTTGCAATCGCGGACACGACGTGTACTCGTGGGGTCCCGAAGAAGATTATTCCTATAAAGTATTGAAAGAAACGGGTAAAAACGAATATGTGGAATTAGATAAGCGCATTCGCCTGACTTGCGATTTGGAAGAGGCGGTTACGCATGCGGAAACCGTTATCATCTCCATTTCTTCGCAGGGTTTGCGCGGTTTTATGAAACGGATCACCGAATATGACGTCTCGAAAAAAAATTTCGTGCTTTGCATGAAAGGTATCGAGGTGAATACCGGCTGTCGACTGTCCGAGGTCTTGACGGAGAGCGGTATCCGCCTCGAAAAGATTGCGGCTTGGGTCGGACCGGGGCATATTCAGGCGTTTACGCAGGGAATTCCCAATTGCATGGTCATAGATTCGGCGAATGCGGCGTTGAAAGTCGAGCTTGCCGACGCGTTCAAGAGCAATTTGATTCGTTTTTATTACGGAGAAGATTTGATCGGAACGGAGATCGGTGCGGCGGCGAAAAACGTCATGGGCATCATCGCCGGCGTATTGGACGGGTGCGGCTATGAGGCGTTGAAAGGCTCGTTGATGACGCGCGGCGCGAGGGAAGTGGCAAGACTGATCAAAGCAATGGGCGGAAACGAGCTGTCCGCTTACGGATTGGCGCATTTGGGCGATTACGAAGCGACGTTGTTCAGCCCGTTTTCGCATAATCGAAAGTACGGAGAAATGCTCGTGAAAGGCGAGAAGTTCGAAAAACTCGCGGAGGGCGTGCCGACTTCGGCAGCAATGAAAGCATTGGGCGAAAAGTATGGTGTGGACTTGCCGTTGACGAATGCCGTTTATGAGATTTGTTACGAAGAGAGCCAATTGCCTTATCGCGATCGTTGCGAGCAGATGTTGGCAAAGCTGTTTTCTCGCGATACAAAATCGGAATTTTATAGTTAAATAAGAAAGAGCGACGAACGCCGTTCCGTTACCTGCGGAACGGTGTTTTTATATATAGTTGTACCGTTTTTTTGAAATCCGTATAAAAATGCGCGCGTTTCCGTAAACTGAATATATGAGAAAAACGACGATATTTGACGGGGACGGAAAACTTCGCGACGAACGCGAATCCTGTTTCCCGAAACGCACCAAAACGGAACAAACAAAGGGGGCAGGTATGCGATGACGGGAAAAAATCGAGAAAATTATAACAAGAATTATATCGCTTACGTTAACTCGTTCGCTCCGCCGTCGAAACACTTCAAGAATTGCCTTAGAGCATTCTCGGTTGGAGGTTTCATTTGTTGCGTTGGGCAGTTTTTACGGGAGATTTTCGAAAAAGCGGTCGGCTTGAGCGGCGACGAATTGGCTTCAGCGGTCAGTATTTGCCTGATTTTTATCGGAACGCTCTTGACGGGTTTGGGCGTATACGACCGTATCGGGCGCAACGCCGGGGCAGGCTCTATCGTGCCGATCACGGGTTTTGCGAACAGCGTCGCCTCGCCTGCCATCGAGTTCAAGACGGAAGGCATGATCTACGGCATGGCGGCGAAGATGTTCGTCGTGGCAGGTCCGATCATTGTGTACGGCGTGCTGGCAGGGACGCTCGTTGGGATTATTTATTGGTTATTGTGACGGTGAGCGATGCAGACAATTTATTTTGAAAAGAAACCGCAAATATTGGCAACGGGGACGATTGCCGGACCGAAAGAGTGCGCCGGCATAGTTGGAAAATATGTGGATAAAGCACTTTCCGACGACCGTTTCGGCGAAAGCACGTACGAAAAAGCGGAATGCAAAATGCTTTCGTACGCCATTTCCAAGGCGATCGAGAACGCCGATTTGACGGAGCGCGACGTCGATATGCTGATTTCGGGCGACCTTTTGAATCAAATCATTTCCGCGTCGTTCGCCGCGCGAGATTTCGATATCCCGTTTTTGGGCGTTTACGGGGCGTGTTCCACCATGGCGGAGAGCTTCGCCATCGCGGCGGCGTTGGTGAACGCAGGGTATTGTAAGCGAGTCGTTGCGGCAACAGGGAGTCACTTTTCTTCTGCGGAACGCCAATACCGCTACCCGTTGGAGCTCGGTAACACGCGTCCGCCGCAGTCGCAATGGACGGTGACGGGCGCAGGCGGAGCAGTAATCGGCGCATCGGACGGAGCAACGCGCTCGACGCGTATCACTTCGGCGACGTTCGGCAAAGTTGTGGATTACGGCATCACGGATGTGAATAACATGGGCGCGGCAATGGCACCGGCGGCAGCGAGTACGATTTTGCGGCATTTGCAAGACACGGGCAAATCGCCCGAATATTACGATTTGATCGTCACGGGCGATCTCGGCGCACTCGGGAGCCGCATTTTGAAGGACTTGACGTGGGAAAAGGGTGTGGATATCCAAAAGAATCATGTGGATTGCGGAGAAATCATCTACAACGTGATCGAGGACGAATTTCAGGGCGGAAGCGGTGCCGGTTGCAGCGCGCTGGTGTTTAACGCTTACCTTTTCGACGAGATGAAAAAACGGAAGATAGAGCGCGTCCTGCTTGCGGCGACGGGCGCGTTGTTGTCCCCCGTTTCCAGCGGACAGGGCGAGAGTATCCCTTGTATCTGTCACGCAGTAGCGATAGAAAATGCATAAAATCAGCAAAAATATCGGGACTTAAATAGTTTTCCGATATTTTTTTGAAAATTTTTCAAAAAAACCCTATAAAACGCTTGACAAATGGGGGGGGGGGGGGGGTATAATATAAGCGTATGATTATATTCCCACGTGCGCGCGCG
>CAYZOF010000083.1:0-5524 GCA_964479935.1 uncultured Clostridia bacterium | reverse complement strand
TTTTATTGACAAAGTTTTCCCATTTGTGCTATACTAAGTATGCCAAATCAATTTTATAGTGGAAAATTATAGGGATTTCTCTTTTTTAGGGAAAATACCATGCTTTTATTACACTCTTTTGTATATTCGATAAAATGCGAATTCCGCTAAAGAGTGTATAGGCAGTATAACCCTATTTTTCCTGTTTAGAATTGGTTTGGCGACGATTGGAGTTTGCGTTTTTATGCGCTGACTTCGGTCGGCGCAGTTTTTTATATACGGAGGATTTTATATGACGGAAAAACAACCTTATCAACCGCCTCTGCTAGAGGTACACATGCTTTCTACGCGAGACGTAATTTGCTCTTCGCCCAACGGGAACAGCAACAGCAACGAGCTCGAATGGGATTGGAATTAAAGGAGGAACAATTATGAAAAAGACGAATTTATTGAAAGTTACAACGTTTGTTTTCGCTGCAAGCCTGCTTGCAGGCGTTTACTGCGTTACGGACGCGCCCGTCGTTTCCGCGGAAGAAACGCTCCCCTCCTGCGAAATCGTAGGAGAAAACCTTTCTTTGGAGGATAATATTTATATCCTTTACGCGGTAGATTTCCAAAACGTAACGGCAACGGACGAAACGGGATTGCTTGTTTGGACAACACCGCAGGAAAGTTACGTTTATGCAACGGCGAACGCCGTTTTGTCGGAATCGGGCACAGCCCAAAAAAGCGAAACGACTTATCCCACGTTTTCGTATAACGAGCTTTCGGCAAAACAAATGACTGACGTTGTCTACGCAAGCGCGTACGTAAAACGCGAGGACGCGTATTATTACAGTGCCGTTAAAAAATATAGTATTTTAGAGTACGCTTATAATAAATTAGGTAAAACGGAAGCCGAAAAAACGGATGACGCAAATTTAAAAAACTTGCTGAATGGCATGTTGTCCTATGGCGCGTTGGCGCAAACGTATTTTAATTATCACACGGATAGCCTTGCCACCGACGACTTTACATATGTCCGCGTAGAGCACGCGCATTTTGCGGACGGGTTCGAGTATGTTTTTTTCAAAACGGGAACAACAGCCAACGTCTATCCCGACGACGGATATTGCTTGTCCTCGCCCTCGACCGATTTTACGGAAGACGAAAACGGGGATATTACCTTTACCGTGCCCGAAACGAAGTTTATAGATACTACTTCCTTTGTGGAAGAAAGAAAAGCTTCAGAAGGCTTGGCATATACCTTGCTTTCCGACGATACATACTCGGTGACAGGCATCGGCACTTGTACGGATACGGACATTGTTATTCCGTCTACACATGAGGGCAAGGCGGTGACGAGTATCGGCAATTATGCATTTTTGGGGAACAGCAGCTTGAAGAGCATAACGATTCCCGACGGTTTGACAAGTATCAGCAATTATGCATTCTCTGAATGCTACGCTTTAACAAACATAAATGTATCGGAAAACAATGAACACTATAAATCGATAGCCGGAAATTTGTATAGTAAGGACGGGAAGACGCTTATACTATATGCAATAGGTAAAACGGAAATATCGTTTACCATTCCCGACGGAGTGACAACCATCGGTAATAGTGCTTTCTATGGTTGTGAAAATTTAAAGAATGTAACAATTTCCACAGGTATGGAAAGTATCGGCGAATGGGCGTTCTATCAATGCTATGGATTGACGAATGTTATAATTCCTAACGGCGTGACAACTATCGGCGCTGGGGCATTCTCTTTCTGCGACGGTTTAACGAGTATAGAAATCCCCGACAGCATTACCAGTCTTGGGAGTGCATTCGCTCGTTGTAGTAGGTTACAATATAACATAAAAGACGGATTGAAATATTTAGGGAATGAAAACAATCCTTATTTATGCTTAATAGACACGGAAACGACGGATATCACCACGGCAACGATTGAAAATAATTGTAAAATTATCGCCGGCGGGGCGTTCTCTTCTTGTAGCCGTATGACGAGTATAACGCTTCCCGACAATTTGATGAGTATTGGTAACTCCGCGTTCTCATACTGCGAAAGTTTAATGAGTATAACAATTCCCGACGGCGTAACGAATATTGGTCAAAATGCATTCTATGATTGTTATAGATTGACGAATATAAATATTCCCACCGCTGTGACGACTATCGGTGATCAGGCGTTCTGTGCCATTTCAAATTTGATGAATATAAATGTATCGGAAAACAACAAAAATTATAAATCGATAGACGGAAATTTGTATAGCAAGGACGGGAGGACGCTTATACAATATGCAATTGGAAAAACAGAAACGGCATTTACTATCCCCGACAGCGTGACGAATATCGGTTCTTCAGCTTTCTGGGGGTGCTACTCTTTAACGAGTATAACGCTCCCCGACTGTTTGACGAGTATTGGTCAGTATGCGTTCTATGGTTGTGAATATTTGAGGAGTATAAATATTCCTAATGGCGTAACAAATATCGATCAAAATGCCTTCGCCGGTTGCGCTCTCTTGACAAGCGTTTATTATAAAGGCACCGAAAATGAATGGTCAAATATTTCAATTGATTCTGATAACAACTTTTTCTTAACGGACGCAACACGCTACTATTACAGTGAAACACAACCGACGGTCACGGGCAATTATTGGTATTACGATGAAAACGGCAATATCGTCGTTTGGTAAAATATAAAGGTAAAAGCGAAAATCAACAGGAAAAACGCACAAAACAAAAGCAGACCTTGCATTTATTTGAACTTTTATATTGTCTGTTGGCGCATTATAAAAAAGAGCTCTTTGGGGCTCTTTTTTCTTTAAATCTACTACGGCCTTTCCCGACCGCCGTAGCCTGATTGTTTACAAACAATTTTCCTTGTCCATTAATTCGCAACGGCACGCCACCGGTCAACAAACTTACTTTCTCGCTGAAAGATAGATAAGACCAGTCCGTGGCGGCTCGCCACTCAACGCATACCTGCCCCCGTCGCTTCCAAAAAAACCGAACCGAAAGTCGTACAATTTTCCTTCTTCGATACGCCTACAGAAAAAGTCGTTCCAAAGGGAACAGAGCCTTTGCTCATAGACGAAGAAACAGGCGAAATTTTGCGTACAGAACCGAAATTAAACAAAAAGGAAACTATTCCGTTACAACAAGCGTCGCCGCTGTATCAAAAATATATGCGTTCCCAAAACGAATATCCCCATGCCGTCATTGCGTACAGGCTCGGGGATTTTTTCGAAGTATTCGGAGATAACGCCGTAAAGCTTGCCAATCGTTTCGATTTGACCTTGACGGGGCGCGATTGCGGACTTCCCGAACGAGTACCTATGATCGGCTTTCCCTACCACGCTTCCGATATATATTTTCATAAAATCGCCGAGCTTTACGACTTGGTCGTCGTTGAAGATAATGTCGCTACCCCATACGAGAGCCCCGAAGTACCCGTCGAAAAAGAAAATAAGCCAACCATGTACGAGGATAACGATGAAAGCGACGATATTGAAACAGTTGACGACGGAGAAAACGAGCCTATCATGTATGAGAATAACAACAAAAACGAAGATTTTGAAGAAGAACTAGCCTTGCAACGTTTCTTTGATAAAACGGCTCTTCTCACACTCTACGAATTGTTCGATTACGAGCTCGATATGCAATAAAAGGAGCTTCCCTATGTTAGATACAAAATACGTTAAACCAATCCCGAAACACATTCTTAACGCTATTTATAAAAAGGACAAAGCCCTTTACCCCTCGCCTACGGGAATAAACCGTTTCTACGCCTATCTCGCCGTTTGGCATAAGGAGCTCGTCAAAGTCACCGTAGCCGTAAAGCACTACAAAAAACAATGGTATTGCAAGCAGATTGCCGTCCACGGCTTATGCTCGGATCAATGTCTTGTACGCGATTTGGAATATTGCTACCTCACGGGCATGGGCTTCCGTGTCGGTTGGTTCGCCGAAGGCATTCAATCATGCGCAAAATGGTTCGAGGACGACAGATGGTACTACGCGCCCGATAAAGCCTACGATCCGTACGCCATTGTCGTCAATCCTTCGCTCGTTTATAAATTCCCCGAATACAAGTATTGCGCTTACGATTTATACAAGGGCGTGGACGTTTTACAATATTTGCGGCTTTACGAGCAATATCCGCAGGCGGAATATCTGGTCAAGCTCGGTTTTTCAGATTACGTTCACAGCAAACAAATCTTACGCGAATGCGCCAAAAACAAAGCGTTTTGTCGTTGGCTTATCCAAAACAAAACGGACATTTCCAAACATAAATACTACGTTTCCACCATTTTAATCGCGTACAAGAAAAAGCTACCCTGCGCCGAGGTACAAAAACATGAACTATTTAAAAAGGAACTCTCAACAAATAAAGTCTTCCAACCGTTACAAGATTTCTTTAAAGGCTCGTTGCAATCGTTCATCTCGTACATGGTATCCCGAAATATAGGCTTGTATAGCTATAAAGACTATTTCAAGGCTTGTCAGGAATTGGGCTTGGATATGTCGTTAGAGCGCAACCGTTTTCCGCACGATTTTAAGCATTGGCACGATATTCGCATTGATGAATACGAAACGAAAAAGGCAAAGCTCGATGAAGAAAAACGAAAAGCCTTTTACGTGCAATTCGCGCACGTTGCAGAAAAATATACGGCTTTGCAAATGAATGGTATAAACGGATTATCTTGCTTTATCGCGCATTCCCCTGCCGAGCTTATTCGCGAGGGAAAAGCGCTCTGTCACTGCGTCGGCGGTATGGGCTACGACCAAAAATTCGCACGCGAAGAAACGCTTATATTCTTTATCCGCATTGACAGCGACCTAAAAACGCCCTTCGTGACGGTGGAATACTCGCCAAGTAAAAAATCCGTTCTGCAATGTTACACCGCACATAACAAGAAGCCCGATGACAATGTTCTAAACTTCGTACACCAACAATGGCTGCCCTACGCCAACAAACAATTAAAGAAAATCGCGGCTTGACCGTAACAATACACTTTAAGGAGAAAATTTTATGAATACCTATTTTAGAATTACCGCTTACTCCCCTGCACTCAACGTTTCGTTTATCATCGATTGTATTGATAAACACGAAGAAATATGGGAATTTAGCGCAGAGCTTGTCGCTAAAAAATGCAAAATACTTGCCGTTTCCAACGGCGATACCTTTAATGACGGAAACATTCCGAAAGCTTCGCCGCAAAACGAACGTTATATCCTGCGCGCCTGCGAATACGGAAAGGTCGAACTGCAAAACGGCGTTATTTCTATCCGCGGAAGGTATTATACACCGAATATGCGTTAATATTTTGGTGTTTTCACCAAAATTTTCGTTGAACGTGTTACAAAACGTCCGATTTCCCTCTAATTAAATAGTGTAAGGAAAATCACGGCAAAAGTGAACGCGTTTATGTTTCCCGACGGGGAAACTGACCTTATTTTTCCAAAAGGAGATCTGTGTATCAAAATGAATTCGATTTAAGCATGTAGGTTTGTCAAACATATGAGACAAGAAAATAGAAAAAATTTTAATTATGTA
>CAYZOF010000082.1:0-5531 GCA_964479935.1 uncultured Clostridia bacterium | reverse complement strand
GTCCCGGCTTTGAAGGCGGTCAGATGCCTATTGCGCGTCGTGTACCGAAGAGAGGTTTTAACCATAATGCAAAGAAATATTATGTAATCGTAAACGTTGAGGACTTGGCGGAACTTCCTGCAGGTACGGTTGTCGATTACGGTTTCGTTATGGAAAACGGACTCGCAAAAGAAGTTAAAAATAACTGCGGACTTAAAGTTCTCGGTAACGGCGAATTGAAAGTAGCACTTACCGTCAAAGCGGCTAAATTCTCTGCATCCGCAAAGGCAGCAATCGAAGCGGCTCAGGGTACGGCAGACACTCTTTAATTGAGGAAACGGTGACACGGAAAGCCTGCGAAAGCGGTTTTCCGTAGTTCGCGTTATTTCTCCCCTCTCGCGACGCTCGAGTTTTTCGAGCCGAACGTAAATTAAAAACAAACGGAGAAAAAAATGTTACAAACACTTATAAATGCTTTTAAAGTAAAGGATATCAGACGTAAGGTGTATATGATGCTCCTTTTGCTTCTGGTATTCCGTATCGGCTGTTACATTCCCGTTCCGGGGCTGGATCGTACTACGTTTAGTTCGCTCTTCGAGGGTGATACAGCAAACGATTATTTGACACTTATGAGCAGCATTACGGGCGGCGCGCTTGCAAACGGTACGCTGTTCGCGTTAGGTATCGGACCGTACATCAACGCTTCGATTATTATGCAGCTGCTTTGTGTAGGTATCCCGGCTTTGGAAAGATTATCCAAACAAGGGGAAGAGGGTCGTAAAAAGATTTCCGAATACACGAGATATGTAACGATCCTTTTGGCAATTATTCAGTCTGTCGGTATTATCGTTAGCTTTGCAAACAGCAACAGCGCGATTAGATCGGATTTGTTCTTCGGGCAAACGTGGCTTGCGGGCGTTTTCATGACGGTCGTATATACGGCAGGCGCATTTATCGTAATGTGGCTCGGTGAGCGTATCACCGATTACGGCGTAGGCAACGGTCAATCGATGATCATTTTTGTGGGTATTTTGTCCACGGCAGGTCAGTTGATTTTGAGAAAAATCATCGCGATCTTCAATTCATCGATCTTGTCGCAATACTATCCCAACAAAACGCCTATGGATCTTGTATGGGAACTCGTTGCGTTCGTTATAGTTGCTGCAATCATCTTCTTTGCGATCATTTACGTGGATCTTTCCGAAAGAAAAGTCCCCGTACAATATGCAAAGCAGATCAAAGGCAGAAAAATGTACGGAGGTCAGTCTTCCGCGATTCCCATCAGAATTTCGGGTGGCGGCGTTATGCCCCTCATTTTCGCATTCTCCATTCTCAGCTTCCCTCAGATGATTGCCGCAATGGTATCGCCTGACGGCGGATTTGCGAAATGGTGGGCGAAGTGGATGTCGGCTTCTTCGACATACACGCCGGGCGTTATCGTATATTCGTTCGTTCTTTGCGTATTGATTTTTGCGTTTGCGTTCTTCTATGCGCAGATGCAGTTCAATCCTGAAGAAGTATCCAGAAGTATTCAGCAGAACGGTGGATTTATTCACGGTATTCGTCCCGGTAAAGCGACGGAAGCATATCTCACGAAGATTTCCAACCGTATCACGTTGTTCGGCGCGATTTATCTTTCGCTCGTTGCGTTTATTCCTTCGGTAGCGTTCAGCGCGGCAGGTTATGACCTTGTCAACGCGTTCTCGACCACGGGTATCTTGATTGTGGTATCCTGCGCGATGGAATTCGAAAAACAATTGCAGGCGCAGCTGATGATGAAGACGCATAAGGGCTTCTTGAAGTAAGACGACGAAACTTCTGTGCTTCGCTATCGAGTGGTGGAGCACGGAAGTTTTCCGACGTAAGATTTCGCCGAACGTAACACGTAATTCGAGAAGGAGTGTTAGAATGAATATTATTTTACTTGGCGCACCCGGAGCGGGAAAAGGCACGCAAGCGAGCAAGATCGTGGATGCGTATGCTTTGCCGCATGTTTCGACGGGTGATATCTTTAGAGAAAATATGAGAAATCAAACACCTGTCGGCGTGTTGGCGAAATCGTATATTGACAAGGGACAGTTAGTTCCCGACGACGTAACCTGTGAAATCGTGGAAGAACGCTTGCAACAAACAGATTGCACGGAACACGGCTATTTGTTGGACGGATTTCCTCGCAACATTGCGCAGGCAGAGGCGTTCGATAAAATGTCCGTTGTGGATGCGGTCATCAATATAGATGTGGATTTATCCCTTTTAATGGACCGTATTTGCGGAAGACGCGTGTGTAAGGATTGCGGTGAAAGCTTTCACGTTTCGTCGCTCCGCGGTGCGACGACTTGTTCTCGTTGCGGCGGCGTGTTGGAACAGCGCAAAGACGACAATCCGGAAACGGTACAAAAGCGGTTGGAAGTTTACAATGCGCAGACCGCACCTTTGATTGCGTATTACCAGGCAAAGGGCGTTTTGTTCAACGTAAACGGCAACGCAACCCCCGACGAGGTGTTTGCGGACGTTCGTAAAAAGTTGGATACGTTATTATAAGGTCATGATTCACGTAAAAAACGAAAAAGAAATAGAAGCGATTCGCGAAGCTTGTCGCGTCGTAAAGGCGACGTTCGACTTTGTGGAAAAAAAGCTCCACGCAGGTATGACGACGAAGGAGTTGGATACTCTGATCGAGCGATTCATTCGCTCGGAGGGAGCGAATCCTTCCTGCCTCGGCTATGGCGGATTTCCTGCCTCGGCGTGTATCTCCGTCAACGAAGTTGTGGTGCACGGTATTCCGGACGAGCGAGTTATTCAAAACGGCGATATCGTCAGCGTCGATCTCGTAGCCGATAAAAACGGCTACCACGGCGACGCGTGCCGTACTTATTGCATCGGAGAGGTCGATCCCGAATGGCGGAAACTTGTACAACGGACGGAAGAATGTTTCTTTAAGGGAATCGAAGGCTTGCGTGCAGGGACTCCGTTGTACGACATCGGCTATCGCGTTCAAAAGCATGCGGAATCTTTCGGCTACGGAGTGATCCGTTCGTATACCGGTCACGGTATAGGCAGAGAAATGCATGAAGATCCGTCCGTACCGAACTACGGTAAGTTAGGCACGGGTATTCGTTTGAAAGCAGGTACGGTACTCTGTATCGAACCGATGATTGCACTCGGCGATTGGCGCGTACGCGTGCTCGATGACGAATGGACGGCGGTAACGGTAGACGGAAAACCTGCGGCGCATTACGAAAACACGGTTGTGGTGCGCGAAGACGGGGTGGAGATTCTTACCCTGTAAGGATACAAAGCAAAAGCACGGGCTTGTTTGCCCGTACGAGAAAAATAATCGGAGGAAATTTCTGTGTCCAAAGACGACGTAATCGAAGCGGAAGGTAAAGTCATCGAAGCGTTGCCCAATGCAACCTTCAAGGTACAGCTTTCCAACGGTCACATTATCACGGCGTACATTTCCGGTAAACTCAGAATGAATTTCATCAGAATCATCGAAGGGGATACCGTTAGATTGGAAATGAGTCCGTATAACTTGACGAGTGGCAGAATCACGTGGCGTGGTAAGTCGTAATTAAAGCGACTGATAAAGAGTTTAATTAACAAGGAGAAAATACAATGAAAGTTAGACCTTCTGTAAAACCTATGTGCGATAAGTGCAAAGTAATCAAAAGAAACGGCAGAGTAATGGTAATTTGCTCGAAGAGTAAAAGTCATAAACAAAGACAGGGTTAAGGGAACGCCGCGCAATGCTATACTACGCGATAAGCCGAATATTTTGCAAGAAAATCCGATGTTTTTTCAAAATCTTCCACGCTTCTCGTCGGAGAACATTCTGCGGTATTTTCTGAGAAAAAGTGCTTAAAAACGCTTGACATTCGTTGGCGAGTTATGGTAAAATAATATCATGCCGTAGTTTGGAATGAATATGAGCGAAAGCATTTTCCTTAGTAAAAAATAGTGTAATCAAACTGAATTTCCGTATTTTCACGGAAACTCAGTTTTGTTACGTTTTTCGATAGTGGGCATTTGTCGAGCGAAAAACGCGATTACGAAAATAATACAGTGCTTTAAGCGGAGCATTTTCCACTGGTCCGTTCGGGGCATTCGTTGACGATATATACAATAACAGAACAAAGAAAAGAAAAAATAACGGAGGACAGAATCAATGGCACGTATTGCCGGTGTAGATTTACCCAGAGAAAAGAGAGTGGAAATCGGTCTTACCTATATTTACGGTATCGGACTCACGACTTCCAAAAAGATTCTCGCGGAGACGGGTATCAATCCTGATACGAGAGTAAAGGATCTCGATGAAAACGACGTTTCCAAATTGAGAGAATATATCGACCACAATATCAGAGTAGAAGGTGAACTTCGTAGCGAAGTATCCCTTAACATCAAGCGTCTTATGGAAATCGGATGCTATAGGGGTATCCGTCATAGAAAGGGTTTGCCCGTTCGCGGTCAAAGCACGAAGAGAAACGCTCGTACGCGTAAAGGTCCTGCTCGCGCGATTGCAGGCAAGAAGAAATAATAGAGGAGGCGATTGAGTATGGCACAAGTAAAGAAAGTCGCTTCTCGTAAGCGTAAAGAAATCAAGAAGATCAACGAAGGACAGGTTCATATCCAGTCCACATTCAACAACACGATCGTTACGGTAACGGACAAGAACGGTAACGCGATTTCCCAGTCGAGCGCAGGTGCACTCGGTTATAAGGGGAGCAGAAAGGGTACTCCTTTTGCGGCGCAGATGGCTGCAGAAACGGCTGTTAAAGCGGCGAAAGAACATGGTCTTAAGAGCGTTGAAGTTTATGTAAAGGGTCCCGGGGCAGGTAGAGAGTCCGCAATCCGCGCGCTTTCCGCATGCGATTTGGATATCACGTTAATTTCCGACGTTTCTCCCATCCCTCACAACGGATGCAGACCCCCGAAACGTCGTAGAGTTTAATGAGGAGGCAGTAAAAGAATTATGGCAAGATATAGAGATGCAAAATGTAAGCTTTGTAGAAGAGAAGGTAGCAAGTTGTTCTTGAAAGGCGACAAATGCTATATGGAAAAATGCCCCTTCAACAAGCGTCCCGTAGCGCCCGGTCAGCACGGCGCAGACAGAAAAAAAGTTTCCGAATACGGTTTGCAGCTTCGCGAAAAGCAGAAGACGAAGAGAATTTACGGCGTTCAGGAAGGTCAATTCCGTAAGTATTACGAAAAGGCAGATCGCATGAAGGGCGTAACGGGTGAAAACATGCTTTCGCTCTTGGAAAGAAGATTGGATAACGTCGTATTCAGAATGGGTATCGCTTCTTCCAGAACGTTGGCTCGTCAAATCGTAAATCACGCGCATTTGACCGTAAACGGTCAGACGGTTACCATTCCTTCTTATATCGTAAAGGCTGGTGACGTGATCGCGGTCAAGGAAAACAGAAAAGGTAACAAATATTTCACGGCTCTTAAAGAAACCAAAGCGAACAACAGCCTTGTTAAATGGGTTGATTTCGACAGAGAAAAACTTGAAGGAAAGGTATTGGCTCTTCCTACCAGAGAAGATATCG
>CAYZOF010000081.1:0-5542 GCA_964479935.1 uncultured Clostridia bacterium | reverse complement strand
AACCGCGCTCCTCGGGTGTGATTCCCGCCTGCTTCATCAAAAGCTCCAGCTTTTCGGCAATATCGCCGTTGTCCTTACCGGTGCGGCGGTCGCAAAGAGCCGCGTAATAGCGACGGATTATCTCGTCGTTCGAAGCTTTGCAAACAACATCGTTGTCGACGATGGCAAAACCCGCCATGTTGACGCCCATGTCCGTAGGGGATTTATAGGGGGAATATCCGAGAATTTTTTCAAGCATCGCTGATACGACGGGGAATATCTCCACGTCGCGATTGTAATTGACTGCCAACGTGCTGTACGCTTCCAAGTGGTACGGGTCGATCATGTTGACGTCGTTCAGGTCGGCGGTCGCCGCTTCGTAGGCGATGTTTACGGGGTGGGAGAGGGGCAAATTCCAAACGGGGAACGTTTCGAATTTCGCATACCCTGCTTTTACGCCGCGGAGGTTTTCGTGGTAGAGTTGTGAAAGACAGGTCGCCATTTTGCCGCTGCCGGGCCCCGGAGCAGTCACGACGACGAGTTTCCGCGTGGTGGGGACGTACTCGTTCTTCCCATAGCCGTTTTCACCGACGATGGCGGCTGTGTCGGAGGGATATCCGTCGATGGCGTAATGTTTGTAGACGTTGATGCCGAGGTTATTCAGACGTTTGATAAAGCCGTCCACGGCAGGTTGGGATTGGTACATGGTCATGACCACGCTTCCCACGAATAAGCCGTGGTTCTTGAACACGTCGATCAAGCGAATGACGTCCGCGTCGTACGTGATTCCTAAATCGTTGCGGTATTTATTTTTGATAATGTCGTTTGCGTTGATCACGACGAGAATTTCCGCAATATTTTTCAATTGCAACAGCATTTTGATCTTGCTGTCCGGTTCGAACCCCGGTAAGACACGGGAAGCGTGATAATCGTCGAACAGCTTTCCGCCGAATTCCAGATACAGCTTATCGCCGAACGCGTCGATACGCTCTTGAATTTTTTCCGATTGCAAGGAAAGATACTTATTGTTGTCAAACCCGATCCCGTTCATGTTACGACTCCGTTCAAAATGAAAAAAATATATTATGGCAATATTATAACAAAATTGGCGGAAAAAGTCAACGAATGACAAAAACTTTTTTCATGATTTTGCGGACGGAAAGGGAAAGTTATTCTAACATGCGTTTCGCGATATGTTTCGCGTACGCCGCCGCGATATTGCAACCCGTCGTTTTTTCGATGCCTTCGAAAAACGCATTGGAATTGGCTTCGCAAAAAATCGGAGAGGCTGCTGTTTCCAGCAAATCGACGCCGCAGTATTCCAAACCCAACGCTTGCGCCGCGCGCTCCGCGGTTTGCGCATATTCAGGCGGTAAATCGATTTTTCGTCCGACACCGCCAAGCTCGATATTGGAACGAAATTCACCGTCTTTAGCCACGCGTTCCATCGCGGCGAACGCTTTTCCTCCGATGACGATTACGCGTACGTCTCGTCCTTTCGAGGATTCGACGTATTCTTGAAAAAAATGCGGTTCATATAAAAATTCTTCTTCCGTTTTTATCAATTCGGGCATACCGTGTACGAGTTGAACGCCTGCCCCGAACGAGCCGTAACTTTTTTTAACGATCAAGGGAAAATGCAATTCCGCCGCAACGGCTTGTAAAAAATTCGTGTTGATCGAAACGTTTTTCGTATAGCAAAGCGGCGCCGGAATTGTTTTTGCCAAGCGCACGCCTTTGCCTTGCAATGCAAGATAAGTTTGCATTTTATCGTCGCAAATTTCGATCGAGCGCGCCGAGTTGAAAAGTTTTAATCCCGTTTGCTCCAACAGTCTGCCCAAATATTTGTCTTTGTCCAGATATATGGCGAAATCGTATTTTTCGCCGAGAGAGGACCGCGTTTCGCCTTGCGACGTGACGAGCGCGTAGAGTTCTCCGTTGCGTAAAACGTCCGTGGGAATATTCAAAAGGCGGAGTTCTTCCGCCAAGCGATTTGCCTGTCGATAAAATTTTTCGGCAGGGGGATAAGCGTTCATGATAATAAGTCCGCGCATACTACTCCTTTGCGTTGTAAAAGGGAGGCTCGTATCGGCCTCCCTGCGTTTTATTGTTCTACTCGAATGACGGATTCTACTTTTCCGAACTCCGTCGCGTTGACTTTGGCTACGGCGTTTCGGACGCTGTTTTCCGTTGTTTTGTGTGTGATGACGATCAAAGGTACGTTGGTTTCGCCCTCCGTCCTCGGTTTCTGCGTGAGCTCAACGATCGAGATTCCGTATTTTGCGAAAATGCCGCTGATTTTCGCCAAGACGCCGGCTTTGTCCTCCACGGACAACCGTATATAATACGCGCTGGAAAAATCCGAAATGAATTTTACGTCGCTTTCCGCCGTTGCGGTGTTTTTGAATGTGGAATATTTCACGTCGGAATGCGTAGCCGCGTAAATCACGTCGCTGACGACCGCGCTTGCCGTAGGGAGCGCACCCGCGCCTCTGCCGTAGAGCATTACGTCGTCTACCGCGTCGCCGGTCAAATACACGGCGTTAAAGGAATCGTTGACACCTGCCAGGGGATGTGAGTTCGGGATAAACGTGGGGTGCACACGGACTTCCACGCCGCGCTCGCTGTTTTTTCCGATTGCAAGTAATTTAAGCGTATAGCCGAGTTCTTTGCCGTAGACGATATCTTTGACGAAAATTCCGCTGATGCCTTCGCGGAAAATTTTCGTGTACGGAATTTTCGTATGGAATGCCATTGAGGAAAGGATCGAGAGTTTGTACATGGAATCGTAGCCGTCCACGTCCGCGGTGGGGTTCGCCTCCGCATAGCCGAGCTTTTGCGCTTCCTTCAAAACGTCCGCGTAATCCGCGCCCTCGTACGTCATTTTCGTCAAAATGTAGTTGGTCGTGCCGTTGACGATGCCCATCATGCTTTGAATTTTATTCGCCTGAACACCGTCCAACAGCGTGCGAATGATCGGCACTCCGCCGACGCAGCTCGCTTCGTAATACAAACCGCAACGATTTCGCTTTGCGATGCGTTCCAACTCGTGCGAGAATTTACAGATCAACTCTTTATTGGACGTTACGACGGTTTTGCCTTCGCGCAGAGCGGCGGTCACGAAGTCTTTCGCCACGCCGATGCCGCCGATCGTTTCTACGACGATGTCTACGCCGGGATGCGCCAAGACTTCTTCAATGTTTTTTGCAATGCATTCTTCGGGCACGCCGAGTTCTTTCAAGCGTTCAGCCGACTTGTCCAATACCGCTTCTACGGTGATTTCGACCTGTTGCGTTTTCAGATAAAATTCTTTATGTTCCGTTAAAGTACGATACGTTCCGCCGCCAACGACGCCGAGTCCCAAAATCGCCACGCCTACTTTCTTTGCCATAATGCCTCCTCGACGGCTACCGCCGCCTTTTCGATTATTCTCTCATCTCAATTTCCCGACGTATTCAAATCGTATAAATATTTCAAACCTTTCAACGTCAACAGCTTGTCTACGACGTCGATGTTTTCAATCTCTTTCGCGATAACGTTACTGAATCCGCCCGTCGCGATCGTTTTGACGTTCGTCGCGCCGAGTTCTTTCTTGATTCGCTTCACAATATACTCCACGAGTCCTGCAAACCCGAAAACGATCCCTGCCTGCATGTTCGTGACCGTGTTTTTCGCAATGATGCTTTTCGGAGCTTCTATCTCCACTCTCGGTAATTTTGCCGTGCCGTTCACGAGCGAATCGAGCGACCCTTTGATCCCGGGCGCGATGACGCCGCCGATAAATTCGTTGTTCGCGCTGATGATGTTGAACGTCGTCGCCGTTCCGAAATCCACGACGATCATAGGAGTGCCTTCGCCGTAGCTCACGATCGCCGAAACGCAATTCACGATACGATCCGCGCCGACTTCGCGCGCGTCGTCGCAACGGATATTGAGTCCGGATTTTAAGCCGGGGGCGATGTGGAGCGGTTCGATATTCAAATATAACGCGCACATTTTGTCGATCGTATAATCGAGCGACGGTACGACGGACGATACGATTCCGCCTTCGATATTCGCGACGGATAAACCTTGCGTGTTCAACATACTCGTCAACTGCGCGCCGTATTCGTCCGAAGTCTTTTTGAAATCCGTGGCGACGCGGAACGAAATCTTTAATTCGTCCTGTTCGTAAATCGCATATTTTATATTGGTATTACCGATGTCGATACAAATAACCATACTTTTCCCTTTTTTATCTTCTTTTTTTCGAGAATTGCTTTTCAACCACGCGATAGACGCTATGCAAAGCAGGGGCAACCAGCAGATTGATCGCCAATTCCACAAAGAAATTCGCCGTGACGATTACGACGATAATGTACTTGAACACGTTTTCGCCTGCCGCGGCGAGCGACATAGTGTTCCACATACAAAGGCAACCGAGAATGAATAATCCCGTATTGACGACGGGGACAAGTCCGGCCGCCGTAAAGACCGCCGCAAGCGTGTTCTTTTTCTTTATAATTCCGAAAACGAGTCCGGCGACATATCCGGCAACGGTTGTTTTGACCAAGCAGGTCAACGTGGTGACGATAGGGCTGTTTGTCCACATGAGTTGATATAGACCGCCACCTGCCGTAATGACTTGCATCAAGACGATGAAACCGTTGACGAACCCGAGCAACGCGCCCGCTCGCGCGCCTAACATGATCGCGCCCAGCACCAAGGGGATCAACGCAAAGTTGAGCGTTACGACGCCGATTTGGAACGAGCCGCCGAATGCCTGCAAAACGATGACGAGTGCGAGCAATACCGCGAGCGTCGCGATATTTTTTGCGGTGAAAAAAGTAGCTTTTTTCATGAAAATACCTCCATCGAGTTCTCCCGTGAGATACCCGTAGATAAAAATTAGAAATTTGCCCATGCCGAAAAACGGAGGGGAGTCCGCACATGGACTTTGCCGTTTTCATCGGCGCAACGGTAGAATCGCGAAGCGCGTATTCTCCATGGACATATTCTCATTATAGCTTATTTTTCATTTTTTCGCAACAAAATGAACGGGAAAAGCGGCATTTATTTTTGTCTTTTTTCAGTTTTTTGCTCGGACGATAACACATAAAGCGTTTTTTAGGAATATGATGTAATAGAAAGATAAAACCGCAGGCGTAAAGCATCGACTTACATATCCCCTGCGGCAAAACACAGGAGGTTCATATGAATTGTTGCACTCAGGGTAACAACGTAACCCTTTGGATACTTATTGCATTGCTCATACTCGGCTCGAAAGACGGTATTTTCAGCTCCGGCGTTTTCAGCGGTTGCGGTTTGCCTATTTTGCTCGCCTTGCTTTTCTGTCTTTATAAAAACGGAACGCTTTCCGCCATTCTCACGCCGCCTTGCAATTGCGGTTGTAATTGATCTTTGTTTCTTTTCATTTTTCGTAAGCCTCTATTCCGATCCTCGGGGGAGCTGTCGCAGGAGCGACGGCTCCCGTTTTTGTATAGGCAGCGAGAGGAGGGAGCTGTCTTGAAGGGGCTGTCGCGCTAAGTGACAGTCTTTCAAGACAAAAAAAAGACACCCAACC
>CAYZOF010000080.1:0-5600 GCA_964479935.1 uncultured Clostridia bacterium | reverse complement strand
GCAGTTCCAACACTCAAAAGAACAAGCCGTGTGACCTTATTGGGTGTTTACTACGGTGGACGTGTACCAATACGGCTTGCAAAATGATGATAGTGAAAGCGGATAAGGAACTGCTCAAAGAATTAACCGATTTGCTAAATATAGTGATAGAAAATCCCGAACTCATAAATATTCCGACAAAAAAAGAAGAACGACCGAGCGAGGAAGTTCAAAGGCTCGATAATGAAATCACGCGGCAATTTAATAGCGTGAAAATCGACAGAGAAACATTACGACAAAAAATGCTCGAATTGGTTTCGATGAAATATCGAGAACTTGATTCTGCTCCGTGTGTGGCACAAAAATTGAAAGACGTTTTTATGAATAATAAACCGATAGAAAGTTTTTCAACGGAATTGCTTTCAAAAACGGTAACGGACATAATACTCCACAAAAATAAGACGGTAAGTATTATCCTTACCAACAAACAGGAAATTAAAAAAGGAGAATCCTAATGAACATAGCTGAACAAGTAAAGCCGCCGAGAGTGGTGCGGATAATACCGCCTACGATTGACGTGCAAGAATCAATCAAAGAGAAATACCGACAATATCGAGTGGTTGCCTATTGTAGAGTATCGACTTTGCAAGAGGAACAACTCAATAGCTACGAGGTTCAGCAAAGGTATTATACGGAAAGAATCAATAGAGAACCCGATTGGACGCTTGTAAAGATTTTTGCGGACAAAGGTATTACGGGAACGAGTGTAAAAAATCGTGATGAGTTTCATAAGATGATACGCTTATGTAAACGTGGCAAGGTAGATATGATAATCTGTAAATCAATATCGCGATTTGCAAGAAATACGCTTGATTGTCTTAAATATACCCGAATGCTGAAGAAGATAGGCGTTGACGTGTATTTTGAAGAACAAAACCTGCATAGTACGCAGCCCGGAGCAGAGTTTTATATAACCATATATGGTAGCATTGCTCAGACCGAATCGGAAAACATTAGTGCGAACGTGAAATGGGGGAAAGCGCAAAGTGCAAAGGAAGGCAAAGCACCGTTCTTCTATAAGCGATTTCTCGGTTATCGCAAGGGCGAGGACGGAAAGCCTGTCATTGACGATGAACAAGCGAAAATTGTAAGATTTATATACGATAGATTTCTTGCCGGCGACAGTATGATGATAATTGCTAAACGGCTTGAAGAATTAAAAGTTTTAAGTCCGAGCGGAAAAGAAAAATGGCAATGTACGACAATTCAATCCATTCTGTCGAACGAGAAATACAAGGGCGACGTTGTAATTAATAAGACATACATTAGTGACTGTATCTCGAAAGAAGTCAAGGTAAACAACGGAGAAAGGCTCAAATATTACATTGAAAATAATCACCCTGCAATAATAGACGCAGACACGTTCAGTAGGGTGCAAGAGGAACTTGCAAGGAGAACAAGTAAGCCAAGGGTAAAGCAGGCGGGAACAAAGACATCGCAGGGCAGGTATTCAAGCAAATACGCTTTGACAGAACTGCTTGTATGCGGAGAATGTAAAACGCCGTATCGTAGATGTACGTGGATGATACACGGACAAAAGAAAATCGTGTGGAGATGTATTAGCCGACTTGACTTCGGAAAGAAGTACTGCCACAAATCGCCGACGATAGAAGAAAGCATATTGCACGAGGCGATAATGAATGCTGTGATGACGGTCGCCTCTCAGAATGCAGATATTTTTAAGATATTAAAAACACATATTGCAATGGGGATCGGGACTGAAGAAACAGAGAATAAAACGATTGATATACAAATCCGAATAGCGGAAATCGAATTTGAGTTTAATAGAATGATTGAATCTATTTCCGAAGATACGGTGGAAAGTTTTGACGAAAGCAAAGCGCAAGAGTTATTAAACGAAAAGACGAATCTGCAACAACAGCTTGCGCAGATGGAAACCGTCAAACAAAAGAGAGAGAATGCAAAATCCCGACTTGATGAAATCTACACAATTATCGATGGGCTGAAAAATCGTCCGCTTGCTTACGATGACCAAATCATACGACAGATACTCGAATGTGTTATAGTCGAAAGTAAAGATAAAATAAAGGTGGTATTCAAGGGAGGCTTAGAAGTTGAATCTAATCTTGATTCATAAAACTATGAAAATAAATGTGTGTGTAAGAACCTATTCTATAGGCAATGAAAAATAGATAAGGAGAAATCTACAAAAAAATAGATTGCGCAGTCGCTATGGTTAGGTGCTCGCCCGTGCTATAAGAAGTAAAATTGGAGTTTTCGATTCGTGTACGATTCAAGAGGTCTTTGGATTATTTGGAAACACATAGGTATAGGTGCTATCACTTTGGTGATAATAAAAATAGAGAACTTGGGAATATTTGCTTGACAAACTATCATTTTGGTGATACAATAGTGTCAAAATAAAGGCGGAGAATATTGAACATGAAAAAAATCATTACTATCTACCACGGCTCTGAAAAGAATGTAGAAATGCCGATTTTCGGCGAGGGGAAGAAAAATAACGATTTCGGCTTAGGTTTCTATTGTACGCAAAGCATAGATCTCGCTAAGGAATGGGCGGTTTCCTCTTTGCGTGACGGATTTGCAAACGAATACAGTTTAAATACCGAATATTTGAAAATACTAAATCTGAACAGTACAGAGTACACGATACTTAATTGGATTGCTGTTTTGGTACAGCATCGTTTGTTTTCTCTAAAGACTCCCGTCGCTCGTAGAGCAAAAAAATATCTAATTGACAATTTTAGCATAAACGTCAATGCTTATGACGTAATTACGGGATATAGAGCGGATGATTCCTATTTCGATTATGCCGAATCCTTTTTGAATAACGCTATATCGGTAGAACAGCTTGCAAAGGCAATGCGACTCGGAAAACTCGGTAAACAAATCGTAATTAAATCGCAGTATGCATTTTCGTGCTTGGAATACAAAGGCTTTGAAATTGCGAAAAGGGAAGAATACTACAATCTTCGCAAAGCAAGGGATGATAATGCAAATCAAACGTATCTTGCAATGCTTGAGGAGGAAAACGACGGCTTGTACATTCAGGATATAATAAGAGGGGCTATAAGGAACGATGATGCACGCATACCAAGAAATATATCTGAGTAAAGCACAGCAGGTTTTAGGCGATGCTTTCGATTATGCTATTAATACCTGTAATATATCGGGCGAGGATTTCATCAAGTTGTTTTTGGTGAGCTCTGTCAGCAAAAGAATTGAAAACGGCGAACCGAATTGTCTTGTGGGCAAAAGCGGAATCGAACTTGTTTTGGAGATTGTAGAAGAAACAACGAACAAGGAAATTAGCGCAAAATCCATTGAATCAATAGGGCGTTCGAGAGAATACTGGATTGGTTGGGCGGTGGCATATTACCAATGGTATTCGGATAGAAAATTCAGCGAGATATTTAAGGTCGTTTCGTTTGAAAATCTGCAAAATATGTACTACACTCTGCACGAGGCTGATATAAGCAAGTTTGTCGATATAATAGACAGGAAAATGAAAGAAGTTTTCCACGAAACGAATTTGAAACGTATCCGTTTAGCATATGGTTGTACGCAGGCGGAACTGGCGAGCAAATCGGGGGTAAGTTTGCGATCTATTCAAATGTATGAGCAACGGAATAAAGATATCAATAAAGCGAGTGTTGACACCTTATATCGACTTGCTAAGCCCCTCGGGTGTGCAATGGAAGACTTAATTGAAAAATAATAATTGACTATAACACCCAAAAAATGGTATAAGCATCTATGTTTTTCTGAAATTGTGCCGATTTGAGTTGTGGGAATAAAAAATGAGAATAAGTTTGTGAAGAAAAATTGCCAATAAAGAGAAGTCTAAATTAAGAATAATAGACGAACAGATCTTGTTTAAATTTAGTATAAAACCTTACAAGAAAAAATATAATAATAAGGGCGTTTGCTCTACGGAAAGATCTTTACGAAAGTAAAGACTGCGAGGGGCTTTATTTATAAAGCTCCTCAACCGTTTTTATAAAAAATTTGAAAAAGTATTTAATTTTAGTTGACAGAGGATAAATATTTGTGATATTATAACTATACGGAAAGAACCTTGGGTGGCTGAGGTCTGCAGGGAGTTCCATTTATGGGACTCCCTAATTCTTTGCATTGGATGACTATATGAAAGAATTTTTTACTTATGAACAACAGATTGAAAAGTTGAGAGAAAAAGGACTTTTAATTAATGATGAGTCGAGTGCAATTGAATTTTTGAAATTGGAAGGATATTACAACGTAATTAATGGATACTCTCCTAATTTCAAAGCAAATCATAAATTTTACAAAGGAACAACATTTGAGGATATTTGCCATTTGTTTGCCTTTGATAAGGATTTAAGAAGTATTGTATATAAGTATACTTCGTCCATTGAATCGCATATTAAGGCATTAATAGCACATGAGTTTAGTAGAGTTCATGGTGTTGACGAAAAAACTTATTTACTACCTAATTGTTTTTCAAACAATGCAAATTCTGTTATTGCAGTGGCTCGTTTAATTGAAGAATGTAACACAACAATAACGGATGCATTAAATCGTAATTCAAATAAATATAGAGAATATATAGCTCATAATCATCAAACGCATGGTCACGTTCCTATGTGGGTACTTATTCGAGCATTATCATTTGGGACTATTTCTATTTTTTATAAAAACATGATAGACGAAGAAAAGGAAGTGATTGCAAGCAATTACAACATTACTGCAGCGCAACTTGCAAATATGCTCGAAGTCGTTGTATCGTATAGAAATATAGTGGCGCATGGCGAAAGAACTTTTTGTGCGCGTTTACCCAAAACTCGATTATCCACTCAATTGAATATTACAAAAAAATTATGTATTCCTCTGAATGCGAAAGGCGAGATAAAATTTGGCCGAAACGATTTTTTGGCATTGTTGATTTGTTGTAAATATTTACTTCCTCCAATAGAGTTTGCTGGTTTTATTTCTGAGTTATATTTGCGGATCGAACAATTAGGGAAATACTTAACAGCGCCAATGATGGGAAGAATTAAAATATCGATGGGATTACAATCTAATAATTGGAAGTTGCTACCGAAATTGAAAATTATATAAAGTGATAATAATTTTTGATTGACCAAAGTTGAAAAATTTGCCTTTATAGTTCGTATACGATAATTAAGTGATAGTTGAGTTTTATTATTGAACTATTAATACTAAAATATCTGTTTTATAGTCAAATCACGGTAAATCGATAAATTTCATAAGAGTTTGTTGATTTTTTCCTATTGAACGTCTATGATATCCGATTCTCGATAATTTTGATTTTAACAATATATTGTAACAGGAGGAATAAAAATGCGTTACAAAAAAACATTGGCAATGACGTTGGCGTGCTTGGTGTTTGCGTTTGCAGGTTGCAAGCCGAGCGGCGTACCGAACGAGAGCGACTTCGGCAGTGGCGGAGTCATTGGTGGCGAAAGTTCAAACGGCGGTTTTGCCGATTCGACCGACTCGAGTGCGTCGCATACGCACACCGACGACGGAGTATGGCAACACGACGAAACGAGCCACTGGCAGAGTGCGACTTGCGA
>CAYZOF010000079.1:0-5666 GCA_964479935.1 uncultured Clostridia bacterium | reverse complement strand
AATACAAGGGTTTTTGAGAGATTACATAGACAGACGAAGGAAGATTTCAAGACCGCCTCGTTATGACCGCTTCGATATTCCTGCGTATGGTTATTAAATTTTGTATATCGTATGGTTCGGTGTGTTCCCAAACGGAAAGACGCTCGCGAAAGCTCGCTATTCCGTCGCTACGCTCCTTACACGACACACTATGACCTGTTTCGATATTCCTGCGTTTAGTTATTAAACTAAATATTATTATACCCGAACAATGCGGAAATGTCAATCCTTTTTAACGGCTATCAAAACTTTTTTTATAAAGTTCTCCGACACGCCGCACTTCTTCGGCTATGTGCCCTTTTTCGACTTGCTTTTCCTCATAAATTGTGCTATACTTATCCTCGTACCATATTGGACGAAATTCTATTTTGTTAGGTTCTTTATAATGATATCGGCGTTTCAAAACGAATTAAAAATCTTCACGCAAGCACTCGACACAGACATGGTAGGCTTCTGTAAGCTTCCAACTCCGCCTTTACCCGACTTTCCCGAACTCCGCTATGCGGTGTCGCTCGGAGTCAAATTATCCGACGCCGTACTGAAAACTATCAACAATGCTCCGTCGTTTATGTACTTTCAGCACTACCGCGCGGCAAACGCTTTGCTCGACCAAATCGCTTTTCAAGTCGGAAAAAAAATCGAATCATTCGGTTTTTCCTCGTTCCCGATCGCCGCGAGCCAAAGTCTCGGAAAAAATAACCCCTATCGCGGCGTTGTGGCGCATAAAACGGTCGCCGTCCTTTCAGGGTTGGGCTTCGTCGGGAAAAGCGGTTTATTTTTATCCGCAGACTACGGCAGCCGTGTACGTCTTGCCTCCGTTCTGACCGATATGCCGCTCCGAAACGAGCTTCCCATCATCGAAAATGGTTGCGGAAACTGTACGATTTGTCAAAAAGCTTGCCCTGCCGGTGCGATTTTCGGGGAGCTCCCCCTCGCAACCGGCGAACGGAATTTCGATGCGGAAAAATGCTCCCGTTACATGAAAGAGCATTTCCAAGACATCGGCAGAGGGAGCGTCTGCGGCATCTGTATCAAAGTCTGTCCGAAAAACAAGTTATAACGTCGACTTTTGCGAAAACGAAAACCGTCTTTCGCCCCGTCAACGCAACCCTGCCCCCTTCTTTTCGGAATTTTTCCAATACTGATTTCTTTTCCTACCCGATTCGTTAAATCATAAAATCGTCGATAACACTTTCGTAACCAACGAAAAGGAGATATTATGCGAACACATATAAAACAAACTCCGCAAGCGCGCTTTCTCGGCGTTTTTCGCCGCATTACCGCATTCGTCAAGAAAAACGCAGTACTTTGCATCGCCGTTGCGGCGGCAATCGCCACGTCCGTCCTCGTGCCGCCCGACGCAACATATTGGGGATATTTCGACTTCAAAACGCTGACGTGCCTGTTCTGCGTACTTGCCGTCGTTTGCGCCCTGAAAAACATTCGATTTTTCTTCGTCTTGGCAAAAAAAATCGTTCAACTTTTCAAAACGGCGCGGAGTAGCATCCTCGCCCTCGCATACGTGACGTTCATCGGCTCGATGCTGATCGCAAACGACATGGCATTGCTCACATTTCTTCCGCTCGGCTATTTGGTTCTGTCCGCAACGGGGAAAAAAAAATACATGGCGTTCACGTTTATTATGCAAAACATCGCCGCCAACCTCGGCGGAATGCTCACGCCGTTCGGAAATCCGCAAAATCTCTATCTCTATACGTATTTCAACATTCCGACGGCAGAATTTCTGCAAATCATGTTCCTGCCGTTTTTGTTCGCGATAACACTCATCACACTTTGCTGTTTCCTGTTCGTTAAAAAGGAACCGTTGGAGCTCTCCGACGAGCAAATCGTATTGCCGAAGCGGCGTACGCTCGTCTATATGTTGCTCTTCCTGTTGTCCATCGTCATCGTGTTCCGCGTAATTCCGTTTTGGATCGGACTCATCGTCATTCCCGCGGCATTATTTGTCTTGGATCGAAAAGCATTGAAGCAAGTAGATTACGGTCTACTTTGCACTTTTGCGGCATTTTTCGTCTTTTCCGGGAACATGTCGCGCATCGCCGCCGTGCAAAATCTTTTGGGCGGACTGTTACAAAAGAACACGTTGCTGGTTTCCGTACTCTCTTGTCAAGTCATCAGTAACGTCCCGTCAGCAATCCTGTTGGCAAAATTCACGAGCAACTACCCTGCCTTGCTGTTAGGCGTCAACGTCGGCGGCGTGGGAACGCTGATCTCCTCTTTGGCAAGCCTGATCACTTTCCGAGAATACACGTCGAGAAATCCCGGGAAAGCCGGGAAATATCTCGCTATGTTTTCGGCGTTCAATTTCTCTTTCTTGATATTGTTGACCGCATTTTGTTTGTGGATAGCCTAAAGGGCATAAAAATGCCGCGACGAACAACCCCACCGTCGCGGCACTTTTAAAGATCGTCCCCTCCAGTAACCAAACGCAATTTCTTACGCAGGTCACATCTTGTTGCCGTCCTCAAAAAAGAAAAACGGAACAAAAACCATTACGCGATTTCATTGTCTCCCGATTTTTTTCGAGAAAACGAAGCCTATTCTGCCGTCTTGCGACTGCCGATCGCTTCTTTTCCTTCCGAATCTTCCAATACTTTTTTCGTCTCATCGGATTTGGATTTCACGCATTCGAGGTACATACACAAAGATTGTTTTAACACGCCGAGTTGCGCTTTCAGATAATACTCGTCCGAAAACAATGCGTAATGCACGCTGGCTCTCACCAACAAAAAAATGAACGACACGATTAGCGTATAGGGAATTCCTATTTTCGGTTCGAGCTGTTTGGCGTACTCGGTATAACGCTCGTTTACGCCCTCGAAGAATTTCTTACCGTGCTCGATATATTTCGGATCGGTATAGACCTGATACATCAACCGATATTTTTTACCGTGACGCTCCGCCGTCCAATAAGGGATTTCGTCGATAAAACGCATAACGTCCTTAAAGTCCTTAGGTGCTTTCTCCATAAATTCGTCTTCCACCTTGCTCATGCAATGTTCGGTGGCTTCGACGACGAGCTGATCTAAATTGTCAAAATAAACATACAAATTCGCAGAGGTAAATCCACACGCCTTGCCAAGTGCCTTGATTCCGATATTTTTGAATCCATGCTCCGCATAACAATCAAAGCATTTTTCCATAATTTCTATTTTTTTATTTTGATTTACCATGTCGAACCCTTTCTCACAGCAACATACTGATTGATTAGTTAATAGTATATCATACTTTTCCAAATTTTGCAATAATTTTTTCACATATCTTACACTTTTTTTCACAAAATCATAAAGAATTGCGGAATTTTAATATTTTTTTACGCTTTTCCCTATTTTTTGTCCATTTTTATAAGAAATATTCGATTTTTTGTGAGTAAAACGCGCTCCGAGCACGTTATATAGATGTAAATCTTATGCATTTTAACGGAGAAATTTATTATGAAGAAAAAACAATTCTTTGCAACCATGCTGTCCGCGTTTTGCGTATTGTCCGCCTCGTCTTGCTCCTTCATCGAAACGATCGAAAACGCGACGGATTCTTCGAAAACGCTCTGTTCTCCTGCCTCGGTCACAAGACTGAGCTATCAAGACAGACAGCGAGAAGACTATCTTTCGTTCAAACAAAAAGCCAATACCTTCGCGGCGAAGTTTGCTCCGTCGGCTTATCGCGCCTACGATGAACCCGACAATTTCGTCGTTTCCCCCGTTTCGGTATTTTTAGCGTTGGGCATGGCTGCGGAATGCGCCGACGGCAATACGCAAGCGGAAATCCTTTCCGCACTCGACCTGTCTCTGTCTGACCTCCGTACCTCGTATCCGTTGCTCTACCGCGACCTGAACGTCGAACACACCGGTCAAGGTTATCTCGGCGACGTCACTACGGGGCGGTTAAATATAAGCAACTCCCTTTGGTTAGATAACGACCTTATCACCGACGCGAGCTGTCTGGAAACGCTCGGCGAACAGTACTATTGCTACGGAAAGTCGGTGGATTTTGACGGCTCAAACGAAAAAGCGAATCGCTCCATTCAAAAATTCGTCAAACAAAAGACAAACGGATTGATCAATCGAAATTTCCAATTGGATACCGACACGCTGTTCGCGCTCCTCAACACCTTATATTTGAAAGATATTTGGAACGAAAGCGGCAGCGCGCTCGCCTACACCTCGCCGACCGAGTTCACCGAAGCAAACGGAACGCAAAAAAGCGCGAAACTTCTCACGGGGTATTATGAAAGCGGCAGACCTTACGTAACGGAAACCTATACGGGATTCTATACCGTCACCTATAACGGTTACAAACTTAAATTTCTCCTGCCGAACGACGGCTATACGGTCGATGACGTATTCACGGAAGAAAATCTTTCGGTCTTCAACGCCGTCACCGATTTCAACTCCGTGGACGACGAAGCAAAAAAAATATATTCCACAAGATGTCTGTTTCCAGAATACACCACGTCCTACAACCGCGACGTTCAGAATATCCTGAAAAACGATTTCGGCATTTGCGACCTTTTCGATAGAAATTTCTGCGATTTCGGCACGCTGACGAATTCCCCTGCCTATTGCTCAGTCGTCACGCATAGCGTCAGCCTCACGGTGGATAAAAAGGGAATCGAGGGCGCAGCGGTGACGTTGATGGGCATGTGCGGAGCCGCAGGACCCGGTGAATACGAAGAAGTGTATTTGGATTTCACCGTCAACAAAGCGTTCGGATTTTTGTTGACGAATGCCTCCGACGTCGTCATTTTTTCGGGAATCGTAAAAAGTATCGACTAACCCTAAAGGAAGCGCGCATGCGCTTCCTTTTTCAATCGCTTGACAAGTACGAGCGATTGCATTATAATAATGACTATGATGGATTCACTCACAATTTTCCCCGTTGCCTATATTCGCACGGATTTCAAAGAAAAATTCGGCATACCGCGTCAAAGCGGCAGAGCCTCCGCGCTCCGCGCAGAAATCGTGTTTTGCCCGAAATATCGGAACGCAGACGCGCTCCGCGAAATAGAGGGATTCTCCCACCTTTGGCTCTTATTCGATTTTTCCAAAGCGCATAAATCGGAATGGACGCCGACCGTCCGTCCGCCTCGCTTGGGCGGAAATCAACGCGTAGGCGTGTTTGCCAGTCGGTCTCCGTTTCGTCCCAACCCGATCGGGCTTTCCTGCGTCAAATTGGAATGCGTCAAACATACGGAAAACGAGGGCGACGTTCTCGTGGTTTCAGGGGCAGACCTGCTCGACGGCACACCGATTTTCGACGTGAAGCCATACCTGCCCCACGCGGATTGCCGTACGGACGCAACTTCGGGATATGCCGGAGAAGTGGAAAATCACCGTTTGAACGTCGTGTTGCCGGAGGAATTTTCCACACTGTTTCCGGCGGAAAAGCGCGAAGGATTGCTGCAATGTCTTGCCGACGATCCGCGCCCGTCCTACCAAGACGACCCGACGCGCCTTTACGGTATGCGTTTTTCCGATTTCGAAATTCGTTTTCGCGTCCGAGACGATGTGCTTACCGTCGTCTCCGTCGAAAAAATACTCGATTAAAGATTGAAGGGGCTGTCGCGCTAAGTGACAGTCTTTCAAGACAAAAAAAGACACCCAACC
>CAYZOF010000078.1:384-5891 GCA_964479935.1 uncultured Clostridia bacterium | reverse complement strand
CGCGACGGCTAAAAAGATATCGAAGATATCGAGAAAATCGTTATCGCTTACGAACCCGTATGGGCTATCGGTACAGGCAAAACCGCTACCGCGGAACAAGCCAACGAAACCATCGCGTTCATTCGTAAAACGGTCGGTGAAATGTTCTGCCCGAAATGCGCAGAAGCACTTCGTATCCAATACGGCGGCAGCATGAACGCAGGCAATTGCAAAGAGCTTATGGCTATGCCCGAGATCGACGGCGGCTTGATCGGCGGCGCGTCTTTGAAAGCTCCCGATTTTGCAACAATCGTCAACTTCGATAAATAAGAGGCGCGTTCCTCTGCGGAGGAACGAATATACGGGGGCTTGTTTCGCGGTGAACGCGTACCTGCCCCCTCCATTTTGTATTTCATTGTATAATTCAAGGAGAAGCTTATGAATAAAAAAGTTCCTTTCGCCATCATCATTATGGACGGTTACGGAATCAATCCTTCCAAGGTCGGTAACGCAATCGTCGCAGACGGAAGCAAGTACGTCAACGAGCTGAAAAACAACTACCCTTCCGCGCAACTCGGCGCGAGCGGTATGTCCGTAGGACTTCCCGACGGACAAATGGGAAATAGCGAAGTCGGACATTTGAACATCGGCGCAGGCAGAATCGTCTACCAAGATCTGACGAAAATCACGAAAGATATCCGCGACGGAGCGTTTTTCAAAAATGCCGAATTGCTCCGCGCTATGCACGCCGCGAAAAACAACTGTAAAAAACTCCATTTGTACGGACTCGTTTCCACGGGCGGCGTACACAGCCACACCGACCACCTCTACGCGTTGGTGGAAATGGCAAAAAACGAAGGACTTGACAACGTATATATCCACGCCTTCACCGACGGGCGCGACGTCGCTCCCACTTCGGGCGCAGGTTTCTTGAAAGATCTGCAAGATAAGCTCGACGAATTGCATTTCGGTAAAATCGCGTCCATCGCCGGCAGATACTATGCCATGGACAGAGATAACAACTGGGACAGAGAAGAAAAAGCCTACGACATGCTGACGCTCGGTAACGGCGTGCAATTCGAGGGAAGTGCGGAAGCCGCCGCAAACGCGTCCTACACAAACGGCGTCACCGACGAATTCATCCTGCCCACCAACCTTACGGAAAACGGAACACCCGTGGCTTTGATTGAAAAAGGCGATAGCATTATTTGTTTCAATTTCCGTCCGGACAGAGCCAGACAGATTTCGAGAATGTTCTCGCAAAAGACGTTCCCGTTCGTCGACTCGAAAACAGGTGCAACGCTCGGTTTTGAAAGAAAAACCGGTTTTCTCGCGCCGACTTACGTCGGGTTTGCGGTGTACGACTCCTCATTCGAAGACGTCGGCGTAGCGTTCCCTCCCGACGAAATCGACAATACGTTGCCGCAATACCTCGCTTCGCTCGGCTTGAAACAGCTCCACATCGCGGAAACGGAAAAATATGCGCACGTGACTTTCTTCTTTAACGCGAAATTGGAAGCTCCCGTCGAAGGCGAAACGCGTATCGTTATCCCCTCCCCGAAGGTTGCCACTTACGATTTACAGCCGGAAATGAGCGCATATCTCGTCACGGACAGAGTCCTTGCGGAGCTCGACAAAGGCGAATACGACGTCGTCATTTTGAACTTCGCGAACTGCGACATGGTCGGACATACGGGAATCATGGAAGCGGCGGTTAAAGCCGTACACACCGTTGACGAATGCGTCAAGAAAGTCACCGATAAAATTTTGTCAATGGGCGGTTCCGCCCTCGTTACCGCCGACCACGGCAATGCAGATCAAATGCTCGCGGAAGACGGCGTAGGCGCATTCACGCAACACACCACTTTCCCCGTCCCCGTCATTCTCGTTTCCGAAGAATACAAGCATGCGAAGCTCCGCGACGACGGCGTTTTAGCGGATCTTGCGCCGACGCTTCTCGACATGATGAAGATCCCTCAACCTAAGGAAATGACCGGGAAGAGCCTGATCAAATAACGTCAAACGCCGTTCTAAGACGGAATTTTCGGCTTATTGCAGACATATTTTTCAAAAAATCGAAAAATTTTCACTATTTTTATAAAAAACAGTTGCGATATTCCGTCGAGTATGTTATAATTGATAGGCAGTTTTGGAAAAACGGCGTTTGCCGTCAAAAGAAAAAAGCAAAAGGACTGAACAGATATGTTGAATTTGATAAGTTTGTTAACTCCCACGAGTGATAGCCGTCTCTATAACCTTTACAAAGGACTCAGCGTCACGATGATCGTACTTATGGGCATTGCCGCCCTCGTTGCCGTTATTCTTGTTTTGATGCAGCCCGCAAATTCGAGCGGTATCGACGCATTGGGTGGATCGAGCGAGACTTTCTTCGGCAAGAACAAGGGAAAATCGAGCGAAGAGAAATTGAAAAAATGGACTTGGATTTGCCTTGCTGTCCTCGTCGTATTCTCTATTGCGTTCTTTGTTTTGCAACTCGACTCTATTTGGATTTAATCAAAAACAGAGGAAATTGGCGGCTTTTCGTATAGCCGCCTTTTTTATTTCCTTACATAGGGAGGTACGCATTTGGACGCAAAACAAGCTCTGTTAGACGCCTTTCGAGACGGCACGCTGGCAGGAAAAAATATAACGGAAATCTGCAAAATCTTAGGCATCCCCTACCGCGAGAAAAAACGCCTCGTCGACCTGTTGGACGCACTGTCGGACAAGGGCGAAATTTTCATGAACGATGGGGGCAGGTACGGAACGAGCGAACAATTAGGCTTGATTAAAGGCACGATTTCCGGGAACGAACGCGGTTTCGGATTTCTCATTCCCGAAGATAAAGAGCGTCACCCCGACGACTTTTTCGTTCCGCACAAAAACTTACGCGGCGCGTTGCACGGCGACGTCGTCTTGGCGGAACGCGTGTACGGCAAAAGCGACGACGAAGTACTGGTCGTCCGCATTCTTTCGCGCGGATATAAAAAGATTGTCGGGACGTTCCGAAAAGACAACCGAGCCGGTTATTTAATTCCTGACGAGAAACGGTTTTCGACGGAAATTTACATTCCTCTCTCCGCTTGTAGAAATATTCCGAACGGCGTCAAAGCCGTGGCAAAAATCACCGATTATCCGCCAAGGAAAGCTCCCGGAGGCGAAATTGTGGAAATTCTCGGCGAAGAAGATGATTTTTTTGCCGAGGAACTGTCGATCATTCGTAGTTACGACCTGGCGGAAAGTTTTTCCGAAAAAATTGAAAAGGACGCTATACGACAGCAAAAACGCGGCATTGCGGAATACGACCTGCTCGACAGGACGGATTTTCGGGAGCAAACGATCGTCACAATAGACGGTGAGGATACACGCGACATCGACGACGCCGTTTCGCTGGAAAAAATCGGTGAGGAATACCTGCTCGGCGTGCATATCGCCGACGTTTCGCATTACGTCGAATACCGCTCTCCGCTCGATAAAGAAGCGTTTGAACGCGGTACGAGCGTCTATTTTCCCGACCGTGTGTTACCGATGCTTCCGAAAGCCCTCTCCAACGGAATCTGCTCCCTAAACGAAGGCGAAGATCGGCTCACGCTGTCCTGCCTAATGCGCATCGACAAAAAAGGCGTCGTGAAAAGTCGCGAAATCGTGGAAGGAATTATCCGTTCCGCGCATAAAATGACGTATACGGACGTTACGAAAATCCTCGACGGCGACGAAGAAACGACGGAAAAATATGCCGACGTCAAAGACATGGTATGCCTGTTTCGAGAATTGACGGAAATTTTACAAACCATGCGTCAGAAAAAAGGGAGCATTTCCCTCGACGTCAACGAGGCGAAAATCGTCTTGAACGAACACAACGAAATTCTCATTCCGGAATATGAACGCGTATTCGCTTACCAAATCATCGAGGCGTTTATGGTCCTTGCCAACGAAACGGTTGCCGCATACATGCGCGATATCGACGCACCCTTTTTGTATCGAGTGCATGAAAAACCGAACGAAGAAAAAGCTTCGGCTTTTCGCGCTTTCGCACAGACACTCGGCTTGACGCCGCGTTTCTCCGTGCAAAACGTTAAACCGTACGATTACCAAAAACTTCTCAACGCCGCAAAAAACTCGCCCGTCTATTCGGTGCTCAATCGCGTAATGCTGCGCTCCATGCAAAAGGCGCGTTACGATACGGAGAACATCGGCCATTTCGGCTTGGCGAGCGAATGTTACTGCCACTTCACTTCCCCTATCCGCCGCTATCCCGATCTTTGCATTCATCGCATCATCAAAGAGATCCTGCACGGCAATTACGCGGAAGCATCGCAAAAATACGGTGACTTCGTCGAACGCGCCGCCGAACAATCTTCCGCACGCGAGCGCAGAGCCGCCGAAGCGGAACGCGACGTGGACGACTTATATACGACCATGTATATGAGTGAACGAATCGGCGAAGAATACGAAGCCGTCATTTCGGGCGTGACCGCCTTCGGACTGTTTGCCGAACTGCCCAACACCATCGAAGGGTTGATTCCCGTCGAATCCCTGTACGGGGAGTATACGTTCGTTCCCGAACGATTCGCGCTCGTCGGGAAAAAGGGAAACTATACCATCGGCGAAAAAATCCGTATCGAAGTCGTCGACGCCGACTTTTATCGCAGACGAGCGGAATTTCGCTTGCTCGAAAAAATCAAAACCGCAAACACAACGGAGGTTGTATCATGAAAATCGTCACAACAAACAAATCCGCGTCCTTTGAATATTTCATCGAGGAAAAATACGAAGCGGGCATCGTCTTGGAAGGCAACGAAATCAAGTCCGTACGCAACGGAGACGTGAATATGAACGACAGTTTCTGTTTCGTCCGCGGCAGTGACGTTTCCGTAAAAAACATGCACATCGCGCTGTATGATAAATCGGACGCGTTCAGCACCAAAGACACCCGACGGGATCGAAAATTGCTCCTGCACAAGAGCGAAATTTCGAAAATCGCCGGGAAGATCAACCGACAGGGATATACGCTGGTTCCGTTGAAAATGTATTTCAAAGATTCCCTCGTCAAGATGGAAATCGCGCTTTGCAAAGGGAAACACACCTTTGACAAAAAACAGTCGATTGCGGAGCGCGACGTAAAACGTTCAGTCGACCGCGAGATTAAAAATGCCGGTTTTTGACGCCGTACGGACGTGTTAGAATTTAAGTAGATGAACGATGGATATAGAATAAAACCGCCGCGGCGAGAATTTCTCGCCGCGGCTTTTATCTTTTTTGAGATTAAGATGCAACGGAACGTTGCCAATCCTCCCCTACCCCTCCTTTACACAAGGAGGGCTTATACTGCGGAACGTTGCCTTATAATGCCACTTCGCCGTCGGAACATACGACTTTCGTTGCCGGTACGTTATTTTTCCAATCATGCTCTTTCGATATTGCCTTCCACTGCGCAATCGTGCCATTAAAGATAATGCTCGTCAAACTGCTACATCCATTGAACGCCCACTCACCGATACTCGTCACGCCGTCGGGGATAGTTACGC
>CAYZOF010000078.1:0-284 GCA_964479935.1 uncultured Clostridia bacterium | reverse complement strand
TCGTCAAACTGATACAATCATAGAACGCATAATTACCGATACTCGTCACGCCGTCGGGGATAGTTACGCTCGTCAAACTGATACAATCATAGAACGCATAATTACCGATACTCGTCACGCCGTCACCGATTACAACGCTCGTCAAACTGATACAATAATAGAACGCATAATCACCGATACTCGTCACACTGTTGCCTATGGTTACGCTCGTCAATCTGCTACATCCCCGGAACGCAGAATAACCGATACTCGTCACGCTGTCGCCTATGGTTACGCTCGTCAAA
>CAYZOF010000077.1:0-6131 GCA_964479935.1 uncultured Clostridia bacterium | reverse complement strand
GCAGACAGCTCCGCGACAGATTGTATAAGGAGCTTCTTCGCGACGTTTCTTTGCGCGTCAACGACACCGAATATGCGGACAGCTTCCGCGTTTGCGGCAGCGGGGAAATGCACCTCTCCATTTTGATTGAAACCATGCGTCGTGAAGGCTACGAATTTCAGGTATCCACGCCGAAGGTGTTGTATAAAGAAATCGACGGCGTTTTGCACGAACCGATGGAGCGTTTCGTTGCGGACGTTCCCGAAGAGATGACGGGGCCCGTATTCTCCGAAATGGGGAACAGAAAAGGTGTTTTGGCGCACATGAGCGCGGTCGGCAGCCGTATGCGTTTGGAATTCATCGTGCCTTCACGCGGTTTGTTCGGGTATAAGAGCCAGTTCCTCACCGACACCAGAGGACAGGGCATCATGAATACGATTTTCTTTGAATACGAGCCGTATAAGGGCGATATGCAGCGTCGTAGCACCGGTTCGTTGGTTGCGTTTGAAACGGGTGAAGCGGTCACTTACGGTTTGTTCAACGCGCAGGGCAGAGGCACGTTGTTTGTGACGCCCGGTACGCCCGTTTACCAAGGTATGGTCGTTGGCTACACCAACCTTGCCGACGACATTAACGTCAACGTTTGTAAGACGAAACACCTTACCAACACGCGTTCTTCGGGAAGCGACGACGCGTTGACTCTCGTCCCCGTCAGCAAGATGAGCTTGGAAGAATGCTTGGAATTTATCGCCGACGACGAGTTGTTGGAAGTTACGCCGAAGTCCTTGCGTATCAGAAAGCGCATTTTGGATAGCGAACTTCGCGCAAAGGCAAGATTCAAGGAAAAGAATGTGAAGCAAGTCCAAAAGGATTGTTTTTTTGCGACGATAAGAGGGAAATAAGATGAGAAATAAGATGAGGGTAGCCTTGTCTGTTTTGTGGATAACGATTTCATTGTCGGCGGTATGGCTATTATTTACCGGTTGTCGCGTGGATCCGTACTATTTGGAAACTTGGTACTTGGATTGGTATACCGACGCGGACGGCATTGCTCGTTCTGTGGGGTATGACCCGATTTCGCAAACCAATCTTTCGCCCGAAACAATCACGATACAATACCGCGAGGATAAGACTTTCCTTTTTAAAGAATTCGATCAAGAATATACGGGTACGTATTCGTATGTGCGTAATACCGATCGTGCAAAGACGTGGTTGAATCTCACCTTTTCGGACGGTTCGAAAGGGGAAGCCACATGCGCACGATATATGTTCGACAGTGTTTGGTTCGAGGGGACGTTGCAGGCGTTCGGAAGAGAATATAAATTTACGGAAGATGCGGATGTGTGGGGCGCGGAGGATTCTATCGAACAAGTCGGGAAATGTATTTACGAAGCGTTAAAGTATAATAGAACGGTGACCGACCGTGGTTACGGGCGGTTCTACAGAGGGCGCGTGACGCTTTGCGACGGGGAGTATTGGTTCGTTCCGGATAATTCGGAGAGTGTGAGTGAGACAAATTTGTCGCAAGCCTATGAATTGTACACTTACGAGGTCGACGAGTCGTTTGCCGCGGAGCGCGGCGACAACCTGTTGCGTGAGGGACGTTGCTTTGTCGGTTATGGAATGATTTCGGGAAAGTATAATGGTCTGGGCAGATATGCCGTTTGGTATTACGAGGACGTTTTTGAAAACGTTTATCCGTGGGCGGCGGAGCTTGAACAGATTTCTTCCGTGCGCGTAGAAAGGCGAGAAGAGAATCTCGATTCGTATCGCCAAGTGCAAATTTGGGATGCGGATGATGCGCGCTTTCAGGAATTTTACGAGTTGTTTGTAGGTCAATTGATCGTGAAAGGCGATCCGTTGTACAGTATCGCGAGCGAAATGACTTATTACATAAAGACGGCGACGCAAACGTATACGATCGTTTATCAAGTCGGGTGGGACGCTGACGGATATCCGTGTAGAGTCTTTGTCTCGGACGGACAATATTATTATTGTCATTCCGACCAACGGATAAAGTCCTATTTTGACGGCGATTATTATCGGGCGTTGGGGAAAAATTCCGACGGCGCGTCGCTTTTCGTGGACGGTGAATGTGTAAAGACGTATGAGGACTTGGCTGAGGAACTCCTTTTCAAATTCGAGTACGTCGATGTCGGAGATGTGGATTCGAAGTACGTGTTGACGTCGGGAAACAATACGTTGATTTTGTTGGATGCGACACATTTTATTTGGGAGAATCCTGTTTACGGCAAGCATCGTTGCGAAGTGGTCGGAGAAACGAATTTTTCGGTGATTTTCGAGGAGTTTCCGAAAACCGATGAATAAAGACGAAAAGGTTCGGGACGAAAAATCGTTTCGAACTTTTTTTGTGCTCGCATGCAATAAAACATTTTGCAAGATTGTTTAATAAAGGGAACGAATGGAGGAGAGAGGTCGCCGATCGACGGCGGCGGAGGAACGAATGAGCAAGAGGGAGTTGGATATCCTTCTATGCCGAATTGCGCAAGGCGACAACGCGGCGTTCGAAACGCTGTACGAAAAGACGAAACGCGGTGTTTATGCGTTTTTATACACGTATTTTCATAATGCGGCAGACGCCGAGGACGGCATGCAGACGGTATATCTGAAAGTAAAACAAGGAATAGGCGGTTATCGCGCGGGAACGAATCCGAGTGCGTGGCTTTTGCAAATCGCAAAAAATCACGCATTGAACGAGCTGGCGAAGCTCAATCGCGTGAAGACGGAAGGGCTTACGGAGATTGCCGTTTCTTACGAGCCGTCGGAGGACGATACGGTGACAGAGCTGATGCAACGGATTTTGAGCGAGGAAGAACAGCGCATCGTGACGCTCCACGTGCTGTGGAATTACAAACATAAGGAAATTGCGGAAATGCTCGGTTGCCCCGTAGGAACGGTTACTTCGAAATACAAACGTGCGATCGAGAAATTGAAAAAAGCATTGAAGGAGGCGGAAAAATGAGCGGTTGGAAAAAACGCTGGAAAAAAGAATTAGACGCGGCGATTCCTGCCTTGGACGAGCGTGTTTTCGGCGAGCCGATTCGCGTTGCCGACAAAACGCCCGAAACGTCGCGCGTTACGCTTCTGCAACGCTTGCGCGCTTGTCGGGAATGGTTACGGCGACGGAACGGCTTGGCGGTCTGGGCGGTCGGTTTGGCTTGCGTGGTTACGATTATCGCGGTTTTGCCGCGATTTTCCGATTCGCCCGTGGCGACGGCGGACGTAAAGATCTCCGAGGCGATTGCCGTGTATTGCGGCGCGGAGACGGCGTTTACTGTGGATAAGGACGGATTCGTGGCAGACGTGATTTCGAAAAACGGCGAATCGGACGTTATTTTTTCTTCGCTCGGCAGGGCGGAAAAATTAAGGGGATTGCCTGTGGAAACGGCGTCGGGCGTGTTTACGGATTACGCTGCGAAACTCGGTTTCTTGGATATTTCGGAGCAAACGGCGGTGCTGGTGACGTCGACGAAAACGGACGGAAAATTGCAGAGTGTCGACGCGGCGTTAGAGGAGTATTTCTGTGAGCGCGGCATATACGCGGCGGTGGTGACGGAATGCGTGAGCGTTGCGGCGTTCGCCGACGAGATGGGCGTTTCGGACGTGACGGAAGAAGAAACGCTCTGGAAACGATTACGGAACATGCCGTTGTTGCGTTCCGAGCGGCGCGTTTTGACGGAGTCTGAGGATTTACAGACGGCGTATCGGGAAAGCGTTCCGACGTCGACGTTGAAGGATTTTGCGGAATACGTGTTGCGGTCGCGCTTGACGGATATCGAGGAGAATTTGCGCGTGTTGGAACGCGTAAAAGCGTTGGCGAAAACGATCAAAACGCACAAAGACAACCCGTATCGCTACTTTGCCGATTATTGGTCGCTGCTTGCGCTCGATCGGCAGTATTCGCCCGAATTGCAAGCGGAGCTTAACGAAATGCAGGCGGAACTGGCGGCGTACGAAGAACGTTTCGGGCAGACGATCGATTCGCTTTCGACGTTCGTTACGACGCTGTACGCCGTGTCGCGAGATAACGCATACGGAGAGTTGGTAGACGTGTTGTCCGAGTTTACGGTGGAATTGTTCGAGGAGCGTTTTACGGAATGGACGCAAATGCTGAAAAACGTCGGTGTGAACGTTTTGCCTTTGGAATATTGGTACGAAGTTCCGAACGACGAAACGGAATATCGCGAGAAGACATTGCGCTTTGAAAACGTACGTTTTTATACGCTGTTGGCGAAGAATTCGAAGACGTACGAAGCGGAACGCTCGCCATTGACGAGTGCGGAATATACGGCGTTTTTAAAAAATATATGCAAAACGTACGGCTCGCTGTCGGCATATTGGAAGTTTTTACAAAAAAATTAAAAAACGTGCAACAAAAAACCGAGTTTGTCGGTTTAATAAGTGAAAACAAAAAAACACGGAGGAAATGAATTATGAAAAAACAAAAATGGATGTCGCTGGCTTTGGCTGGCGTGTTGGCGGTGGGAATGGTTGCGTTCGGGGGGTGTAACTCCGACGAGAACGCGAACGAGCAATTGCCGCAAAAGGTAATGAATGTGTCTTTGAACCCCGAAGTGGAGTTTATTTTGGACGCAAACGACAGGGTGGTCACGGTCAACGCGTTGAACGAAGAGGGCAACTTGATCGTCAGCGCAGGCACGTTTGTCGGCGAGAGCGCGGAGGACGCGGCAAAGCTGTTCGTGCAGATTTCCAAAGAAACGGGTTTTTTGGTGAGCGGCAACGCGAATTTCGGAGATAACGAAATTGAATTTTCGTTCTCCGGCGACACGAAAGATGCGAAGAAATTGTACGATTCCGTGAAGAGTGAAGTACAGGAATATCTCAGTGCGGAAAATATTGCGGCGAAAATCGAACAGGCAGAGGCGATCGCCGAAGAGAAGCTTCGGGAGCTTGTGGAAGAATGCGCGCCGTATATCGAGGACGCGAAATTGCAGGCGCTCGACTATATGGAGCTTATGGAAACGCTCTATGAATCTCGAGAAGAAACGGTGAACTTCTATTCGCAGGAATTAAAGAACGCCTATTACGAAGCCAAGGCGTTCGCGATGAAACAGGCGGAATTGGAGGTGTTGCGTTCGCATTTGACTACGGTGCAGGGCATTTTGTACGACACGGCGTATGCCGGATATTCCGTGGCGGTGAGTGCGATCGAAGCGACTCGGCAAACGTTGCTCGTGAACGAAAACGGTTTATATCAATCGGCGTTGTCGGCGTTCCGCGTGGCAAAGGCGAATTATCTCAATTACCGCAACGAAGTTGCGGCGATGGAGCAAACGGAAGTGACGGAGGCGATTTTGGCAAGGCTTGCTGTGTACGAAACGAAATTAGACGCCGCGGAGGCGAATTTGGAGCAAATTTCCGAAGATGCGAATCGTCGTTTGGACAGATTGAAGGAAGAGGTGCAGACGGCGTACGACGGCGTGATTACTTGTTTGGGTGAGGTATTCGAACAGGCGGACCGATATGCGGCTGATATTTCCGCGCAGTGGCAGACTTCGCAGACGACGTTCTTTACGAATTTCGAAAAGAACTACAGCGAAGGAATCGAGGGCGCGAAAACCGCGTGGTCGGATATGAAAGACGCTTTGCGTCAGGGCACGATCACCGAGGAAGAGGACGCTTGACGGCGTTATGCGGTGTTGCCGGAACAGTGTGAGAAACCATCCGTAAAACGAAAGGTCGAACGTTTGTCGTTCGACTTTTCGTTTGCGATTTTTCAAATTTTATCGAAAAACGCTTGCGTTAAATGCTACAATATTATATAATAGCTACAATATTATATAATATATCCGCGTATGCGTGAGGAAAAGGGATTATTCCGCGGTTTTGAAAAAAATTAAAAATTTTTCAAAAAAGTTCGTTCAAACGCTTGACATACCTTCACGAATTTGGTATTATATATAGGCTGTGTAAAAACGCGTTGTATAGGGTTGATACGGGAAGTTACTGAAAATCTGAAGCTTAAAGCCGTTTCGGCAGATAATTTCCGTTGACAAAAGTGGGAGCATGACTCCTGCGACTAACCGAGGCTTTGTAAAACGCTCGGAAAAAAATGGGGTGTTTTTATTTTGCAAAGACCTCGATACACACGGATAGGTTGATACAGCGAA
>CAYZOF010000076.1:0-6218 GCA_964479935.1 uncultured Clostridia bacterium | reverse complement strand
CGCGCGCGCACGTGGGAATATAATCATACGCTTATATTATACCCCCCCCCCCCCCATTTGTCAAGCGTTTTATAGAGGGTATTTGAAAATTTTTTTGAAAATTTTTTTGAAAAATTTTTCAAATACTATTAAAACACCTCAACTTATCCACATTTTCGAGAAAAACGCAGAAAAACAGCCACGGCAGAAATAATCTGCTGTGGCTGTTTTATAGCTTGCATGCTCTCTCAGTCTGCTTCGCTGACAGCTCTCCCATGGGAGAGCCAAGGTTCGGTTACGTTTCGGTAACGAAATCCGCTTATTTGCATTCGATTTCGAAAAAGGCGGCTTCGCCGTTCCCTTTCGCAAACGTCACGGAAAGTTCCTCGACCGTATGCGTAAACTTCGTGGCGCAAACGCTCGGATAAGCAAGCTTCACGGACAAAATACCCTCGGAAATCGGCACGCAAACACGCGTCGATCCTTTCATACACCAAACGGCAAGATAGATTTTGTTGCCCGTTTTGAAGCCTGCCACAACGCGATCGTCGCCCACGTTCGTAAAGCCGCAAGGATTGTACGGCAAGCCTTGTTTTTTCGCCGCGCTGAGCGTATGATAATATGCCACGCCCTCTTGCACCAATGCGAACTTCCGCTCCGACAGCAATTCCAAATGGCTAGCCAAATGCATGCGACCTAAAAAACTGTTAATCATGTTCATGGCGACTTGTTCTTCGGAAATATGCTGCTCCACCCAGTCTTTCGTAGGCTCGAAACCGATATCGGAGCAACTGATCCCCAGCGAGCCAACGGGATAGCTCCACACCGCCGCCTGTTCGGGCAGGACTGCCGTCAAAGCGTTCCCGACGATATACGGATAGTGCATATAGCTGACCTGATCGGACGTGGAAAGGAGCGAATACACGCCGAGCGTTTTGTAATCCATGCGCATACCGCCCGAAGCGCAACCTTCGAACACCACGTTGGGAAATTTTTCCGTCATTTCGCGCATCCACGCGAGGAATGCGTCTGCGGCTTGCTCCAATCCCTCGCCGGCGCAGAACGCAAGATAGTCCGTCCCCACGCCGCAATCTTGATTATAATCGCACTTAATATACTCCGCGCCGTAATCTTCCACCATACGCCGAATAGTCTCCGTCATATACGCGCGCACTTTTTCGTTTCTGTAATCCAACAAATGTCGGTTCATGACGGAAAGGCGTTTGCCGTTTCGTTGCAAAAAACAAGCGTCGTCGTAGTAATCGAGCATGGCTTTGCATTGAATGCCGATGACCTCCGGTTCAATCCAGAGCCCCGGTTTCATTCCCAAGGAACGAATGTAATCCATCGTTGCGCGAATACCGCTTGGGAAACGAGTCTTACTTTCTTTCCATGCGCCCAAATAACGATAAATCACGGTTGCAGGTTCTTCATCGTGCCAACCGCAATCGATGACGTAATATTCCACGCCCGTTTTTGCGACGATCGGCGCGTATTTTTTTGTATTTTCCTCCGAAGGACTGTCCCACGACAGGTGCATATACTCGTTGAATATCGTCGGCAAATTCTTGTCCGCCGTGCATTTGCCTGCGATATGTCTACGATAGAGGGACATTTCCGAAACAACCTCGCCTTGCGTAGTTCCGAATGCAAGCGCAACGTTGACCGTTTTGTAACACTCGTTCGGGCGGAGTGCCTTGCTCCAACCGCAGAAAGGTAGATTTGCCGAACCGAGATACAAGTAATATTGACCTTGACAATCCGCAATCTCGTAATACCACGATGCGTTGCTCTCGATTTGGAACATCGTAAAGGTTCCGCCGGCTCTGTCTTCGATGATCCCCTGCGGCAATTCTTCTTTCGTCGACCAACTGCCAACGTTGGCAAAAGCGATACGTTTTTGACTTTCCGTGTTCATGCGGAATAAGCCGTATTCTCGGAACGAAGCTCTGCGCGGCTGACACTCGGCGTGGTGACTCTGCGTATAACGCGTAAAATATAGATCGTCTGCGCTGTCGATACCATCCCGTCCGATTCCGACCGCAACAAATGCCGAAACTTCCTCCAAAACAATCTCCTCAGCCGAAATGTTTTTTACTTCCGTACGAACGCGAATCGCATTCGTGTCCTCAAACGCGTCAAATACCGTCGTCGCCTCGATCAGCTCCGAACGTTGCACGATCGTCAAGCGGTTTTCCGATTGCTCGTGCGAAACGTAATGCAGACGTCTGCCCTCGGAGGAATATACCAATTTCGAACCCAAATGCGTGTCCTTATTTTCTCCGGAAATTTGCACCTCTACGAATCGTCCGTCCAGATATGCGATCGAGCCGCATTTCGTTAAACGAATTTTGTTTTCGTGGATTAAAAATTCCAAATTCTTAAAATCGATTACCATAATATTTTACTCCTTGTTGTTCTTTTTAAGCGTTTCTCTCTGTTTTTTTCTGCTCCGTTTTCAGTTTTCGGAAAAAGATCAAGGTAAACGGAATCGCGAACAGGAACGCGAAAAAGTCGGAAACGGCTTGGCAAGCTTGCACGCCGAACAATTCCAGCACTCTCGGCAATATCAGCACGGCAGGGATATAAAACAACCCCTGTCTGGACGTGGACAGCAACGATGCGATCGCCTTATTCCCGACCACTTGATAAGTCAGACCGATCATAAAGTTCAACGGTAGCAACGGCATGCAGATACATTGCAAACGCAAAGTAAGCGTCCCGATTTCTTTTGCCCTATCGGACAACTTAAACGCATACATCAAATCTTCCGCAAAAATTCCGCAAACGACCGCAAATATCAGCATGATCGAAGCCGAAAACGCAAGTGTGAACAAATACGCCGAACGTACGCGATCAAAGCGTTTCGCACTGTAATTGTAGCCTAAAACAGGCTGATAACCCTGTCCTATACCGATTGCCAACGAAAACGCCAACATGAAAAATTTCTGCACGACACCAAACGCGGCTTGCGCGGCGTCACCGCCGTACTTAAACGCCGCTTTATTCAAAAATACCGTGCATAAACTCGACAGTATCTGTCGGCAAAACGACGGGAATCCCGTCACAACGATATCGCGATATACGGCAAAATGCGTGGAAATTGCTTTCACTCTGAGTCTCACGACGGTTTTTCCGCATAAAAACATAGCGAGCAAGATTCCGAAACTGACAACCTGACTGCACGCCGTGGCGATTGCCGCGCCGGAAATTCCCCAATCGCAAACAAAAATCAGCACAGGGTCCAAAACGACGTTGATGACTGCGCCGACGACCAATCCGATCATGGACAATGCAGCCTTTCCTTCCGCGCGCAAAACGTTGTTCAAAACAAACGACATACACATAAAAGGCGCCGCGCTCAAAATATATCGCGCATACGCCTTGGAATATTCCATTACCTCCGTCGTTTGCGCACCGAATAACCGCATAAGCGGTGTCAAAAACAAAAAGCCGAACAAACAAATCAATAAACCGCTTATTCCAGCGATGGCAAAAGCGGAAGAAAACATTCCGTCCGCCCCCTCTCTATCGCGCTTTCCGAGGAGCTTGGACACGATACTGCCGCTCCCCATGCCGTATGTAAAGCCAATGGCTTGAATAACGGACATCAGCGCCAGTAGATTGCTGACCGCAGCCGTAATGCAATCGTCGCCGATCATAGAGACGAAATAAGTGTCCGCCAAGTTATACAACGACGTTACCATCATACTAAGCGTCGTCGGTATTCCCAACCCGATAATCAAACGCGAAATACGCGTTTGCGTCATTTTGACGAATTGCTTTTTCTCTCGAATCTCAACAGTCTCTTCGTTCTGTGCATTTTCTATAATTTCTCTTTTCATAATGATTCTATTATAGCCTTTTTTCACAAAATTGGCAAGCGTTGTACGCATTATTCTACATTTTTTTACTCGGCGATCAGCGTTTTCGCTAAAATTCTTCTTGCTATTTTATAAAACATATGCTATAATAGAACCATGAACACTACATTGAATTTCAAAATTTCCTTTCCAAAAAAAATCTATTTTCTTGCCGTTGCCGTTTTCGCGCTTTGCGCCACGGGAATCGCGCTCAGCGTCTATCGAATTGCCAAATTCGGCATCGCGAGCTTTACCGACGTACTGAAATATCCTTTTCTTATTTTCGTCAGCGTATTCTGCATCGCCGTGGTGGTCGCGCTATTGATAAAATCGCAATACGTTGTCGATCAACGCTATCTCATCGTGCAATACGGCTTTATTAAAAGCAAATTCGAGTTGAGCACCATCACAAGCATGGTGTTGGATCTTTCGACCGACAAGCTGACGCTGCATATAGGAGAAGAATCTATCGTCCTCACAACCTCTAAAGAATGGAACGAAAAATTCGTCCGCGCCATTCTCGATAGAAATCCGTCGACGGAATACACGTTCGTCTTCGCCGACGAAAATCCCTCTGCAAAATAAAGCAAAAAGCCTTTGAAACTTCCTCGTTTCATAGGCTTTTTAACCGCTCAATTTCTCTCGAAACTCCTTGATAATCCGACTTTCTATCCGAGATATCTGCACCTGACTCACGCCGATCTTCGCCGCGACTTCACTCTGCGTCATATCCCGAAAATACCGCAAAACGATGATTTTTCTGTCCCGTTCCGACAACGACTCTATCGCGCCCTTCAACAACATACGATCCAATATCTCGTCTTGATCGTCCTTCGCCGAAAGCGTTTCAATCAACTCCCGTTCGTTCCCGTCTTTGCGATCTGCACTCCCGTACAGGGAAACGGGCATTTTCGACGAACCCATGACGAATACCGTCTCCGCTTCGTCCATACCAAACCGCTCCGCAATCTCCGCAACGGTCGGTTGTCGAGCGTTCTCGGCGGAAAACGACTCAACGAACAAATTGATCTCTTTCGCCGTCTGTTTGAGTGTCCGCGAAACCTTCACCGCCCCGTCATCGCGCATAAAGCGTTTAATTTCTCCTGCAATCATCGGCACTGCATAGGTAGAGAACTTCACGCCGAACCCCTCGTCGAACCCCGTAATCGCTTTCAAAAAACCCATACAGGCGATTTGAAACAGGTCGTCGTACTCCACACCCTTTCCCAAGTACCGTTTGACGATACATTTCACCAGCGAAACGTTATGCTCCAAAAGCCGTTCTTTCGCGTCGGAATTTCCCGACTTTGCTTCACGGATATATTCAATTGTGCGTTTATCGTCAAGCATCGATCTCGTCCTTTTTCTCCGCGTTTCCTTTTCCGATTTTTTTAGACATGCGCACGGTTGTTCCTTTGCCTCGTTCGCTCGTTACGGAAAATTCCGACATAAAGGTCTGCATAATGGTAAAACCCATGCCCGAACGTTCTCCGTCGGCGAGTGTCGTAAAAAACGGCGTAACGGCGCGCTCGATATCCTCGATTCCGCAACCGAAATCGGTAATCGTGATATGTAACACGCCCCCGTCGTCGTATTGTTCCGTCCTGCACTCAATGCAAATTTTATTTTCCGCGCCCTTATACGCATGCACGATACAATTCGTCACCGCCTCGCTGACGGCAGTCTTAATATCGGAAAGTTCCGCCAAAGACGGATCGAGCGATAACGCAAACGCCGCCACCGCGCTCCGCGCAAAACCCTCGTTTTCGCCACGAGAAGCAAGCTCCAATTTCATATAATTGCCCATAAAGATTCTCCTTTCAAATTTTTTGCATGAGCGCGTAAATACCGCTCATAGAAAGTATCCGATCCGTCGCGAGCGTCGGATTCGTTACGTACACGGGTACCCCGTAGCGTTGAAATTTCTTGTACCGACCGATCAAAAATCCGATCCCCGTAGAATCCATAAAGGATATCTGCCGCAAATCGAAAATCACCCGTTCCGCGCGAGGCGCGTATTCGTCCGCCAAGTTATCGGCGTTTTTTCTTAGCAACGCGGCGTTATGTTCGTCCACTTCGCCGAGCAGCTGTATATACAGAGTCCTGTCCCGAAAATCCGTTAGCATTTTCATCGAAACCACCTCCAATCGATATGCCTATATTGTAAAAAATCCGCAGAGTAGAATTTTACGAAATATCGTCGAAAAAAAAATTATTTTGTCAAAACTTTTTTTGTTTTTCCGCGAAAAATCACTTGACTTTTTCCTGAAAATCGTTTATTATATACAAGCGTTATGCGATGACTTCAGTTGTCCGTGCATACGGGCCTTTAGCTCAGTGGTCAGAGCTGTCGGCTCATAACCGATTGGTCCGCGG
>CAYZOF010000075.1:0-6286 GCA_964479935.1 uncultured Clostridia bacterium | reverse complement strand
ATACGTCGAGCATACGGGCGATTTGTCGCTTGCGCAAGAGGTATATCCGAAGCTGACGTCGCTTGTCAAGGTGTTTTTGCAAAACCGCGAGGACGGAATATTGCATAAATTCGCAGGCGGCAATCACTGGAATTTTTACGACTGGTCACCGTGTATGGACGGCGCGCTTGTCGGCACGTCGGAGGGCACGCCGCAAGGTAGCGAGGACGTTTCGCCCGATTTGATGATCAATGCTTTGTTTATCGTTGCGTTGGAGAATTTGAAACGAATAGACGAAAAGCTCGGCAAAGCGTTCGCTTATCAAGCGGTTTTGGACGAAACGAGGGCGAAAACGCGCGAAGCGTTCTTCCGCAAGGAAAAGGGCTTGTTTACGATGACGATCGGCGGCGAAGAGTATTTGGCACTCGCCAACGCGTTTGCAATTCTCGCAGGTTTGACGGATAAAGCGGAGAGCGAACGCATTTGCGAAGCCTTGACGGACGGGAGCTTGATCGATTGCTCGCTTAGTATGAAGACGTTCAAATACGATGCCATATTAAAGACGGATAAAGCGAAACGGCAGGGGCAGGTATTCGACGAAATACGAAAGGACTATAAAAAAATGCTTGCCGAGGGGGCGACGGCAACGTGGGAAACGAGCGAAGGCGCGGCGGCGTTCGACAACGCAGGCAGTCTTTGTCATGGTTGGACGGCAATCCCCGTGTACTATTACGCGACCTGCAAAAGAGAATGATTTGCGTTTACGGAGAAGATTTATGACGGATTATGCATTTTTGCGATTTCCCGAGTTTCGGGATAAAGCGGTTACGCTCAGTTACGACGACGGCGTGGTATACGACGAGCGGTTGATGCGGATTTTGGACGCGCACGGGCTGAAATGTACGTTCAACCTCAATTCGGGATTGTTTGCGAAGAAAACGAACGCATGGCGATTTTCGGCGGAGCACGCCGTCGCGCTGTACGCGAACAGCGGACACGAAGTGGCGGCGCACGGCATGCAACATCTTTGCTTGACGCCGATGACGAATTCGGCAATCGCTTTTGAGATATTGGAAGATCGCCGCAATTTGGAGGCGTTGTTTGACAGACAGGTAATCGGCATGGCGTACGCCAACGGCAGCTACGACGACAGAGTTGTGGACGTATTGAAAGCGTGCGGCGTGAAGTACGCCCGAACGGTGATTTGCACGGGGCGGTTCGATATACCGACGGATTGGTTGCGTATGCCGACGACTTGTCGGCACGCCGATCCGAACTTAATGCGGTTGGCGGACGAGTTTTTGGAGGAGTACACCGATCCCATTCGCTATTGGAAGCAACCGCCGAAGCTGTTCTATCTTTGGGGGCACAGCTACGAATTCAACGACGACGACAATTGGGAAGTCATCGAAAAATTCGCGGAAAAGGTGGGCGACCGCGCGGACGTATGGTATGCGACGAACGGCGAAATTTACGATTACGTGCAGGCATACGAAGCGTTGCGATACAGCGCGGACGGGAAGCGGATATACAACCCGACCGCGACCGATTTATGGTTGCGTATGTACGGACAGTGCGTAAAAGTTTCGGCAGGCGCGACGGTAAAGTTGCCGTAAAGCGCGATTGCCGCGGCGTGGCGCTCGCTGTAGGGACAGGGAGCGCCGGCAGGCTGGAAGTGTGTTTCGTAGAAATTGAAAAAATAAAACATATAAATGTAGACGCAGGGTGGGTATACTATACGCCGAATTATAAAATACAGAAAACAAGCGTAGAGGTAGGGTTGGGGGCAAATATGCTGTAAAGGAATACGGTCGAGTATACGGGCGATTTATCGATTGCTAAAGAGGTATATCAGAAGCAGACGTCGCTCATCGAGGTGCTCTTACAAAACCGTGAGAGTGAACTATTGCGTAAATTCACAGACGGCAGTCATTGAATTTTTTACGATTGATCGTCGTATATGGAAGGTGTGCTCGTCGGTACGTCGGAGGGCGCGCCGAGCGGCAGTGAAGCGCCCACGCCCGACTTGATGATTAACGCTTTGTTTATCGTGACGTTGAAGAATTTGAAAAAGATGGACGAAAAGTTCGGAAAAGCGTTTGCGTATTATAATTCTTCTTCGGACGATTGGTATATATAGAACGGGAAGTCCTATATTTACGTAGCGATGTCAGCGATCGATATCAAAGCCGAATTGTCTGTAAATATCTAATTGGACGATTATACGCAATTTACGGCGAAAAATACAAGAATGCCTTAAAGAAACCGCACGGTAACATGCGTCGCAATAGGTATTCGATTTTGTAAATTAGATAAAAGGAAGGTTATGATGAAAAGGGAATTTTTGATTCGATATAACGAACAAAGCAAAACTTTTTATTTGCGCGGAAAGGAATGTAGCTATATATTCTATATCAACGAAGATGGCTATTTGGTGCATTCTTATTACGGAAAAAGCGTATCGGAAGAAGATTTGCGCTATTTATTCGAGAATTTAAAAGGCGGACCAGCGCCGACGGTCAACGAAGAGAACGGGGCAAGCTTGAATGTAATTCCTCAAGAATTTTCTATATACGGGCGCGGTGATTATCGCATACCTTCCGTACAGGTAAAATTGCAAAACGGAAGCAGAATTACCGATTTCCGTTATAAAAGCCATAAAATATTGCAAACCAAGCCTGCGATTTCCAATATGCCGTCTTTACGGGGCGGAGAAACGCTTTTGGTGACGTTGGAGGATACAAGCAACGCTTTGGAGCTTGATTTGTATTATACGGTCTATGAAGAATTGTCCGTCGTTGCAAGGCGCAGCGTATTGCGAAACTGCGGTAAAAACGATGTTTCTATATTAAAATTCAGTAGTTTTAACTTGGATATCAATCGGTCGAATTTCGATTTCATATCTCTGCATGGCTGTTGGGCGAGAGAAAGAGAAATAGAAAGGAATCGTCTTGCTTGCGGTATTTACGAGGTGAGTAGCGCGCGCGGCGCTTCTTCGCACCAAAGCAATCCTTTTTTGGCGATTTGCGATAGAAACGCAGACGAATATACGGGTGAGGTATACGGATTTAATCTGATATATTCTGGTTCTTATGCAATTAAGGCGCAGGTTACCGAGCTTGGCTTTATGCGTGTGAACGGCGGTATTAACGAGCAGGATTTTTGTTGGTTGTTGGCGGCTGGCGAGTGTTTTGAAGCGCCTGAGGCTGTGCTTGTATATAGCGACGAGGGCTTTAACAAAATGTCGCAACAATTCCACGATTTGTATCGGCAATATCTTATAAATCCGAATTTTGTTTGCAAAAAACGTCCGATCGATCTTAATAATTGGGAAAGTACCTATTTTAAGTTCGATGAAAAAATATTATGCGATTTGATCGAAAAAGCACAGGGAACGGGAATCGATACCTTCGTTTTGGATGACGGTTGGTTCGGGAAACGCAACGACGATTGTTCGAGCCTTGGAGACTGGTTTGTAAATACGGATAAATTGCCTAGGGGATTATCGGCGGTTATAGACAAGTGTCGTGCGTGCGGAATGAAATTCGGGCTTTGGTTCGAGCCCGAAATGATTAGCGAAGACAGCGATTTGCACCGAGTGCACCCCGATTGGCACATAGCGGCGCCCGATATCGAGGCGTGTAAAGGACGTCATCAATGGATTTTAGACCTTGCCAATCCGGAAGTTTTGGAGTATATCAAAAAAACGATCGGCGATATTTTGCGTACCAACGATATTTCTTACGTGAAATGGGATATGAATAGAACAATGTCGGAGTTTTATTCCCCTTATTTACCGATAGAGCGGCAACAAGAAACGGCGCATCGATATATGCTCGGCGTCTACGAATTGGCGCGGTATTTGACAACGACTTTCCCGAATGTCTTTTTCGAGGGATGCGCAGGCGGAGGAGGGCGGTTTGATCCTGCAATGCTGTATTATTTTCCCCAAATATGGACGAGCGATAATTCGGACGCCGTTTCGCGCGCGTATATTCAATACGGAACGAGCTTATGCTATCCGTTGTCGGCAATGAGCGGACACGTTTCGATTTGCCCGAACCATCAGACGGGAAGAGTAACGCCTATGCAAAGCCGAATGGATGTGGCGAGCTTCTGTTCGACAGGCTACGAATTGAATTTGCAAGATTTATCCGAAGACGATTTTTTAAAAATCAGCAAGCATATTGCTTTTTATAACGATATACAGGACTTAATCTTAGAGGGGGATTTATATCGTTTATTGAATCCGTTTGAGGGGAATTATTTTTCTCAAATGGTAGTGTCGAAGGACAAGAAGCGTGCCGTTTTTATCTTAATGAAAGTATTGGCAAAGGGAAACGACGTTTATCCGTTTGTGAAACTGAAAGGGCTAGATTCGAATAAATACTATTTCATTAAAGACATGGGTACGTTCAAGGGCGATGTGTTGATGAACGTTGGTTTGCGTTTTTCAAGAAAAATGAAAGATTTTGAAACACAATGCTTTATAATCGAAGAAGTATGCGGAGGAGCGATGTAAAAATCTTTTATACAGACGGCAATAACGAGCTTGGAATAAAGCGGAATTATTTTGGAAATGGAGAATTTTATATATATTTTTTTTAATTGAGAATTTACATAATAAGAATCGAATGTACGGCAAATGGGAAAAATTTGCTAAAAAAATGAAGATATTGGCGCAAAAATTCTTTACAAATATATATTTCTATGATATACTATTATCAAATGTGGATTTGACAATAAAAAAATTGATAATCTTTTTTTGTCGGGAGGAGGATATATATGTTTATCGGAAGGATGGAAGAATTACAAGAATTGAACGATAGATTCACCTCGGGAAAATTTGAAATGGGCGTTGTGTATGGTTCAAGAAGAATCGGTAAAACTTCGCTCTTAAAGGAATTTATTCGTGAAAAATCCGCTTTCTATTTTCAAGCGAAAGAGTCAAACGAGTTGGATAACCGAACGGCTTTTTCCGTTGCGGTAAATAAATGTATCGGTATTCCGTATTCTATGGTGTATCCGTCTTTTTCGGCGGGATTTGACGAGCTGTTAAAATTTGCAGGGGAGAAACCTTTTGTTATTGTTATAGATGAAGTTTCGTTCCTTGCAAAATCGGATAAGGGTTTGATGTCCGAATTGCAATATTGCGTAGATCACAAATTTAAGGATACGCAAGTCAAATTTATTCTGTCTGGCAGTAATATTTCGTTTATGAAGGATATATTGCAAGATAAGCGCGCGCCTTTATTTCAAAGAAGCACTTTTCAAATGAACGTGAAGAAGATGTATTTCAGTGACGCGTTGAAATTTCTTGATGGCGTATCGTCGGAAGAAAAAATCAAATATTTGTCCGTTTTCGGCGAACACCCGTTTTATCTTGAAATGATAGATAAAACGAAAACGTTTGAAGACAATCTTCGTAGATTGCTGTTTAGCCGTTTCGGAAATTTGGTAGATGCTCCCGATAAAATTTTGCCGAGTGCTTCTAACGATCAAAATATGTATAATACGATTTTGAAAGCAATTGCTCATCGTAAAAGAACGAATAAAGAAATTGCGGATTATATCGGAAAAGAACCTAATTTTGTTGCGGCGTATCTTCCGAAGCTTGTGGAAAACGAGGTGATCGAGAAAAAAGAGTCGTTTAATCGTAATCAGAAAATGAACTATTACGAAATTTCCGATAACTTGATTCGTTTTTGGTATCGTTTTATTTTTGATAACAAAGAAGAAATTTTATTGAATATGGGCGAACAGATTTTTGAGGGCTATCGAGAAAAGATAGAATTGTTCATTACACAGGCGTTTGAAGACGTTGCGTTGAGTTATTTAAGTGAATTGAACGCAAAAGGGAAACTCCCGTATAATTATGGAATCATAAGAGGCTATAAAGTGGAAAATTCCAAGCTGGGGCGTTCTATTGAATTGGACGGACTGGCGAAAGGCATTGGAACTGCGTGCAATCGATTATTGGTAGCGGAATGTAAATATAGAAATAAGCCGTTTACCCTTGAAATGGTAGAGCATCTGAAAGAAAGTGTTTCTGTTTTCAATGAATATGAATATTATGATTATTATTTGTTTTCAAAGGCTGGTTTTGACATACGTTTATTAGAAGATAAGGGATTGCATTTGATTCGAATTGAAGATATGCTTGAAGGAAAAATTTTATATTGAAGATTATATTGTAAATTGAGTAAAATGTTGAAAGTGAAAAAACTTTCAACATTTTTTTACTTTTTTCTGAAAATGGTGACAATAGTGTTGTCTTTCTTGATATCATATAATGTCAAATGAGACA
>CAYZOF010000074.1:0-6786 GCA_964479935.1 uncultured Clostridia bacterium | reverse complement strand
GCCAAACCGCGCCCTTTGCCGTCTTGCCCATCTTTCTGCCGTCCGAAGTCGTCAACAACGTGAACGTCATCGCAAACGCCGGCTTTTGCTCCTTAACGCGAATCAAATTCGCACCGGCAAGGATATTGCTCCACTGGTCGTCGCCGCCAAGTTCCAAAGAACAACCGTATTCGCGGTGCAACACAAGGAAGTCATACGCCTGCATGAGCATATAGTTGAATTCGAGGAAAGAAAGTCCTCTCTCCAAACGCTGTTTGAAACACTCCGCCGACAACATTCTGTTGACGGAGAAATGCGCGCCGATTTCGCGCAAGAAATCGATATAATTCAAATTCAACAGCCAATCGCCGTTATCCACGATGACCGCTGCGTTTTCGCCCTCGAAGCTAATAAATCGCGACATCTGCTTTTTGAAACATTCCACGTTATGCCGAATAGTTTCTTTGGTCATCATCGACCGCATGTCCGTTCTGCCCGAAGGGTCCCCGACCATCGCCGTACCGCCGCCAATCAAAACGATGGGTTTATGCCCAGCCTTCTGCATGTGATGCATTGCGATCAACTGCATGAAATGCCCTACGTGCAGGGAATCTGCCGTGGGGTCGAACCCGATATAAAAAGGTACGCTCTCTTTACCGAGCTTTTCATACAATTCTTCTTCAAACACCGTCTGTTTGACAAAACCTCGCGCACGAAGCGTGTCCATTACATTTTCTGCCATAAATATTTTCTCCTTTTCCGTATATTCTTTTGCCGATTGTAAAAGTCAAAAAAGTCAATCGGCAAAAGGCTTTTAAGACTATATAAACAACTGATTTTTCTCCGTTTTTGTGGTATGTTTGCCTTTTTCTAAAGTTATCCACTTTTGCGTGCGGCTTTTTTCTTTTCGCTTTTTGCCTATTTTTTTACCGACTTTTACAATTGCCTATTTATTATATTCTATAAACATTTTCAAAGATTTTTTAGTATTTGAATTTGTGCTTTTAAGTAAAACTCATCTTCAAAATTTGAGTAATATCAGTTCTATTCAATAATTTCACTAATATAAATCTTTAAAGAACTACCAACATCTCCGCTGTCATAATTATAGTATTTATAGCCATCTACAACTATTTCTTCTTCTGACATAAGAGAAGACGGGTCAATATCTGTGAACACATACTCATTAATATCTTTTTTTTCATTATAAGTTAGCATTCCATAAGAAACCTTTATCCATTTCATATCACAATCTCTAAAAGTGGATAAATCTAGGCAAAATTCGAATTTGCCAGCATTGGTTTCGGTCGATTTTATTTCCTCGCTTTTTCCCCCGTTGCCATAAGGGCTTGCCTTTATAATTACATCATCACCAGAAAGTGTTGTAGGACTTATGGCACTTATCAATAAGCATGGCTTTGAATCCACTACTTTTAAAGAGATTTTAGTTATTGTAAAACTAGGGGGTGTAATTTTGATTGAAACAACATCTCTAGAACTAACACTCACGGTATATTGTTTATCCCCTATTATTACAGATTCACCACTACGTAATTTCGAATTATTTGATAGTACATATGATGACCTGCAATCATTTAAATCACTTGGATTCTTATCACTATATTCATATAATGAAAAAGTTATATACCCTTCATCAAAACTAGATAAGTTTACACAAAATTCAAACTTGCCCAAGTTCTCCGAAGTATCGTCTATAAAATTATTATTTTTGCTTAAAGAAGCCACTAATTTGACACATTCTAATTCCTTGGGACCAATCGCACTAACATACATATAAAGATTGTTTTCTTTTTCCTCTAGCCTAATATCTGTTACCGCAAAATCACGAACAGCTTCGGGTTTAATCGCAAGCCTTTCAAAATTTTCTCCACTTAAACTCAAAACATGCCAATAAGTTTTACCACCTATACTATTTTTATAATAAGTATACTCTAAATAATTTTTGTTCTTAATTTTAGTAATTTGAGGTTCGCTATCTTGAGTAGTATATGAATAAAGGTCAAATATATATACGGGCGAGTAGTCGTCTGTATACGTTAGTTTATCGTATCCTATTAGAAAAATATAAGATGAGTCTAAAACGGCACCGTTTGAAATAAAACCCCCATTTTCGGGATTATCTTTGTCGTAATAACGCAATTTTACAGTTTCGGCTCCACTAGGCTTAGCACCCTCTATGCGTAATACTTTATCATATCCACCCATCTCAAAAACAAAAGAGATGTTTTCTTCAAGTGGCAAAGGCATGCCCCGACCACATACATCACACTCGCCATTTACATCATCATCAAAATGGTTTTCCTTTGTATCGGATGGGTCTTTTGATCTACACTCGCTGCAAGCCTTCCAATGACATTCGCTATCGTAATCGTATACACTATAATCGTGTACATGAACATCACTCATATCAAATGAGCAAATGTCACAATAGCCATCGTCATTACTATCATAGTGATTTTCTTTCGAACCCTCTTTTTTGATATTGTCTTCCCCACAATAATACCAGTGCGAAGTACTATCGTATCCAATCTCTGAATAATCGTGTGTATGTTTTGAAGAACTCGAAGGTGAAGATAAATCACAAGCAGTTAAACAAAACATTGCTGGCAAAATCAAACATATTGCTAAAATAAATGTTTTAATAAACTTTTTCACAACTTTTCCTACCTTTTATTATATTCTTTTGCCGATTGTAAAAGTCAAAAAAGTCAATCGGCAAAAGGCTTTTAAGACTATATAAACAACTGATTTTTCTCCGTTTTTGTGGTATGTTTGCCTTTTTCTAAAGTTATCCACTTTTGCGTGCGGCTTTTTTCTTTTTCGCTTTTTTGCCTATTTTTTTACCGACTTTTACAATTGCCTACGTATATTCTTTGTATACGTCTGTTTAAGAAAAACCTCATTAAACGCGGTATCTTCTTAAAAAAATAACGGCTTATCACCTTTGCGCAAACCGTTTTTAGCCGAATAGAAATTCACTTTCGGTTTATTTGCACATTAAGGTAACGCCGCATAGTGCCATCGTGCGATAAACATGGAAAATCTACCGCTTATCGCAACGCACGTTATCGTGCAGTGTTGCCTTTCACCCGTCCGCTCGGACGGTAGACGTATTCGTAGATGTAATAAAGTCCGTTAACACTCAAAAAATGTCTCATAATAATCACAGTTTACTACTTTTTTCTTCGCTTGTCAAGCGTTTTGCTCGCAAACATAGCATTTTCGACGCCGCAAACGCAAAAAAGGCGGCAGAGGTAACTTGACAAGTTCTCTTTTCTATGTTACAATATTCCCAAGACACACCAAGGAACTTCTTATGCGAATCAACGTCCTGCTCGATATACTGTTCGAGCTGTTACAAAAACGAAAACTCACCGCCCGTTATCTTTCCGAAAAATACGAGCTCTCCCCTCGCACCGTTTACCGTTACGTGGAAAAACTGTCCGAAAACGTTCCCCTGCAGGTTACGCGCGGCAGAAACGGCGGCATCTGCCTATCCGACTGTTACAAACTTCCCGAAAATTTTCTGACGGCGACGGAATACGCCGACGTGCAAGACGCGTTGACAATCGCCTACGAACGATACGGCAACGAACGTTTTTTGGAAACGAAAAACAAATTCTCCGCGCAAAAACACGCCGAAACGAAAGCCGCATTGCACGCCGAGGAACTCGGCGTCCTGTTCATCGACGGAAGCGGTTGGGACGATTCCGGCTACCTTACGGAAAAGCTCCGCCTGATGCAGACGTGCATACAGGAGCGATTTATCGCAGAGATCGAATATTTCACTTCTCGCAACGAACGCAACACGACGCGTATTGAACCGCACGCACTGTTTTTTCGAAAAAACGCGTGGTCGGTGTATGCGTTTTGCCATAAAAAACGCGCCTTTCGAACGTTCGCTTTGGGTAAGATCCGCTCCGCCGTGCAAACGCGCGATCGATTTTTGAAACGTGACTTCAAACAAGAGTTTCCCGTTTCCGCGCCGCCCGTAAACAAGCTCGCCGTGCGATTGGAAATTTCCAAAAATGCGCTTTCGAGCGTGCAGGAGTGGCTGGGCATGGAAACCATTCGGCAACAAAACGACAAATGGTACGCCGACGTGTTGTTGCCCGACGACGAAACGCTGACGGGCAAATTGTTGGCGTTCGGCGCAGGACTCCGAGTCGTCGAACCGAAATCGCTCCGTGAAAAAATCGCCAAAGAATTGAAAAAAACAATGTCGTTGTATACATAATCCGCCGCGCTCTCCGCCTATAATAATAGCGGAGTATGTTATGAAAAAGATTTTATTTACGGGCGGAGGGAGCGCGGGACACGTTATCCCGAACCTCGCCTTGATCGAAGAAATTTTATCCACGGACGAAGCGGACGTCGCGTACATGGGAACGGACGGTATCGAAAAAACGCTCGTTGCCGAATGGAAAATCCCTTTTTATCGGATCGAATGTCCTAAACTCGTCCGAGACGGCGGTTTCGCCGCGTGGAAGCGCAATTTACAAATCCCAGCCGCCTTGAAAAAGGCGCAAGCGCAAGCCGAAGAGGGGTTACGAACCATTCGACCGAACGTCGTATTCTCCAAAGGCGGCTACGTTGCTCTGCCCGTCGTTTTCGCCGCTCGGAAATTACGCATCCCCTGTTTCGCGCACGAAAGCGATTTTTCCCTCGGGCTCGCCAATAAACTATGCGCAGGAAAATGCGAAAAAGTTTTTACGTCCTTTCCCGAAACGGCAAAAAAGCTCCGCCACGGCGAATACAGCGGCGCGCCCGTACGGCGTTCCGTCCTATCTGCGACCAAGGCGGAATCCCGTAAAAAGTTGGAAATCCCGTTTCACGCCGACGTCCTGTTGATTTTCGGGGGCGGTAGCGGCAGCGTCGCCATCAACGAAGCCGTTTATCGGAATTTGAAAACCTTGACGAAAAACTTTTACGTCATACACGTATGCGGTAAAGGAAACGCCGTATCGCACCGCATGGAAAATTACCGACAATTCGAATTCGTTTCGGACATGGGTATGCTGTACGCCGCCTCCGACCTCGTTCTCTCACGCGCAGGCGCAGGGACGATTTTCGAAATTTTGGCATTGAAAAAGCCGGCGTTACTCGTTCCCTTGGAGGGACAGACCCGAGGCGACCAAATCGAAAACGCCGCCTACTTTCAAGAAAAAAATCTGTGTCATGTTTTGCGACAAAACCGTCTGGAAGAACTTCCTCAGGCACTCGACGCCGTCTTTGCCGACCAAACGTTAAAGCTCCGCTTGGGAGAAGCGGACTTCGCGCGAGGCAACGACAACATTTTACGACAATTGCGAAAATTCCTGCAATGAAAAATCGTTTTCACGAATACGCGATACCGTTCTACCGACCAAAAAAACGAAAAAAACGCCGAAAACGCCGTCGAACGTGGCTGTATATACTGCTCACGGCGACGCTGTGTGCCGTAGCGTTATTCGTATATTGCCAAAGCAATGTCACCAGCGTGCTACTCTCGATCGGCGAAGCCACGATGCGCGCCAGTACCGCCATTGCCGTCAACGACGCGGTGTATTACACGCTCAACGATGAGATCCGCTATGAGGATCTGGTACAAATCAGTCGAAATGAATCGGGAAATATCGTCGCAGTCGCCGCGAATCCTCTGAAAATCAACAAAATCGCACGCGATACGGCGTCCATTTCTCAATCCAACCTGAAAAATCTGAGTTTGAACGGCATTCCCGTTCCGTTGGGTGCGCTGACGGGAATCGAGGCGTTTGCCGGATTGGGTCCGAGCATTCATTTCCAAATCATCCCCGTCAGTAGCGTTTCCTGCGGTTTCTCGTCTACATTCGAAAGCGTGGGAATCAACCAAACCAAGCATTCCATATACTTAAACGTCGTGGCGGATATCAGCATCGTCATGCCGTCTAAAACGAAAAATTTCGCCGTCGCGACGGATATTTTAGTCGGCGAATCCGTCATCGTCGGCACCGTCCCCGACGCCTATCTGCAATCGGATATTTTCGGGAGTAAATCCGATTTAACACCATAAAACACGTCCGAGCGTTCGCGAAAGGAACGCTCGGACGGACGTTTTTATTCCCCTAATTCTTTTTACTCTTAGAGCGGAACAACATTGCCATAATGAAGGAAAAAATCACTGCCGCCGAAACTCCGGCACTCGCCGAGGACAACGCACCCGTAATCGCGCCGAAAAAGCCTTTCTCCGCGCCCTTCATCGCTCCGTTCGCGAGCAAATACCCGAACCCGCTGATGGGTACAGTCGCTCCTGCGCCGGCGAACTCCACCAAATATTGGTACAAACCTAACCCCTGCAACGCAACGCCGGAAAGCATGAACACGACCAGAATTTTACCTGCCGTGAGATCGGTAAAATTGATGACCACTTGCGCAATCATGCAAATGACGCCGCCCACGGCGAAAGCTTTGACGAAATCCCATAATATTTCTATATACGTATCGAACATTTTTGCCCCTTAGCCGTTGAACGTTTCGTAACGAAATCGTTTGTGCACGGCTCCTTATTATTTTGGAAATCTTTTCGAAAACTATGCAAAAAAAAAGGAACATATCGAAAAGGTCCGCACCTTTTTTTGAGGCGATATTCCTTTCTGCCTATCCATATTTGAGCATGAAAATGACAAACAAGGCAACGGCGAATTCGTCGTTGCCTTGCAACTTTTCAACTTTTAATTTTATTGATTCCAAAGCTTTACGACACCGAGATCGTCGCCGCGTTGCTACCGAGATACAAAACCATTGCCAACAAGGAGCAAGGCATTTGCA
>CAYZOF010000073.1:0-6821 GCA_964479935.1 uncultured Clostridia bacterium | reverse complement strand
CGAGTTCCATTTGTTCAAATTCACGCACACGGAAAATGAAGGTGCCCGGCGTGATTTCGTTTCTGAAGGATTTACCGATCTGTCCGATACCGAAGGGAACGCGCATACGCGTAGAACGCTGTACGTTTTCGAAGTTTACGAAAATTCCTTGTGCCGTTTCGGGACGAAGATAAACGGTGTTTACCGAGTCTTCAGTGACGCCTTGGAAGGTTTTGAACATAAGGTTGAATTTACGAATCGACGTAAAATCGGAATTGCCGCAGACAGGGCAAGCGATTTTATGCTCGGTGATGAACGCTTCGAGTGCGTCGTTGTCCATGCTCTCTGTCTTGACGTCGATGTGGTGCTTTTCCGCGTAGTTTTCTACGAGGTTGTCTGCACGATGACGAGCTTTACAGCTCTTGCAATCCATCAAGGGGTCGGAGAAGCCGCCGATGTGACCGGACGCCTTCCACGTGCGCGGATTCATCAAGATAGCGCAATCCAAGCCGGTGTTGTGCGGATTTTCCTGCACGAATTTCTTCCACCACGCCTTTTTTACGTTGTTTTTGAGCTCCACGCCCAAGGGACCGAAGTCCCATGTATTTGCCAACCCCCCGTAGATTTCGCTGCCGGGGAAAATAAAGCCCCTGTTTTTGCAAAGGGAAACGAGCTTGTCCATAGTAACTGCTCTTTTTTCTGCCATAACCGTATCTCCTTAAAATTCAATAATTTATTGCCGATTGTAAAAGTCAAAAAAGTCAATCGGCAAAAGGCTTGAAAGAAAATCAATCACCTTTTCAAAAACTCTTTTGCTTTAGCCGATAACAAAAGTTTAAAAAGTGTTTCCTTAAAAGCCGATATCTTCCTTTCCGGTATTATCCAACTTATTGGCGTTATTCTCGCCGATAAATTACATAAACTTCAGTTTGTTAAAAGCATTCGTAAACTTATTGCGTAAAGACGATTTGTCTTAATCCGCTTGCGGACGTCTTGACGCCTTTGTTTTTGTTTGCTTTTTGCTAAAGTTATCCACTTTTGCGTGCGGCTTTTTTCTTTTTCGCTTTTGGACCTATTTTTTACCGACTTTTACAATTGCTTAATTCAATAATTCATACAAAATCATTATACTATATTTGATTTTACAAGTCAAATGATTTTACCGATTTTACAACGGAAAACCGACGGAAATCTTCGTAAACGAAGTTTCGGAAAAATTTTTTTGATTTATGCAAAAAAATCGTAAAAAAATCCGTCGTTTCTATTCCTTTTTTCGAAAAGATGTGGTATAATGGTATATGACAAAATGGAAAATTGCGTTCGAGTCGTCGTTTCCGCGCGGATGCCGGCGTTTGATCGTTGTACCTGTAGGAGGATAGTATGCTTTCGGATATTGAAATCGCAGAACAGGCAGAACTCATGGACATTCGGGAAGTGGCGAAGAAGCTCCGCTTAACGGAAAACGAATTGGAGCTGTACGGCAAGTACAAGGCGAAAATTTCTTTGCCGAAAGACGCAAAACGCAAGGCGAAGCTCATTTTGGTGACGGCAATCAATCCCACGGCTTCCGGCGAGGGCAAGACGACGGTTTCTATCGGCTTGGCGGACGGATTGTCGAAATTGGGCAAAAGCGCGTGTTTGGCTCTTCGCGAGCCTTCGCTCGGTCCCGTGTTCGGGATCAAAGGCGGCGCGGCAGGCGGCGGTTACGCGCAGGTGGTGCCGATGTCGGAGATCAATTTGCATTTCACGGGAGATTTGCACGCCGTTACCGCGGCGAACAACCTGCTTTGCGCCTTGACGGATAACCATATTTTTCGTGGCAACGAGCTGAAAATCGACGTGAATAATATTTATTTTCACCGTTGCATGGATATGAACGAACGCGAACTTATCAACGTCGTCATCGGCGGTAAGGGCAGAGGCGTGGAACGCGAGGAGCATTTCGACATCACGGCGGCGAGCGAAGTGATGGCGGTGTTGTGTCTTGCGACGGATATCGACGATTTGAAAAAGCGTTTGGGCAATATCATCGTCGGCTTGAATACGGACGGCGATTACGTTCGCGCGAAAGATATTCCGGGCGCTGTCGGCTCGATGGCGGTGCTGTTGAAAGATGCGATGAAACCCAATCTCGTGCAGACGCTCGAGCATACTCCGGCAATCATTCACGGCGGACCGTTTGCGAACATTGCCCACGGCTGTAACAGCGTGCAGGCGACGTACGCGGCGATGAGTCTTGCCGATTATGCCGTTACCGAAGCAGGATTCGGGGCGGATCTCGGGGCGGAAAAATTCCTCGATACAAAGTGCAGAGCCGCAGGGATCGAACCCGATTGCGTGGTGATCGTTGCGACGGTGAAGGCTTTGAAACTTCACGGCGGCGCGGCGAAGGAAACGCTTTCGGAAGAGAATTTGGGCGCGCTCGAAAAAGGTATGCCGAATTTGTTAAAGCATATCGAAAATATTCAAAACGTATACAAAAAACCCGTAGTGGTAGCGATGAACAGATTCTTTACCGACACGCAGGCAGAGACCGATTTCGTCATCGAAAAGGTTCGGGCGGCAGGCTCGACGGCGGTGTTCACCGACGTGTTCTTGAAAGGCGGCGAAGGCGGCAAGGAATTGGCGTCAGAAGTCGTGAAGGCTTGCGAAATTCCCTCCAAACTCTGTCATCCTTACGATCCGGACGAAAGGGTTTGCGAAAAGATAGAGCACGTGGCGCAAAAGATTTACGGCGCGGACGGCGTGGATTTTTCGGAAGAAGCTCTTGAAAAAATCAAGACGATCGAAGAAAAGGGTTGCGGCAAATTGCCCGTTATCATCGCTAAGACGCAGTATTCCCTTTCCGACAATGCGGAGCTTTTGGGCAGACCGGAAGGGTTTAGAATTACAGTGCGTGACGTCGTGTTGAAGGGCGGGGCGGGCTTTATCGTGGCGATAGCAGGAAAAATTATGTTGATGCCGGGGTTGGGGGCGCATCCCGCCGCGGAAAAAATCGATTTATTGTCGGACGGAACGATCGTAGGTCTTTCCTAATGTCCTTAAAAAGCGTTATAGAACGGAGTGAGAAGAAAAATGAAAACGATTGAAGCAACGAATTTTATCGAACAGATCATCAACGAGGACATCGAGAGCGGCAAAATTACCGCCGTGCAGACTCGTTTCCCTCCCGAACCGAACGGATATTTGCATATCGGGCACATCAAGAGTATGTTGGTAAACTTCGGTACGGCGAAAAAGTTTGAAGGAAAGTGTAACCTTTTCTTCGACGATACCAACCCGTCCAAGGAGAAAACGGAGTTTGTAGACGCCATCCGCAAAGACATTGCGTGGGTGGGCTACGACTGGGCAAAGGAAGTGTACGCCTCCGATTTCTTTGAACAAATTTACGAATTTGCGGAAAAGTTGATTACGGACGGCAAGGCGTTCGTTTGCGATCTTTCGCCCGAAGAGATCAGCGCGACGAGAGGTACGCTTACGGAGAGCGGTAAGGAGAGTCCCTATCGTAACCGTTCCGTGGAGGAGAATTTGCAACTTTTTCGCGAAATGCGTGCAGGGAAATATTCCGACGGCAGTAAATGTTTGCGCGCGAAAATCGATATGGCGTCGCCGAATATGAACATGCGCGACCCCGTTATTTATCGTATTTTGCGTTCCACGCATCATCGTACGGGCGATAAATGGTGCATTTATCCGATGTACGACTACGCGCATCCGATCTGCGACTACTTGCAGGGAGTGACGCATTCCCTCTGCACGCTCGAATTCGAGGACCACAGACCGCTTTACGATTGGGTCGGTATCAATCTCGGGTTCGCGCCGAAACCCCGTCAAATCGAATTTGCGCGTCTTGCCGTGACGAACACGGTTATGTCCAAGAGATATTTGAAGAAGCTCGTGGAAGAAGGACACGTACACGGTTGGGACGATCCTCGTATGCCGACGGTGGCAGGCTTGCGGAACCGCGGTGTTCCGCCCGAAGCGTTGCTCGACTTCTGTACGAAAATCGGTATCGTAAAGGCGAACTCCGAATGTCAGTTGTCCTATTTGGAAGCTTGCATTCGCGATAATCTCAATGAAAATGCAGAGCGTGCCATGGCGGTGTTGGATCCGTTGAAAGTGACGATTACCAATTACGAAGGGGAAGAGTTGTTGGATTCTGCGATTCACCCCTTAAAACCCGAACTGGGCAAAAGAAAGGTGGCGTTCTCCAACGTCGTATACATCGACAGATCGGATTTTGCTGTCGTTCCGCCTCCCAAATATCAGAGATTGAAACCGGACGGATACGTGCGTTTGAAAGGGGCGTATATCATTCATTGCGACGAAGTGCTTACAGATGCGGACGGCAACGTAACGGAGCTGAAATGCAGCTACGTACCCGAGAGCCGTTCTTCCAGCGATACCAGCGGCATCAAGGTAAAAGGAACGATCCAGTGGGTAGACGGAAAAACGGGCGTGGATGCGGAAATTCGCAGATACGGCGTATTGCTGAAAGACGCGGAATACCCCGGACAGGATTTCGGCGAGAGAATGAATACGGACAGCGAGTATATTTTCCACGGCAAGGCAGAGCCTTACCTTGCGAAAAGCGCGGACGGAAAACAGTTCCAGCTCATGAGAGTGGGTTATTATAAGAAATGCGTTTCCGAAACGGGCGGTTTGGTATTGTCCGAAATCGTTTCGCTGAAAGACAATTTCAATAAATGAGAATAAAGGCGACGCGGCTGTATTAAGCGGCGTCACCTAAAAGAAAATAGAACCGGCGCATAATTTCGAAGGAAATATGCGCGAGGAGAAAAATATGGATGTTTCAAAGTTGAAAACGGCATTAGAAAATGTGATGCGGTACGTACCGATAACGGCGGCAGGAATTTGCGCGGTCGCTATCGTGGTCGCGTTCGTCGTCGGTTTCAAAAAAGGTTTTCGCCGCGTGGGGTGGGGGTGTTGCGCCTGCCTTATTGCAACGAGAGCTTTTGCGGTGCTGAACGGAATATTGCTCAAAACGGGACGCGTGTTGAACTTTTCATTCAAGGATATAGACGCTCGTACGTTTACGACGTGCGTGGTCGCGCTCGTTTGCGTCGTGGCTACGTTGGTCGTGTACGGATTGTTGGCGTTGATATTCCGTCCGAGCTATCGTATCGTGAATAAAAATCCCGTGCGGATTCGTTACGGAATCGAAGTGGAGCAGGACGAGGCGGAGCATATGGACGGCGCGCCGCCGCGTACGGTGAAATGGCGTAATGCCGGAAACCCGAAATTGTTCGGTAGGTTTTTGGGCGGTTTGATTTGCGCCGTGAATGCGTTCGGCATCTGCGCGGTCGTTTTGTCGCTCATTGTCCTCGTCATCGATGCGACGAGCTTGGGCAGCAGTAGCGTCTTTTCGGCGGCGATGGGGCAGAAAGCGGTCGTTACGTTGCTCTCGTTTGCGAAAAAATACGCATTGGATTTCATTACCGTTTCGGCAATTGTTTTGACGGCGTTCAAAGGCTACAAAAAAGGTTTGGTGGGGAGCATTCGCTCTTTGCTTATCGGCTTCGGCGGAGTCGTTTTGAGTGGTTTGGCGTTCGCTTTGCCTTTCATGAACGGGAAATTCTTGATCTTCACGCCGAAGCTTGTGGTGCGGTGTACCGCGTTGTTGGGCGGGGTTCCCGAAATGTTCCGCGCGATAGCGGGGAAATTGTTGGCTGGCGTGTTGCTCTGCGTATGTTTCCTCTTGTTGCTGACGTTGGCGAATTATGTGTTGTATAAAGTGAACGTTGCGATTATTCGCCTGAAACCCGTTCGTATGTTGGACGGAACGATTGCTTGCCTGTTATACGTGTTGCTCGGCGTCGTCATCGTCGTCGGCGTGTGGGGCGTGCTTTACGCGTTGGAATATTGCGGCTTGTTGCATATTTCCGAAGTGCTTTCCGAACAAACGTCCTTGTCGGGTACTTTATTTCAATTTGCGGAAAAATGGGTGAAACCGCTACTGGGAAAAATTACGGTGAAATAAGTTTATCTAACTTCGAGGAGCTGTCGCCGAGCGCGACGGCTCCGTTTTTTATCGAGCAACGCAGAACGTGCATAAAGGACTTCCTTATTATATACATACAATATACGTACGAAAATAGGCGGCGGTCGTCGAAAAACTCGTTTTCAAAGAGGCGCGGACACGCTTGAAATGTGTTTTTTTGCTTTTTTTGAAAAATATTTCGAAATTCCCCCCTCGAAAGACTTGATATTTCTTTTCATTTATATTAAAATGGAATATGGAAAATAGCGTAGAGTATCTTTTCACGCCCGAAAAACGGAAGAAAGTTTGGGCGCGACGTTTTTTGTCGTTATTCGGTATGTGCCGAAATAATCAGAATCAGGAAAAATTAAACTTGGAGGAAATAACATTATGGCTAAAAAGTATTGCTATCTCTTTACCGAAGGCAACGCAAAGATGCGTGAAATCCTCGGTGGTAAGGGCGCAAACCTTGCGGAAATGACCAACATCGGCCTTCCCGTACCCCAGGGCTTCACCATTTCTACGGAAGCTTGCACCCAGTATTATGAAGACGGCAGACAGATCAATCCCGACATTCAGGCGGAAATTATGGAGTACATCGAAAAGATGGAAACGATTTGCGGCAAGAAGTTCGGCGATAAGGAAAATCCCTTGCTCGTATCCGTTCGTTCGGGTGCGCGCGCTTCCATGCCCGGTATGATGGACACCATCCTCAACCTCGGTTTGAACGAAGAAGTCGTTAATACGATCGCTACGAAGTCCGGTAACCCTCGTTGGGCTTGGGATTGCTATCGTCGTTTCATTCAGATGTTCTCCGACGTCGTTATGGAAGTCGGCAAGA
>CAYZOF010000072.1:0-7262 GCA_964479935.1 uncultured Clostridia bacterium | reverse complement strand
TAAAACCGCCGATAAAATGTCCTTTCATTCTCGTTTCGTGCATACCGCGTTTTGTTTTTTGCGATAATTCTTCGCTATAGTATTGATTTATGCCTTCGAGGAGCGATTCCAGTAAAATTCCTTCGGGCGTATCGGGAATATTTTCCATTGCGGAAAGAATTTTAATGCCGTTGTCTTTCAAATGCTTGCGGTGGATAGCCATTTCGTATTTATTGCGAGAAAATCGGTCTAATTTATAAATGAGAACGTAATCCCACGGGTGTTTGTCGCTGTCTTTAAGCATTTGTTGGAATTCTTCTCGTTTATCGTTAGTACCCGTCATGGCGCGGTCTATATATTGCGCCACGATAATAATATCGTTACGTTTGGCGAATTCTTGGCAAACGTGAAGTTGTCCTTCGATTGATTGTTCGGTTTGTCTGTCGCTGGAATAACGACCGTAAAATGCTGCTGTTTTCATAAAAAATCTCCTAAAAGTTTTTGTAATTTAATCATAATGTTTTGATACGTAAAAAGTAAGAAACTCCGTCTTTACTAAATCGCAAGGGATACTCGACAAAATACAAAGACAGAGAAAACGATGGCGAAATAATCCGTAGTCAAGGCAAAATCGTTTTTACCGAAACTTTTTTTCGGCAACACGAAAACAATCGGGAAAAGCCGAAGCGGTCAAGGGCGGCGTTTAGAGAAGGGGGCATACGAATATCGTTGCCGCTAAAGAAAAAAATTGCATCGGAATAAGAAAAAAGAGCCGAACGGCTCTCGAATTTTAAGCAATATTTTTCTCCCTTGACGGCGATAGGCTTTTTCTGATACGCTCCCCCAAAACATAACCTATTTTATTTTGGTTTTGGGAAAGTTGAGGAAAAGAGAGGGAATATAAGGGGTATTTTACAGATTGAGTTGCTAACGTTTTCAAAAAATAACCGTTAGAATAAAAGAAAAAACGGAGGCAATGAAAATGAAAGGACAAATCGAATGATGGAAATAGTAGTGGACGGAAACGAAACGGGAAGAACGATTTTTATAAACGGTACACCCGATTTATCTCAAGTTCCGCAGGATATAATGGATTGTTTTGCCGAAAAGTTGTTGGAAATTATTTTGGAGAAAAAAGATTTTTGATATGTATAGATAATTGATATAAATGGCAATTTTTGATATAATAAATTCGCAATTCCGTATTAGAGGTGTATTTTAAATGAAAATTAAGTATTTTGGAACGGCTGCATACGAGGGGATACCCGCGTTGTTTTGTCAATGTGAAACATGCAAACGAGCAATGAAACTCGGAGGTAAAAATGTTCGTACGAGGGCACAAGCGTTGATAAACGACGAAATTTTAATAGATTTTAACGCCGATACGGTAGCGCATTACCAAAAATACAAATTTGATTGGAGGGAAATTAAATATTGTTTGATTACGCATAGCCACTCGGATCATTTTTATCCAAACGATTTAATTATGTTTGCCGAGCCTTCGTATACGCACGACGTTACTCCTATTGATTTTTATGCCGGAAAATCGGCATATGAGCAAATAAAACAAGTCTTTTCGTCGAATGAAAGCGATTGTTCTCGCGCGACGATAAACGAAGTTAAAGAGGGCGATTTGCTAAACATCGGAGATAATAAGGTTTTAGTTTTGCACGCCGATCATAGCGCGGCTGATTCGTCTGTTATTTATGCGATAGAAGATAAAGACGGGAAACGCATATTATACGCACACGATACTGGTATGTTTTCAGATGACGTAATTGCCGATATGAAACGTTTAGGAAAGTTTCATATCGTGTCGTTGGATTGTACGGGAGCGTTTGCGCCCGAAGGCTGGGAACATGGTCATATGAGTTTACGCACGAATGCAATAATGAAAGAAATCTTGTTTAAAGAAGATTTGGCGGATTCTTCGACAAAGTTTGTCGTAACGCATTTTTCTCATAACGCCTTATACGGACATAATCATAAAGAACTTTGCGCGGAGGCAAAAAAGTATGGTTTTATCGTAGGTTATGACGGATTGGAAGTAAAATCGGAATAATTTAATAGCGAAAAAGTTGCATAAGGTTTTTGTATGTAAAAGAAAATCGCGTAACAAAAAATGAGAAAAAATAAAAAAATCAATAAAAAGTATATCAAAATCGATTGACAAATAAACAGGCTTTCTGATATAATAAACATGAAAAAATATTTACTCGGGTAAAAATGGTGTGGCAACAAGAAAAGATGTAGCAAAATTAGCGGGAGTGTCCGTAGCGACGGTTTCAAATGTTTTAGGAAAACGTTTGACTGTGTCCGACGATAAGGCGAATCGTGTATTAGATGCGGCACGTAAATTAAACTACATTCCCAATCATACCGCAAGATGTTTGTCTTCGGGCAGGTCTAACCATATCGGTGTAATCGTCAATGAATTTACGAATCCGTATCATATGGAAATCGTACAATTTATCGGTAAATACGTAATGAAAAACGGGTTTATGATGACGGTTTTAGATTTTCAAGAAGAAAGTAAAAACATCAATAAAATGCTCGGTGAATGGCAATTTGACGCATTGATTAATTTTTCTTCTAATATATATTCGGAAAGACTGTTGTCTAATTTGCGTTCACGCGGAATCGTGTTAGTAAACTTTGCTAATGTTAGCGATATGGAAGTTCATCACGACGTAAGCGACGCGATGTTACAGTGTATGAAAAGACTGCAAGAGTTAGGTCATACTAAAGTCGGATACGTAAGCACCTTGGATTCGATGAGGTGGATTGACGACGAACGCGGAAAAGTTTTTACGGAAGAAAGAGCAAATTGCGGTTTTACATTTAACGAAGACTATGTCGTTTATAACGATGATTATACGAAAAGTTCTATTCAAATAGGATACGACGGTTGTAAAACGTTATTTGCAAAAAATAAAGATATAACTGCGATTTTCGCGACAAACGATATGGCGGCAATGGGTGCTGTCAGAGCATTGAAAGAAATGGGATACGATTGTCCGAAAGACGTTTCGGTAATCGGGTGCGACGATATTTTATTCAGTCGAAATTGCGTTCCGTCGTTGACGACGATAGGGTTCGACAAAGAAGAATATGGCACGGAGATAGCGAAAAGAGTATTGGATAAGTTACAAAACGGTACGGAATATTCGGAACGATATTGTATACAAACCAAGGCGATATTTCGAGAGAGTATAGATATTGCCCGAAAATAAAAATTTATTGCGCGCAAGCCCTAGGGCTTATTGGTTGCTTTCGCAACCAATAAAAAAACTCTTAACAGAGAAAGAAAATTTTTTACTGTAAAATTTACCCGAGTAAATTTTAGAAAAACAATCAATATATTTTTGGTAAAAATCGAGAAATCGATAAAAATAAAAGCAATTTCGGAGGAAAAGCAATGAAATTAAAAAAGATTGTATGTATGGCTACGGCAATAATTTTGTCGATTGGTATGTTTGCCGGTTGCGGCGGAACAGGTGGAGGAAATTCTGAAAACTCCGGTTCGAATTATACTGTAAACATTGCGCCGGATAAAGATATTACGGCGACGTTAAAAGTCGGCGTAACGAATTATACCAGTGAAAAAAAGATTATCGCAGAACTCGGCGAATTATTAAAAAAAGAGTATCCAAACGTTACGGTTGAAGTCGTGCCGTTTTCGGGCGGTATCAGCGCAACAATCGGAAGTTGGTATAATGCGGGTAATATGCCTGATATCTTTATCAATAACAGTTTCGATATGTTTACATTGAGCGATAAAGGCTGTATGCTCGATTTAACGCCGTATATAGAGGCAGAGGCTGCGAGCGAAACAAGCGATTTCAGTGTGTCCGATTATTACGAAGCATATTGGAAACTCGGTCAAGAAAAATTCGACGGTGCGCAATATATGATTCCCCGTTCGGCGGATAGAGTCGTATGTCATTATAATGCCGCGATTTTTAAAGCCGCGGGCGTGGATATGAGCCTTGTTAAAAACGGTTGGACGTGGGAAGATTTCGATAAGGTGTGCGCTACGCTTAGAACTTATTACGATAATAACGGTAAGAGCGAGTATTATTTGCTCGATTCTTATATGACGTGGGAGGCTGTATACAATCCCGTGTTCGAAGCGTACGGCGTTGAATATTTCGATGAAGACGGAAAAGTTACGTTAGACAGTCAAGAAACGGAAAACGCGCTTTCATTCTTAAAATCTTTGATTGATAAACGTTATGTTGCACCGCTTTCTACCGAACAGGCGAGTATGATGGGAAATAAAGGTTGTATGCTTTTCCATTCGCAAGCGACGTCGATTGTTGCGAAAGAACTTGGAAAGTATTATCCCGACGCCGAGAAAGTGAGCGATTATTACGACGTCGTAACGATGCCCGTTATGAGCGGTAACGAAAAAATCGGATGCGGTGCTGCAGGGTATTCCGTATATGCGAATTCCGCAAACAGAGATTTGGCTTGGCAGTTTTTGAAATTATTGCTTTCTAAAGACGGACAAAACATTATGGCGGATAGCGGTTCGAATTACGTTTCCGTCAGAAAAGATATGGCGGATTATACGGACAGTAATAATAAATGGGGCAAGGGATACACGGATATGAATTTGGCGGCGTTTACCTATAACAGCGGCATCGGCAACGATCCCGATTGGAACTGTTATACTACGTATATCGCGCAACAAAAGCCTAAATACGCGAGCAATATCAGTACGAGTATCACCAATTTGATTTCTGCATATTGCGGCGGTACGTCTTATTCGTCGGCAATGAAAACTTGCAAGAACGCGATAGAAAGATATATTAAAATGTAAGGAAACACGATATGGCAAACGTTAAAAATGTCGTAACTGCAAAAAACGACGGTCGATTAAAAAGGGAACTTAAAAAGACGGCGATGGGACTATTATTCGCGTCGCCTGTTATAATCGGCGTTCTTGTATTTACGTTTTGGCCTGCGTTGCAATCGTTATATTACAGTTTTACCGATTACGATTTATTCAACGACGCGAGTTGGGTATGGTTTAGAAATTACGAAATGATATTGACGCTCGATCCGGATACTTGGACGGTATTCAAAAATACGTTCGTTTACGCGTTGATATCGATACCTTTGAATTTGTGCCTCGGATATTTCTTGGCTTTGGCGGCGAACTTTAAGGTAAAAGGAATTACAACATTTAGAACGTTGTTTTATTTGCCTGTAATTATTCCGTCGGTTGCAAGCGGTTTGTTGTTTATGGATATGTTTCTCGTCGGTCCGTCGGGTATTTTAAACAATATGCTCGAGGCGGTTGGGTTGCCTGCGCTTAGTTGGTTCAGTAAAGCGGAAACATCTATGGCGACGTTCATTTTTATGAATTTGTGGAACGTGGGCGGAGGAATGATTATTTGGCTTTCTTGCTTAAAAAATATTCCCGTTACGTTATATGAGGCTGCGGAACTCGACGGCGCGAACGCTTGGAACAAGTTGATACATATTACGATTCCGATGTCTACGCCGATTATATTCTATAATTTAATTACTGGCATCATCGGCTCGTTGCAAGTCAATTCTTCGTTAATCGTCGGCGGTTCGAGCGGTACGGGCGTCGGAAATTCATTATATTTCATAGCGGTAAAAATATATAACGAAGCATTTAAATCGTTCAATATGGGTTATGCGAGCGCGTTTGCATGGTTATTGTTCTTAATTATTGCGGTATTGACGGGCGTTGTATTCAAAACGTCTAAATGGGTATTTTACGGGGAGGAAGATTAAAATGAGCGTTGGCGAAAATGCGATGAATTCTTCTTCGACGAAAAAATATCGAAACGCAAAAACGAAAAGCATTGTTACTAAAATTTTACAATACGCGGTCTTGACGTTGATAGCGGTATTTTTGGTATTTCCTTTCTTTTTGTTGATTTCACGGTCGTTTATGACCATTTACGATATTAACGAAGCGAGAATTATTCCGAGCAAAATCACGTTTGATAATTACAAGCGAATTTTCGCGGAAAACAATTACTTTTTGTATACGTTTAATACTTTAAAGGTCGTTTTGATCAATATCGTTACCGTGCCGTTATCGGCATCGATATGCGCATATTCGTTCTCGCGATTGAAGTGGAAAGGCAGAGAACTCGTCTTTTCATGCGTGCTTGCCACGATTATGATTCCGGGAACGGTTTTGCAAGTACCGTTATACGTAATGTTTTATAAGTTCGGGTGGCTCGGTTCGTTAAAGCCGTTGATTATCCCGGCAATGTTCGGCGGCGGTGCGATGAATATCTTTTTGCTCAGACAGTTTATGCGCTCTATCCCTAAAGAAATCGATGAAGCCGCAATTATCGACGGAGCGAATACTTTCCGCAGATACGTTTTGATATTGCCGCTTTGCGTTCCGATATTGTTATACATAATGGTTGGTACGTTTACGTCGGCATGGAGCGACTTTTTCGGACCGCTCGTGTATTTGACGGAAAGAGAAACGTTTACTTTGGCGGTCGTTATTTATCAAGATTCGCTGCTCGGGGATCTTACCGAACCGAATTTGAAAATGGCGGCAGGCGCGTTTATGTCGTTATTGCCCGCATTGATATTCGTTTTATATCAACGGAAATTGATGGACGGAATTATGGTCGGCGCGGTAAAAGGTTGATTTTTAACAGGATTTAAGCGTTAAAACGCTAAATTATAAAAATTTTTGGAGGAAGATTATGAACAAAACACTCAAAAAGACAGTAGTAGCATTACTCTGTATGACAAGCGCCGTTATGGTATCCGCAGGCGTAAATGTTGCGAAAAACAACTTTAACGGCAACGGTTACGCTATTGTGCGTGCGGACGAAACGACAAGCGAAAATGCCTTGGATTTGTCGAAAAAGCATACCGATACAGCCGGCGGATTTAATGCAAGCAATACGATTTTTATCTGGTGGCAAGACAAGGTACAAGATAGCGGCATGAGTTGGGGCGGTATGAATATTTATTGTACCGATACCGAAAAACTCAGCGATTTAATTGAACTTGAAACCTATGACGGTACGAAAGGAACGCTTACCGAGTTATCATCCAATATAACTCGAGTAATTGTGGTAGGCGACGCAATCGGAATCAATCTTGAGGTGGCAGGTTTTGAAAAATCAAATGTAAAATACGTTACGTTGAAAAAGGGATTTGCTCCGATTAAGTGCGAGGATAATAGCGGTTGGGGAAATAACAACGCAACGAGCGGTACTGCCGTTAAAGATAAGGCTTTGACCGAAGATATCAAGTTGTATATGAAC
>CAYZOF010000071.1:0-7429 GCA_964479935.1 uncultured Clostridia bacterium | reverse complement strand
CCTCCCACAACGGTAGAGACAGTGAAGCAAAACGTCTTGGCACGAAGCGTAGCGATGGTCAGGCTGTTCTTGCCGGTAACATTCTCGTTCGTCAAAGAGGAACGAAGATTCATCCCGGTACGAACGTAGGCATCGGTAAAGACGATACCTTGTTCGCGCTCGTTGACGGTATCGTTAAATACGAAAGAATGGGCAGAGACAAGAAAAAAGCAAGCGTATATCCCATTGCTGAATAATTATGAGTTACGTTGACCCACCGTGCAAAAACGGTGGGTTTTTTCTTATAAAATCGGCATACGCTTTGGTAAAAGGACGTATACTACCTCTATGAAACATATTGACAAAAAAAATTTCGACAGTGATCGGATTTTAAAAAACGACCATACCATGGTTGCGTTGAGTGACGATTTAGATAAAAATTCCCCTACCGTGTTCGCGTTGAATGCGTATTCGATAAAAAAACAAACAGGCAGGTATGAGACGAATGATAAAAATAACCTTTCTAAGGGTGTGTTTTTTATTCTGATTTCCGCTTTTTTCTATTCGCTGATGAGCTTGTTCGTGCGGTTGGCAGGAGAGCTCCCTACCTTTCAAAAGGCGTTTTTTCGGAACTTCATCGCCGCGTTGGTCGGTTTTGCGTTGTTATTAAAGAGCGGAAACTTAAAAATGCAGAGCGGCAGTTTGCCTTCGTTGTTGGCGAGGTCGATTGCCGGTACGGTCGGGATTCTATGTAATTTTTACGCGATAGACCATATTCCCATTTCCGATGCGTCTATTTTGAATAAACTTGCGCCCTTTTTCGCTGTTGCGTTTTCGGTGTTTATATTGAGAGAAAAGGCGTCGTGGAAAGACTGGTTTTTCGTGTGTGTGGCATTTACGGGCGCGTTGTTGATCGTCAAACCGAGCGAAGGTTTGGCAAGTGTACCGGCATTCGTCGGCGCGTTGGGAGGTTTGAGCGCAGGGCTTGCTTATACGTTTGTGCGGAAGCTCGGACAAAACGGAGAAAGAACGGCGTACGTCGTGTTTTTCTTTTCCGCTTTTTCTTGTTTGGTCATGTTGCCGGTTGCCGTCGCGCAGTATCAACCGATGCGCTTTTCGCAACTCGGTTTTTTGCTCTTGGCGGGATTGGCGGCGAGCGGCGCGCAATTTTCCGTTACGGCGGCGTATAAGTACGCGCCGGCGACGGAGATTTCGGTGTACGATTATGCGCAGGTGCTGTTTTCCGCGCTTTGGGGAATTCTGTTTTTGGGGCAGTTTCCGAATGATTTTTGGACGATGGCTGGTTACGTTGTGATTATCGGCGCGGCGGTGTTGAAGGCTAAGGTAACGTCGCGCAACGACACACGACGCGACAAGCAATAGATTTTGCAAGGAAAACCGTCGTTTCTTACTTAAAATTTTATATCTTGCTCGATGACGTTTGCGACTGTCGTATTCTATAAATAATGCAAAAATCCCCTATTTTTGCGCAAGAATAGATTGGCGGTTATGACGTTATCGGGCGAGCAACAGTGAACGGACGGCGCGTTTTCCGAAGCAAATAAAAATCTCCAGAGAGGGAGATTTTTTCTTTTGGATTGACGTATGCGAGGGGAGTTAAGGTGCTTTCGGAGTCACTAAAATCGTTTTATAATCGGTATAAATCACGAAGCCGGCTTTGCTCTTGCTCTGTTTTTTGACAAATTTTTTCTTGCAATAGTCCACGGGGATCTTGTTGCCGTCTCTGCCGTCCGAATAATACGCGCAGATTTGCGCAGCCTCGAGTAAAATTTCTTCGGGAACGTTTCTGCCGTTCGTTTCGATGATGACGTGTGAGGAGTGATATTTTTGCGTGTGCATCCAGATATCTTCCGCGTCCGCCGAACGGACGAGGCGGTCGTTTTGCAGATTGTTGCGTCCTGCATAAATTTTGAAATCGCCGCGCTCAAACGTACGGAACGAAACGGGAAGTTCTTTTTTCTTCGCGCCGGCGCGTTCTTTTTGCGCTCGGAGCAAGTCCATATCGATCAGCTCCGTTTCCAATTCTTTCAAGTCCTCGGCGGAGTCCGCCACGCCGATCGCCGCAAGCACGCTGTCGGTGTATTCGATTTCCGAGCGTTCTTTTTCGAGCATGGGTGTCAAAATTTCTTTCGCGCGCTTGTGTTTGTTGTAAGTTTTGAAATAGCGTTGCGCGTTCTTGGAGGGCGAAAGCAGCGGATCGAGCAAAATCTTGATTTTCTCGCATTCGGGCAAGTACCAATTTTCCAATTCTACGGCGTTCATACCCTTTTTCACACGGTACAGATTTGCCGTCAATAGTTCGCCTTTTATCCGTAAATCTTCCGCTTTTTCGGCGTCTTTCAGACGTTCCATGGTGTCCTGCATTTTTTTTGTTTGTTTTTTCTTTAACGTTTTGACGGCGTTTTCCAGTTTTCGTTTTTTATCGTCAAATCCTTTTTTCTGTTCTTTTCTGCCGAAAAATTCGTCTTCGGCTTTGCAGAGGGAGGGCATAGCTACGCTGTCCGAGACGGGAAAGGCAAAAAAGTCCGTCGGTTTACCGTCTACGAGTTTCAGACAGGGCGCGTTCGGTTCGTGTAGGCAAAAATTCCCTACGAAGTTCCAAAGCGGCGTTTCCGCAGCGGAGGAAAGGCATGCGCGAAGACCGTCGGCGGCATTTGCCGCGCGCACGACGATTTCCCTTGCGGTAGGCAGAGCTAACCCCGAAACGTTCTCGAATAGGAACACGGAAAGTGTTTCTTTATCCAAGCTTTCTTGGTGCGTAAGTAGGAAGTTTTTCAAACGTGAACGCATACCTGCCCCGTCGAAAGGCGACAATTTGTCTTGCGGAACGGGGTAGAGATATTTTGCCCCGGGGAGCAGTACGCGGCGAGAAGAATCTTCCAAAGCGGTCGTTTTCAGCGCGCCCAAAATGACGCCGTTTTCCGTCAAGACGATGTTGGAGTATTTCCCCATTAATTCACAATGCAGGGTTCGCGTGATTTCGGAAAAATCGGTGACGCAGTGTAAATCGATTTCGATAATACGCTCGAAGTCGTGCTGTCGGATGCGCAGAATTTCCGCGCCTTGCAAGTGTTTTCGGAGTAACATGCAGAAATTCGGCGCGACGGGAGCAGGTTCTTTTTCCGTCGCGGCAAGGCAGACGCGCGCTCCGGAAGCGTTTGCGCTCAAAACGAGTTTAACCGTCGTCTTTCCGGTGTATATAATAAAGGTCAGCTCGTCTTTGTTGACTTGTGAAATTCGGTTGATCTTACCGTGAGAAAGAAAACGATCGAGCTCTTCGCTCAATCGGCGAATATGAAATGCGTCTTGCGGCATGGGTTTCCTCCGTGGTTTTAAGGCTCGGAAAGCGTTCAGAAAAGGCTTTCCTATTAAATTATAACGCAAATTTTGCAAATTGTAAATAAAATCTACCCAAAAACGCTTTATTTTCTTCAATAAATATGGTAAAATATCAAAGGTGCGCGAAATTTACGCGCGCTTTACGATTAAGAATAAAAAAATATAGCAACAGATACAGGAGAGTAACATTATGAAGTATACTACCAAAGCTGCTGAAAAAAGCACGGTAAAAATCACCATTAAGTTTGACGGTGAAGAATGGAAAGAGGCGCAAAACGCCGCTTATTTGAAAGTAAGAGGAAAATTCGCCATAAACGGATTCCGTAAAGGCAAAGCCCCTAAGCACGTTATCGAAAACGTGTACGGCAAAGGCGTTTTCTTTGAGGACGCGCTCAATCTTCTTTTCTCGCAAAATTACGGGAAGATCTTGGAAAAAGAAGCCGACAAATTGACGGTTGTGGGTGATCCCGAAGTTTCGTTGGATAAGTTGGAAGACGACAACGTAACGCTTGTGGCGATCGTTCCCGTAAAACCCGAAGTAAAAATTTCCGCGTATACGGGTATGAAAATCAAAGAGTTTGCGTATACTGTTAAAGACGAAGAAATCGACGCGGATATTAACCGTCTTTTGGACAGAAACGCGCGCAAAGTGGAAATTACCGATCGAGCCGCTCAGAACGGCGACATCGTGAATATCGATTTCGTAGGCACGGTGGACGGCGTTAAATTCGACGGAGGCGAGGCGGAAGGATTCGATCTTACGCTCGGCAGCGGTCAGTTTATTCCCGGATTCGAGGAGCAGGTCGTCGGTATGAATATCGGTGAAAGCAGAGACGTAAACGTTACTTTCCCCGAAAATTATCAGGCGGAAGCATTGAAAGGCAAGCCCGCTGTTTTTGCCGTAAAACTGAACGGTATTCAAGGGAAAGAGCTCCCCGAATTGACGGATGAATTCATCAAGGAAGCGACGGGTAGCGAAACCATCGACGCATATAAAGCGAAGGCGAAAGAAAGATTGCAATCGCAGGCGGACAGACGTGCGAACGACGCGACCGAAAACAGCATTTTGGACGCCGTTGCCGCAAATACGGAGGTTGAAATTCCGCAGGCGATGCTTGATAGAGAAATCGATTCGCTTGTACAGAAATTCGAATATCAGTTGATGTATCAAGGACTCAAGTTGCAGGATTATCTCGATTTCTTGAAGACGGATTTGGCTTCGTTCAGAAAGAATTACGAGGAACAGGCGAAGAAGAACGTCTTGAACCAGCTCGTCATTTCGCATATCATTGCAGCGGAAAAGATTGAGGCGACCGACGAAGAAGTAGACGCGAAGGTTGCGGAACAGGCGGCTTCCGTAGAAAAGACCGTTGAGGAATACAAAAAGAATATGGATCCTCGTCAGTTCGATTATATCCGTAGCGATATCGTCATTACGAAGTTGTTTAATTTCTTGAAAGCCAACAACGAAATGTATAAGGAAGACTAATTGTCGAGTAAGGAATCGGAAATATGGAAAAAAACGTTTTGATCCCCTATGTCGTGGAACGCACCTCTTCCGGGGAGCGCACTTACGACTTGTATTCGAGATTATTGGATGATAGAATCATCTTTTTAAGCGGAGAAATCAACGACGCCGTGGCGAACACGGTTGTTGCGCAGCTTATTTATCTCGAAGGAAAAGATCCCACGAAAGATATCAGTTTGTATATCAATTCCCCGGGCGGAAGCGTGTCTGCGGGAATGGCAATCTACGACACCATGAATTATATCAAATGCGACGTTTCGACCATTTGTATCGGTTTAGCAGCTTCGATGGGTGCGTTTTTGTTGTCGAGCGGTACGAAAGGAAAGCGTTACGCGCTGCCGAATTCTGAAATCATGATCCACCAACCCTTGGGCGGCGCGCAAGGGCAGGCGAGCGATATTAAAATTCAGGCGGAGCATATTCTTCGTACGAAAGCGAAACTCAATCGTATTCTTTCTGAAAACACGGGGAAAGATATTTCCGTCATCGAACGCGACACCGACCGTGATAATTATATGTCTGCGGACGAAGCGCGTAGTTACGGCTTGATAGACAAAGTCTTTTTGAGAAGATAAACGGCACGGCGCGCAGGATCAATTTCGATTTTGCGCGCTTGTTTTTTACGTCCTTTCACTCCTTTTCGAAGGAATGCGAGGGATAGCGTTATTACCTTTATAAAAAATTTGGAGAGAAAAATGACAAATACCAATCAGCATTGTTCTTTTTGCGGAAAACCGAAAGAAAAAACCAAGCGTTTGATCAGCGGACCCGACGGAGTGTATATTTGCGACGAATGCATCGAAGTTTGTAAGTCTATGCTCGATGAATGGTCAGAGGAAGCGACTTCGGAAAAGGAAGTTCCGTTAAAGAAACCTGCCGAAATTAAAGAAGAGTTGGATCTCTACATCGTCGGGCAGGATAAGGCAAAGCGCGTGCTTTCTGTGGCGGTGTACAATCATTATAAGAGAATTAATTCGACGATCAAAAACAAGAAAAAAGTCAACAAAAATAAGGGAAAAGACGACGATGTCGAAATTGAGAAGAGCAACGTGCTCTTGCTCGGTCCTACCGGCAGCGGAAAAACGTTGTTGGCGAGGACACTTGCGAAAATTCTCAACGTCCCCTTTGCTTCTTCCGACGCAACGACATTGACGGAAGCCGGGTACGTGGGCGAGGATGTAGAAAATATTCTGCTGAAGCTGATTCAAAATGCCGATTATGATATCGAACGCGCGCAACGCGGTATTATTTATATCGACGAAATCGATAAGATCGCGCGGAAAAGCGAAAACGTGTCCATTACGCGCGACGTTTCCGGCGAGGGCGTCCAGCAGGCGTTGTTAAAAATTATCGAGAGTACGACGGCGAACGTTCCGCCGCAGGGTGGCAGAAAGCATCCCAGTCAGGAATGTTTGCGCATCGATACCACCAATATTTTGTTTATTTGCGGTGGTGCATTCGTAGGGTTGGATAAGATCGTTTCCTCGCGCAAGGACGATACGACGCTCGGATTCGGCGGTAAGGTGCGTTTGGGCGCGAACGAAGCCGATTATTCGGTGCTCGACGACGTGAAACCGCAGGATTTGACAAAATTCGGTTTAATTCCCGAATTTGTGGGCAGACTTCCCATCGTGGTGAATCTCGACCCGCTTGGGGAGGACGCACTCGTGAAGATTTTGACCGAGCCGAAAAATGCGATCATCAAGCAGTATAAAAAGTTGCTGGGATTCGACGGCGTGAAGTTGACCGTCGAAGACGAAGCGGTGCGTGAAATCGCGCAGACGGCAATCCGTTTGAAGACGGGAGCGCGCGGACTTCGTACGATTATCGAAAGCGTGATGACGGAGGTTATGTACAAGATCCCCTCCGAAGAAAATATCGAAGAAGTTATAATCACCAAAGAGTGCTTAACGGACGGCGCTCTGCCGAAATTGGTTTATAAACAGTTCGCTTGAGCGAAATGCATAGAAAAACATCTGTAACGTGCATGGTTGCAGATGTTTTTTTGGAAATAGTTAAAAAAAGTGTTGCGCTTTTTTTCTTTGTGTGTTACAATATAGAAAATAGCCTTTGGGGTTGTTACACTATATACAATAAAATCAGGAGGATTTTAAGGATGAAAAAATTAAAAACGGCAAAAGTTACCCTTGCGTTGGCGGCTTTTATCGGCTCGGCGTTCTGTTTTTCCGGGTGTGAAGTGATGGGAATGGATGTGGATCAGCTTGTGGAGCAAGCGCAAGAGTTCAAGGAAACGATTGAAACTTTGCAGAGCATGGACAGCCAGATTCAGGAATACGTCGATTCTTTAGAAGAGAACCTTACGGCAATGCAACAAACGGTTGAAGAAGCAAGTACGAAACTTGCGGAAATGCAACAAGAGGTTGCCGAGGCGGAGGCTAAATTAGCCGATGTACAAAAGCAGTTACAGGAAGCGAACGATCGTATCGCAGCATTGGAAAAAGCAGGCGAAAGTGCGGAATAACAGAATGATAGCAAGTATGGTATGATAAGGGGCTGTCGCGCTAAGTGACAGTCTTTCAAGACAAAAAAAGACACCCAACC
>CAYZOF010000070.1:0-7558 GCA_964479935.1 uncultured Clostridia bacterium | reverse complement strand
TTTCCGGCACTTGATAACGTTTGCCGAAAAGATACACGTTTACCATTTTTTCCATTTTCTTCTCTCCTTAGTATTCATCGGGAAGCTCGTCAAGTTCCGTCATACGGAATACCGGACCGTCCTTACATACGAACTTATCGCCTACGTTGCATCTGCCGCATTTACCGACGCCGCACTTCATACGAAGTTCCAACGTCGTGTACACGCGCGATTTGTCGAAGCCGAGTTCCAAAAGCCCTGCCAACGTAAATTTAATCATGATGGGAGGACCGCAAAGTACTGCCGTCATGTTGGGGTCAAGCCCCAATTCCTTTACATATGCAGGTACGAAACCAACGTGTCCGTCCCAATCGTCTTGGGGACGGTCGATCGTCAAATATACTTCCGTATTCGGCTCGTTGCACCATTCGTTTCGGATTTCTTCGATATCTACCAAATCGTCCTTACTTCTCGCACCGTATACGATGACGACTTTACCGTAATTTTCACGATAATGACGCACATAGTTGATGACGCTTCTCAAAGGCGCAAGCCCGATACCGCCGGCGATAAACAACAAATCTTTGCCCTTAAAATCGCCTTCTACGGGGAAGTTTTTGCCGTAAGGTCCGCGCACGGTAACTTGCGAGCCTACTTCGAGCGCGTGTAAAACTTCCGTTACGCAACCGCATTTTTTTATGGAAAATTCCATATATTCTTCGTTCGTAGGCGAAGAAGTAATGGAGAACATACATTCGCCGACGCCGGGAACGGAAACCATGGCGCATTGACCGGGCATATGCCGAAACAACTTTTTGTTATCCGTGCCCACAACGCGGAAGGTCTTTACATCGGGAGTATCTTTACGAATATCCGTTATGACGCCCACTTTGGGAATGAGAGTTTCATTAGTCATTGTTTTTACCTCCCAACGTTTTAATTACTTTTACGATATTCAAGTGCTGAGGGCACTTGTTTACGCAACGACCGCACCCCACGCAGGAATACAATCCGTCGTTCTGCGAAGGATAATATACGAGCTTGTGCATGAATCTTTGACGGAATCTCTGCATTTGCGTCGTACGGCTGTTGCCGTGTGCCATCAAAGTGAAGTCGGAATACATACAGGAATCCCAACAGCGATAACGAACAACCCCTTCGCGCGTTTTGAAATCGCGAATGTCGAAACACTGACAGGTAGGACATACAAACGTGCAAGTACCGCAACCAAGGCAAGCCTCGCTCATTTCTTCCCATTCCTTCGCCTCGAACAATTCGTTGAGGTTTTCGGGCTTAAATCTGCTCAAATCGAGATTAGAGAAAGGCAAACTGTCGATGACGAGCTTCGTCGCTTCCTGCTGCGCCGCAACTTCCGCATCGCCGCCGTCCGAGAGCAATTCTTTCACGAGCGCGGTGAGCTGTTCGCCCTTTTCGGTGTTTGCTTTCCAGTAAAGGTTGTCGTTATCGAGCCACGTCGTTACGTCCCCTTGGGGCGCCGTTGCGTCGATATCGAACACTTTACAGAAACAGCTTTCTTCGGGCTTCGAGCAAGCAAGCGTTACAATCGTCGTCGCTTCTCTACGGCTCTGATAATAGGTATCGACGGGATCGGCAAGGAAAACCTTATCCAATACTTCGATTGCCTTATAATCGCAAGCCTTTACGCCGAAAAGCACCGTAGGCGCTTTCTCGTCGCGTACGTCGATGATTTCGATATTCTTACCTTCCGTCTTAAACTTCATCATGTTTTCCGTCTGAGGGAAGAAAGTCTCTTTGGGGGATTTTACGGTCTTCAACGTTTCCAAGGAAACTTCTGCCGTATCCGTCCAATCCGCATAGTTCACTTCGCCTGCCTTTTTCACGGGAAGAATCAAGCACTGACTTTCTGCAATCTTTGCATAGAGTTCGTTTAATCTATCTTTTGCAATCTTAAACATTATTTAGCCTCCCCCTTAAAAACGTCGTTCGGTTCGGTGTCGGCTTCTTGATAAGACGTCAAAGGCGTCTTGCCTTCCGATTCCTCGCCGGCTTGATATTCTCCGTATAACGTATCGATATCTTTGATGAACTTTCTGTTCAACAAATGTAAAGGAATGTTCTGAGGGCATACACGACTGCATTCGCCGCAATCGGTACAACGACCTGCCACGTGGAATGCACGAATGATATGGAACATCTGTTCTTCAAATTTGTCGTCGTTCGCCTTAGCCGCAATCCCCGAAGCAGGATTGTCGAATACGCACTTCACGCAAGAACATGCAGGACATACGTTTCTGCAAGCGTTACAACGAATACACTTGCTCAACTGTTCGCGCCAGAACGCGAAACGTTCGTCTTCCGTCATCCCTTCGAGCTTTTCTACTTCCGCAAAACGATTTACGTCGCGTGCGGAACGCTCGTGCAAAATAATCTCCTCGTCCTTTACTTGGTGCGTCTTGTTGCAGACCGAGCACTTGGAGAGCAAAATTTCCGATTTTTCGAGCGTTTCTTCGCCGTATGCGGACGTTACGCGAATCGCATCGCCGTCGGCTTCTACACCTTTCACGAAGGAAATGCCCCTCGCCTTAATTTTCTCGATGTCGAGTTTGCCAAGACATTCTACGGCGATGACGTGAATATTTTCACGCTTGATACGATGTTCCTTTACGAGCTGGTTAAAGCTGTATGTGTCGCAAGGTTTCAGGAAAATCGCCGTTTTGCCTTCTCTTTTGCTCATTTGGATAAGGTATTTGGAAAGATTTGCGCCGCAGAACCAGTCGTAGACGAAATCCTTTAATTCTTCCACCGTTTCAAAGAAAGCAGGCGAAGGATCGTAACAGAAATCGCCTTTCTTCCAACCGATGACGCGCGCTACTTCGCCGCTTTCCAAGAGCGCTTTTGCGCGTTCTAACATTTTCAATTCAACTTCACGCATCTTATTCGCCCTCCTTTACACGCAAGTCGGTGAGGCGTTTGTTTTCGCCAAGTTCCGTAACCTGCTTTACAAAATCGTTCATAACGGCGGAAAAACGCACGCCCTCTGCCGCGGAAACCCATTCCACGCGAGTACGTTCTTTTTCGATACCCATATAGTTCAAGAAACTGTACAAGAGCGCCATTCTTCTTCTGGTATAATAGTTACCCGTAACGTAATGGCAATCTCCGGGATGGCAACCGCAGAGAATAACGCCGTCTGCGCCTTGCTGGAATGCCTTCAACACGAACATCGGATTGACACGGCAGGAACAAGGCACACGGATAATTTTTACGTTTGCAGGATAGGTCAAACGGCTCGAACCTGCAAGGTCTGCGCCGGCATACGAACACCAGTTGCAACAGAACGCCACAATGTTCGGGGTAAATTCTTTCTTTTCAGTCGTTACATCTTGCATATTGCTTCCACCTCCGACATAATCTGCTTGGAGCTGAATCCTTTAAGATACCTTGCTACCGAAGGACACGGTACCGTGCAAGCTCCGCAACCTTGACATACCGCAGGGTTGACGGACGCTACGCGGCGAACTTCCGTTTTACCGCCGCCAAGACGGAATTCCTTATCGACGTAGGTAATTGCGCCGTATGCACAAACGTTGGCACACTGGCTACAACCGTTACACATCGTTTCGTCGGGACTTGCCACGCAAGGATTGGTCTTGAGCTTGTCTTTCACGAGCAAGCCGATAACCTTCGCAGCACAAGCCGATGCCTGCGATACCGTTTCGGGAATATCTTTCGGACCTTGACATACGCCTGCAAGATATACGCCTGCCGTAGGGCTTTCTACGGGACGAAGTTTTGCATGCGATTCGGTAAGAAAGTTATTGGTGTCGATACTCGTCGTCAACAATGTTGCAATCTTCCTAACCGAAGGTTCGGGTTCGATTGCCGCCGCCAAAACAACAAGGTCGGATTCGATGGTGATCTGTTCGTTGTCGATCAAATTCGAGCCTTGAACCATCAATTTGCCGTTTTCGTTGTATACTTTGCCGACCATACCCTTGATATAATCCACGCCGTACTGCTCTACCGCGCGACGATAGAATTCGTCGTAGTTCTTACCGGGCGTACGAACGTCGATATAGAATACGTGCACTTCGGTATCGGGATATTTTTCACGAATGAGCATAGCGTGCTTTGCGGTATACATACAGCAAATCTTGGAGCAATACGGCTTACCGCAACCGCTGGTGTCACGAGAGCCTACGCATTGAATGAAGGTGATTACCTTCGGGTGTTCCCCGTCGGAAGGACGCAACAAAACGCCGTTCGTAGGACCGGCAGCGTTCATCAAACGCTCCAATTCCAAAGACGTGATGACGTCTTTGTTGTCGTGATAACCGTATTCGTTGAAATTGTCGAGTGCGATCGGCTTGAAGCCCGTTGCCACGACGATTGCGCCGTACTGACGTTCTTCAAACGTATCCTTCTGCTCGTAATCGATTGCGCCCACGCCGCAGAATTTCTGACAGATACCGCACTTGCCCGTTTTCAGTTTGATACACTGTTCTGGGTCGATAACCGCCACGTTAGGGATAGCCTGTGCAAACGGAATGTAGATTGCAGGACGGGTGTTCAAATCCATATTGAACGCGTTCAACCCTTTCTTGGAAGGGCATTTTTCCATACAAACTTTACAGCCGGTGCACTTCGTTTCGTCTACGAATCTTGCTTTACGGCGAATTTTTACGTTGAAATTGCCGACGAAACCTTTTACTTCTTCCACTTCGGAATAGGTAAGAATATCAATTTTCTCGTGTTGCGCGCAATCTACCATTTTCGGCGTGAGAATACAAGCCGAACAGTCGAGCGTCGGGAACGTCTTATCGAGCTGCGCCATTCTGCCGCCGATCGTAGCGTTCTTTTCCACGATGTCTACTTCAAAACCTGCATCGGCAATATCGAGTGCAGCCTGAATACCTGCAATACCGCCGCCGATGACCAACGCGCGTTTTACAACGGGGCTTTCCCCTGCCGTCAAGGGCGCGTTCAATTTAACCTTTGCAATCGCCGTACGAACTAGTACGACTGCCTTTTCGGTCGCTTCTTCCATGTCCTTATGAATCCAGGAGCAATGCTCTCTGATGTTGGCAATTTCTACCATATAAGGATTCAAGCCTGCCGATTCTGCCGCCTTACGGAAAGTTGCTTCGTGCATTCTGGGCGAACATGCGCCGACGACAATGCCCGTAAGGTTATGTTCTTTGATTGCCTGTTTGATGAGCTGTTGACCGTTTTCGGAGCACATATACTGGTAGTTTTCCGCGAACACGACGCCGGGTTCGCTCTTAATCGTTTCCGCTACCTTTTTTACGTCTACCGTTGCCGCGATGTTACTGCCGCACCAACAAATAAAAACACCAATTCTTTGCATTTTATTTACTCACTTTTTATAAATTTCGATTTTTCCGCAACCGATTATCGGTTGTATTTTCTATACGCGCTGACAAGAAGCTGTTGAGGAATCAATTCGTCTACGATCGGCGGAATTTCCTCTGCTTTAATGCCATTGTTGCCTTGCATTCTTACGACCGTTTCGCGTACCGCTTCCACAACCGCCGCCGGAGCGACGCCTCTGGGGCAACGTTCTACGCAAGCCATGCAGGAAAGACAATTCCAAATCGCTTTGCTGTCCAACAATTCTTCGATCTTGCCTTTGGAGAGCATGGATACGAATTGATGCGGTTTAATGTCCATTTCCTTAAACGCCGGACAACGCCCCGAGCATTTACCGCACTTCATGCACTTTCTGACATCCGTACCGCTAAGCCGTTTCAAATTTTCAATACGTTCTTCTTTCGTCATGCGTTTACCCCCAATGCTTCGGCAAGAAGCTCCGTAAAGTATTTCACCGGCAAAATATCGCCGCCGTTCGCCTGCAAATTATACAAGCAGAGCGGACATGCCGTAATCACTTCTTCCGCGCCCTTTTCCTTTGCGCCGGAAAGCACCTTCACGCTCTTTTGTTTGGGCAATTCGCTGTTCTTCAAAGAAACGTATGCGCCGCAACACTCGTTACGGAAAGGATATACGACGGGCGTACCGCCGATGGCACGAATAAAGTCTTCGATGATCGTCGGGTTTTCGGGGTTGTCGAATGCCATCACGCCGCTGGGACGGAGCAACAGACAGCCGTAATATGCGCCAATCTTTCGATTGATCGGTTTTACCACCGCTTTTTTGATATTGTCGAAGCCCACGACGTTTTTCAGCATTTCCAAATAATGCAACACTTCCGTTTCGCCTTTATACGGTTCTTCCAAGCCCATATAATTATTGGCGCGCATGCAAATGTCCGCATTCGTTTTCATATCTTCGTTGGCACGTTTGATCACGTTGTGACAAGCGGAACAAAGCGTCAACAGCTTTCCGCCGTGACGCTTCGCGTATTCCAACGCGCGAATAGCCGACAATTTCGTTGCGATTTCGTCCGTCCCCATCTTGTATACGGCACCGCAACATTGCCAATTTTCAATTTCCTCCATTTCTACGCCCAAAGCTTCGGCGCAAAGACGGGCGGTAACGTCCAATTCCTTCGCCTTCGTTTTGAGCGTACAGCCGGGATAATAACTGATTTTCATATCTATACGCTACCTTTTTTCTTATTTCTGCGGATACGCCATTTCTTCGGGACGGAATACTTCGTCGAATTTTTCCGCCGTCAAGAATCCGAGCGCAACGCACGCCTCTTTCAAGGAAATATTTTCTTTATACGCCTTCTTTGCCGTCTTTGCCGCATTTTCGTAACCGATGTACGGATTGAGCGCGGTAACCAACATCAAAGAGTTGTAAAGATTGTGGTGCATCTTGTCTTTGTTTGCCTTGATACCAGTCACGCAATTCGCCTCGAAGGAGGTGATGCCGTCTGCCAACAGCCTTGCCGATTGCAAGAAGTTGTAAATGATTACGGGCATAAATACGTTCAATTCAAAGTTCCCTTGCGATGCGCCCATACCGACGGCAACGTCGTTTGCAATTACCTGTACGGCAACCATCGTCATCGATTCGCACTGCGTGGGATTTACTTTACCGGGCATAATCGAAGAACCGGGTTCGTTTTCGGGAATGAAAATTTCCCCAAGTCCGTCGCGAGGACCGCTGGCAAGCCAACGTACGTCGTTTGCAATCTTCATCAAGTTGCAAGCGAGCGCTTTCAATGCGCCGTGCGCGAAAACGAGTTCGTCTTTGGACGTCAAAGCGTGGTATTTGTTCTCCGCGGTAACGAAAGTCTTGCCCGTCAAAACGGAAACCTGCGCCGCAACTTCTTCCGCAAAGCCTTTGGGCGCATTCAAACCGGTGCCGACTGCCGTACCGCCGAGTGCAAGCTCTTTCAAGCCGGGCAAAGCAAGCTCTAACTGCGCCTTGGTCTTTTCAATCATATTTCTCCAACCGCTGATTTCCTGAGAGAATGCGATGGGAACCGCGTCTTGCAAGTGCGTTCTGCCGCTCTTAACGATGCCTTCGTTTTCCGCTTCCAAACGCTGCAAGGTGGCAATCAATTTATCCATCGCAGGGAAAAGGTTGTCCTCGATGGCGATAACTGCCGCAATGTGCATTGCCGTGGGGAAAGTATCGTTGGAGCTTTGGCTCTTGTTGATATCGT
>CAYZOF010000069.1:0-7684 GCA_964479935.1 uncultured Clostridia bacterium | reverse complement strand
AAGACGTTTTTGCGAGAAAGTGCGGAGCCGCTTGAACGGTACTTGTTGTGGGATAGGTCGAATCGCGATAAAAACGGTAACGGCTTGTTGGAGTGGTACAGCGATCCGGAGGATTTGACGTGCAAATGTGGGGAATCGGGGTTGGATAATTCGCCGCGATTTGACTTTGACGAAGAAATGGACGCGTTGGATTTTAGCTGTTTTCAGGCACATGACGCGGAATATTTATCCAAGATATATTATGAGTTGGGTGAGGCGGAAAAAGGCGCGTATTGGACAACGGCGCATGCTGAATTAAAACAGAAGATAATCGAGCAGATGTATGATGCCGAGGGGGGAGCGTTTTACGATCGATTATTTAACGGTGGGTTGACGAAGGTGTTGACGCCGATAAGTTTTTTGCCGCTGTTTACAAGGCTTTGCTCGGCGGTACAAGCGGCGCGCATGGTGCAACGTTTGACGAAAGAGGAAGAACTCTGGACGAAAGCACCAATCGCGAGTATTTCGCGGAAACATCCGACGTATTCCACGGATATGTGGCGAGGCGGCGTGTGGCTCAATTACAATTATTTCATAATCAAGGGGTTGAAGGAATACGGATATAAGGAACTTGCGGAAGCCTTGCGAGAAAAGACACTGAAGATGGTGGAGAAATGGTACGAAAAGACGGGATGCGTTTTTGAGTTTTACGATCCGAACGACGAAGTCGCACCGTATTATTGCGATCGCAAAGGAAAGCAACCGAAGACGCCGGATTGGCGAAAGCACGTGCATTCGATAGCGGACTATAACTGGTCGGCGTGCTTTACGCTGTTGCTTATTCAACGGGAATTTTGAGAAAGAAATATTTGCGCCGAGTGGCTGTTCGGACGAAGATATGTTGAGCTTGATAAAGTTGGAATATTTTATTGATGAATAGAGCTTCGACCCTCGACTTTAGACAAGAAATGAAGTACAATTTATTTGAGAACAAGTAAGTAAGGAGTAAAAAAATGAACAAAGCATACATACGTTTTCCGGGTTTCAAGAGGAAAGCGGTGACATTGAGTTATGACGACGGGGTTCGTCAGGATAAACGCTTGATTGAAATCATGAAAAAGAATGGCTTAAAGGGGACATTCAACTTGAATTCCGGATACTTTTCCGAAAGTTACAACGGGGAAACGAAAGGCAGAATGACGAAGCAAGAGGCACTTGAATTGTATTTGCCGTTCGGCATGGAAGTGGCGGTGCACGGTTATAAGCATTTGTCGCTGGCGAGGGTGGATAGCGCGGTGGCGACGGCAGACGTCGTATGCGATCGGAAAGAGTTGGAAAAGACGTTCGGAGAGATGATTACCGGCATGGCATACGCCAACGGATCTTATAGCGATGCGGTTGTGGAAATTCTGAAACAATGCGGAATTCGCTATTCGCGGACGACGATATCGACGGAGCGATTCGATTTGCCGGAGGACTGGTTGCGCTTGCCTGCGACGTGTCATCATAACAATCCTCGGTTGATGGAATTGGCGAAAAACTTCGTCGAGCAGGGAGAAAGTCCTTATTATTGGGCGAACGAAGCGAAACTCTTCTATTTGTGGGGGCATAGTTACGAGTTTGACGATCATGACAATTGGCGCGTAATCGAGGAGTTTGCGGAGTATATAGGTGGGCGCGAAGAGATATGGTATGCGACGAACGGAGAGATTTACGCGTACTTGCAGGCGTGCGAGCGATTGGAGTTCGGAATCAACGGAGATTGCGTATACAATCCGAGCAGTATGGACGTGTATATCGACTATTACGGAAAGAAAGTCAAGATAAAAGGCGGAGAACGCATTTCTTTGTAAAAGGTATAATATGAACGTAAAAGTAGATTTTCATAAAACGATAGGGCAGATCAAGCCGATGCACGGAGTCGGGCAACCGCCGATTATCGGAACGAATTTCGGCATGTTCCGATATTTGAAAGAAGCCGGGATTCCGTTTTCTCGGTTGCATGACGTAGGAGGATGGTTCGGCGGAAATCTTTGGGCGGACGTACCGAACATATTCAGGGATTTTTCGGCAGACGCAACCAAGGAAGAGAATTACGATTTTACCTTTACGGATCAGTTGATCACGGCACTCATAGAAAACGGGGTAGAGCCGTTTTTCCGTTTGGGAGTAACGATCGAAAACTTTGCGGAGCTGAAAGCTTATCGAATTTATCCGCCGACGGATAATGAAAAGTGGGCGGTGATTTGCGAGCATATTATACGCCATTATACGGAAGGCTGGGCGAACGGTTTTCGGTACAAAATTCGTTATTGGGAGATATGGAACGAACCGGACAATTATGAAGATCCGTATGAAAATCAAATGTGGCGTGGCACGAAAGAACAGTATTATACGTTGTACGGAGTCGTGTCGAAGCATTTGAAGACGTGTTTTCCGCACTTAAAAATCGGCGGATATGCGAGCTGCGGTTTTTACGCTTTAACGAAAACGTTTGTGGCAGGCGCGAAATCCTCGCCGCGCTTTGAATATTTTATAGAGTTTTTTGACGGCTTTTTGGAGTACATTCGCCGCGAAAATTGTCCGTTGGATTTCTTTTCATGGCATAGTTATGACGGGATCGAGAACAACAAAGTTTATGCGGCGTACGCGCGAAAGCGTTTGGACGAAGCAGGGTATACGGAGACGGAAACGACGTGCAACGAGTGGAATTATGACGAAACGCGCGCGCGAGGCACGAAGCGTCATGCGGCGTTGGTCGCCGGGATGATGTTGGCGTTCCAAGACACGCCGTTGGATTCCGCGATGTTTTACGACGCGCAGATAGGCGTGAGCGTATACGGGAGTCTGTTTAACCCGTTGACGAGGGAACCGCTTCCGGCGTATTATGCGTTTGTCGCATTCAATAAATTATACGAATTAGGGCACCAGGTATGCGTTGAGTGCTCGGAAGAGGGTGTATATGCGGTTGGAGCACGAAACGAAACGGAGAGGTATCTGATGATATCCAACACGACGGAAAAAGATTTGACTTTAAGCATAGAGGCAATAGAGGCAGGTGCGCGAACCGCGGAGTATCGGCTGATAACGGAACGCGGATTCGAAAGCGTGACGCTACCTGCGGTTTTGGAAAAAGAGAGCGTTTTGCTCGTGCAATTTATGATTCAATAAAAAGGGAATAAATATGTGGAACGGGAAGAAGAAAGCGGTAACGTTCAGTTTTGACGACGGCGTGTTGCAGGATATACGCGCGATAGAGATTTTGGATAAGTACGGCTTAAAAGCGACGTTTAATTTGAATTCGGGAAAATTCGGGACGAAGTACCCTTACGAAACGAACGGCAGACGAGTGGAGAGAACGATTATAGAGCCGCAAGACGTCGAAAAAACATATCGGAATCATGAGGTAGCCGTACATACGTCGGGGCATTTCAATTTAAGGGAGTTGCCGGATTCGTGCGTAACTTGGCAAGTGGAAGAGGATCGAAAAGCGTTGGAACGCTTAACGGGCAAAGAAATATGTTGTATGGCATATCCATGCGGCGGCGTTAATAACGACGCGCGTACGGCACGGGTGATTCGCGATACGACGAAGATTCGATTTGCGCGAACGATAACGTCGACGTATTCGTTTGATTTGCAGTCGGATTTATTGCGTTACAATCCCACGTTGCATTTTTTAGACGCAAGGGCGGTAGAACTCGCGCAGGAATTTTTGGCGATGCAAGCGGAGACTCCGAAAGTCTTTTATATTTGGGGGCATACGTATGAATTGGACGGAAGCGCAAACGGCTGGGAGCGATTCGAAACGCTTTGCGGCTTACTCGCAAAAAAAGAGGATATCTATTACGGTACGAATAGTGAAGTGGTGTTATGCAAATGAAAGTATATGACGTGCGCACGTACGGCGCACTCCCCGACGGGAAAACATTATGTACGGAATCGGTGCAAAAAGCGGTGGAAGTTTGCCATGCAAACGGAGGCGGAATTATACGATTTGAGGCAGGCAGGTATGCGTTGAGTACTGTTTTTCTGAAATCCGACGTCACGATAGAGATTGTGCGCGGCGCGGAAATTCTCGGCGCGGAAAGCTATTACGATTATGCGCAGGAAGAAGAGGTTACGTATCCGATCTATCAGGATTCATCGCATACGTATTTTCATCCGTCGTTGTTTGTGGGACTCGATTGCGAAAACGTGAAGATAACGGGAGGCGGAAAGATCGACATGTGTTCCGTGTGGGACGAGGACGGTGTTCGCGGCGAGGCGATCAGACACCGCGGCGCGAAGTGTATTGCGCTCAAAAATTGTAAAAACGTCGAAATTTCCGATTTGGAGATTTATAACGTCACCGATTTGGCGATTTATTTTGCCGGATGCGAAAACGTGGACGTATACGGGATAAAAATGCGAGTGTATATAGATGGGATATCCCCCGACAATTCGCAAAATGTTCGCATTCACGATTGCGACGTGGAAACGGGCGACGACGGAATCGTATTCAAAAGCTCGTATACGCTGAATCGGTTGGGAGTTTGCAAGAATATCCGTGTGTGGAATTGCAAGGTGAAAAGCCGTTGCAACGCGATCAAATTCGGCACGGAAACGAATGGCGGCTTCGAGAATATCGAGATAGAGGATATCGAGATTCGAGAAACACGAATCACCGGTATATCCGTTGAGAGCGTGGACGGAGCGATCGTAGACGGAATAACGATTCGAAACGTAAAAATGCGGAACGTGAACGCTCCGATATTTATACACGTCGGGAAACGTATGTGCGGACCTGCCGGACGTGAAATCGGGAAGATTCGCAACGTAACGTTGGAGAATATCACCGCCGACGGACCTTACGAGCCGTATTCGATTATACCTTGGAATTATTTCAGTTATAAGGCGAACGATACGTGGCAAGATCCGAGGGTGTTCGGCGAGGCAGAGAGCTTTGACGGAATGCAGGCAACGGGCGAATGGCAAATGACGAGCAATGTCTGCGGTCTGCAGGAAAGCAGACTCGAGAATATCGTATTAAGGAACGTGAAATTGAAACTAAGCGGCGGAGTGACGGAATACAAACGGGAAGTATCGGAAAGGGCGCAGGATTATCCGGAGGTATACGTGTACGGGCGGATATTGCCTGCGAAAGGGATTTATTTTCGGCATATAGACGGACTGGTCTTGGACAACGTGACGGTAGAAACGTATCGAGCGGATTCTCGAGCCGATTTTGTTTTTGACGACGTGAAAGATTGAAAGACGTACACAAGAGGTTGAATATGGAAATAAGCAGGGCAGAAGATAAAGATCCGTATAAATCGAGCAGGTTGTTGTACATAATCGAGGCGGCGTTGGAATATTTCGTTTCGTTGTCCGTGAGTTCGGTATATCTTGCAAAAATAACCGCGTATTTGGGTTTGTCGGATAGTTTGACGGGTGTATTGTCGTCGTTTGTGTCGCTTGGATGCGGTTTTCAGCTGATTGCGATTTTTCTCGCGAATAAGCGTCCCGTTAAGAGATGGGTAACGTTTGGGCATATAGCCAGTCAATTGCTGTTTGCATTGCTGTTTATCGTACCGATTACGGAGCTGTCTGCGACGGTCAAGGCAGTGCTGTTCGTGGCAGTGCTTTTGACGGGGCATATTATTCATAATATCATCAACGCCTCGAAGATCGATTGGTATATGTCGCTCGTGGATAACAAGAAACGCGGTAGGTTCACGGCGAATAAAGAGATCGTTTCGCTTTTGAGCGGTATGGCGTTTTCTTACGGGTTCGGCGCGATGATGGACTCGTTTGAGGCGAAAGGGGACATGCGAAGTGCATTTCTCGCTTGCGGACTCGTATTGTTCGTGTTAATGCTTTTGCATAGTTTGACGTTGATTTTCTCGAAAGAACGACCGGCGGAGCAAGCAACGGAGTATGAGCGTGTCGGAGACTCGATCAAGGAAAATCTGTTTAAGATCATTTTTATCCCCGTGCTTTGGAATATAGCGAACTACGCAACGATTTCCTTTACTGGCACGTATCAAACGAAGGAACTTGCGTTTTCCATGACGTTTGTGTCGGTTGTAATCATGATTGGGAGTTTTGTTCGTGCGATTTTTTCACGCACAATGGGGAAATTTGCGGATAAATATTCCTTTTCGAAGATGTTGAGCGTTTGTTTTACGATTGCGGCAGTGGCGTTCGGAGCCAATATGTTTACTGTTCCGAGTAACGGGAAAATTCTGTACACAATTTATTATATACTTTGTTGCGTGGCGATGGCGGGAATTAACAGCGCAACCATCAATTTGATTTATGATTACGTAGAGCCGAAACAGCGCACACAGGCGCTCGCCTTAAGTCAGACATTTGCAGGATTTTCCGGATTCCTTATTACGTTGGCCCTGAGTCCGTTGGTTGTAGCCATTCAAAAAAACGGGAACAGTATTTTAGGGGTGTCGGTATACGCGCAACAGGTGTTGAGTGCATTTAGTTTTCTTATTACGATTATACTTCTCATATATATGCGCACGGTAGTTCGAAAAATCGAGCGTAAGGACTCGACGTCGAAAGAATAAGAAGAGGAAAGGAACTATGAAAACGATAAAGAGTGTTGAAGAATGCTTTCAAAAATACGTGGTTGCCGAGGAATTGAACGGAATCGTTTACGCGGTCAATCGCGGCGCAGAGGAGCTGTTTTGCGGAGCGATCGGGTATACGGATTTGGCTCGTATGAAGCCCATGCAAACAAATACGGTTTTCCGTTTGGCGTCCATGACGAAGCCGATTACCGCTTGCGCGGTTTTGATTGCGGAAGAAAGAGGTCTTTTATCTATTGACGATTCGATAGGGAAATACATAGAAGGATTTTCGCACGGCGGCGTCGGGCAGTTGAAAAACGGGAAACTGTGTTTTGTGCAATCGGCTCGCGAGATCACGTTAAAAGATTGTTTGACACATTCTTCCGGATTGGGGGCGGGACATGTGGGCGATTTTCAATTTGCTAAACTTTCGACGCCTTGCAAATTGCGAGAAAACGCGCTTGCATGGAACGGCGCACTTTTGGATTTTGCGCCGGGGAGCAGGCAAGCCTACAGTTGGGGCGTTGCGATGGAACAGCTCGCGTATATCGTGGAACGGACGAGCGGTATGCCGTACGCGGAATTCTTAAAAAAGAATATTTTCGAGCCGTTGGAGATGTCGGACACGTCGTATGAGTTGTCGGGAAACATGTCGGAGCGTTTGGCGGAGATGTATCGAACGGGCGATGACGGACGTTTGCAGTCGGTCGATTTGGGCGTGAGCGGTTTCGAAGCTTTTGAATTCGGCTATCCGGGCGGTTCGGCAGGATTGTTTTCGACGTTGGAGGATTACTCGAAATTCGCGCGAATGCTCGCAAATAACGGAAGCTTACACGGCAAACGGATTTTAACGGAAAATTCCGTGCAAAAAATGCGTACGCCGACGTTGCCTAAGACGTTGGACGGAATCAACGAATCTTTTAATTGGGGGTTGGGGGTACGCGTTTGCGAAAAACGCAGTGGCTTGCAGCCTTTGTCCGACGGGAGCTTCGGTTGGAGCGGCGCGTACGGTATGCATTTTTGGATAGAACCCGAAACGGGTATATCGGCGGTGCTTATGCTGAATAAAGCGAATGTGGGAGGTAGCGGAAGTCCTTATTCCGCCGAATTTGAAAGATTGGTCGAGAAAACGTTTTCAT
>CAYZOF010000068.1:0-7706 GCA_964479935.1 uncultured Clostridia bacterium | reverse complement strand
TTCGGCAATAAGTCGTTTTTCGTTCGTCGGTATTTCACGGGCGGAAAAGACTTCGAGAAAACCATGAAAAAACTTGCCACCGAGCAAGCAATAAAAATAGCGAGGTAAAAAAATCATGAAACAAAAGAACTACGTTGCAGGATTGTATTTCCGTCTTTCCCAAGAGGACGAACGGCAAGGCGAATCGGTATCCATTGAAAATCAACGCACCATCTTACGCAAATATGCGGAAGAACGCGGCTTTTCTATTCACGACGAATACATAGACGACGGCATTTCTGGCACGACCTTTCAACGCCCCGAAGTACAACGATTGTTAGACGACGCGAAAACGGGCGTTATCAATACGATTATCGTAAAAGACTTGAGCCGTTTCGGGAGAAATTATATCGAAGTCGGACAATATATAGACTATGTGTTTCCTGCGTTCGGAATACGGTTTATAGCCATTCAAGACAACGTAGACACGGAAAATCGTGACAGCGGCGCAATGGAAATAATGCCGATTATGAACGTTTTTAACAGTGGCATGCGGCGAATACAAGCAAGAAAATTCGTGCCGTCAGACGCGCTTTTGCGAAAGAAGGTATTTACGTTGCGAAGAAAGCGGCATACGGCTATAAAATGGGTACGGATAAAAAGCATACGCCGATTATAGACGAAGAAACTGCTCCGATCGTTCGCAGAATATTCGAAATGTACGCTTCGGGATTAAGTCCGAATAAAATATGCGAAACGCTGAATTTCGAAAAAATCCCCACGCCTGCAACGTACGCTTATGCTAATCTCGAACAAAAGCCGAAACAAAAAGTAATGGGCTTTTGGACGCCCGTAACGATACGGGAAATGCTTAAAAAGATTATATACATAGGACATTTGCCGCAACTATGCTGGACTTCTGTATCGTATAAAAACCACAAGCGATACAGAACGGACGAAAGCGAATGGACGGTCGTTTTCAATAATCACGAGCCTATTATTTCACAAGAGTTATGGGACAGAGTGCAAGCGCGCAGAAAATCCGTTGCTACGGGCAGAAAAACGAAAATAGGCTTTACTCATCCTCTTTCGGGCTTTCTCTTTTGTGCCGATTGCGGCGGTAAAATGAAACTCTGTACTTCTATTCGGCGTAACGGCAAACGCACTTTTCACTTCGATTGCGGTTATCATATCCGCTACGGAAAAGCATATTGTTTTTCTCATTATATCGCGGCAAGCATATTAGAGGAAATCGTTTTAGACGATATACGCACGATGGCACAAAGAATCGTGTTGGACGAGAAGAATATTCGCGAAGAATTTATCCGTCATAACGCCGAACTTGCCGACAAAGCAATCAAAGCCACGAAGAAAGAACTGCAATCGAAACAAAAACGTATCGACGAATTATCTCGGTTAATGCAGGTCGCTTACGAGGATAGAGTAAAAGGCAAAATGCCCGAAGATATTTGTATAGGGTTTATAGAGAAATATTCCGCCGAGCAAAAAACGCTGACGGCAGAAATAGAAGAACTTGAAAAGAAATTGAACGAAACGGAAACAACGCTACAAACCGCAGACGATTTTATACGGGATATAAAGAAGTATCTCGAAGTCCCCGAGCTTACGCGCGAAATGTGTTTTGAACTGATTGACAGGATTATCATAGGCGGCTCACCGAAAACAACGGGCAAAGAACGCGAAATAAATATCGTTTACAAAATCGATATCGCTTCCGTTATGCAACACAGACTTAAAAAATAACGATTAAAGCGTATGAGTTACGTTTACCCATACGCTTACTTATTTAGATACACTTCTTCCCAGAGTATCCATAAAATTGTGTTTCTGTCTTGAACAAGTGGCGGCGCTGCGCGCCGCCAGACAAGCACACGCGAAACAAACTGATTGACCGACTGACAAAACGAAAAACGAAACTTTCGGGCGGGGCGTTTGCGCTAAACCGCTTGCAAATCGCCCCGCGGTTCCCATCAAGTTATTTTTCGTTTTTAACCGTTTTCTAACCACCCGTTTCACGTCAGTTACATTTTCGCATTTGTTTTATCACGTCCGCGCTTACTTCGCCTATGTAGACGCCAAATTATACACTTTGCCGTATTCCATACACGCGCGTAATTCCATCTCGAATTTTATCCACGGAAATAACGGGAATTTCATATCTTGTTTTTGTAGCCGCGTAAACGCTTCTTGCCGAAACATAACCGTTTGCGATAGCGACATATCCGTTATGTGCGTTGTTTTGCGCTTACCCATACTACCACAGGACATTGAAACGATAGGTAATTCCTTGATAAAGCCGCAATTTCTCGCCTCGTGGTGGTATAATACCTGCATACCGATTTTTTCACGTACGCGCGTGAAGATGATCCACGCGATTGTACCCGTCAAAAGCCACGGGAAATAACGCAACACAAGCAATAAATCTTTCAAAAGGTTTACGATTTGGGGATAGAGCGAAGGGATATCGAACGACACGGCGAAATAGAAATAGTACGATATAAACGCTACGCCAATGGATAAGAAATTGACGTTTGCAAGCCATATCCAAATCCACGCTGTTTTCCAATGCGTTGTTTCGTCTAAATACCGTTTATAACCCCATATAAACCGTTTTATAGGTTGATAGGTTACGCCGCTAATTTTCTTTACTATTCGTAGTGGTCGGGTATCTTGGTTGTGCCTTACGTTCGGGGTTGCGTAAATCTTTTTTACTACGATTACCACCAATATCGCTACGGGGAGCAAAAGCAGTAAAAACCGTGAAATTATCTCTAATTTTTGCCCGATTATCTCGAAATATCCGCCGAGGTTAGAGCCGTTAAGGAGCGTGAAAAACACTTTAAATTTAAGCCAAAACACGCTTGCCGTTGTGGGCATTGCCACCATTTCGCCTTGTAGCGTTTCCGACGGTTGTATCACGTCCACGGGCGTGTTGTTTTCCAGCTCGAATATCTCGCTAAAATAGAACTTTACCGACGAGCCTACACCGCATATCGTTTCCCATAATCGCTCATACGATTTTGTGCAATACGCTATGCCTATAATTAAAAAAATTGCCGTTATCACTACGGATAGGGCGATATATACTTTACGTAAATTCCGCATAATCCGTTCTCCTTATTAAGAGCGATTTTGTGGTTTCGTCGTAAAGCGTATTTTCGTCTATGACTACGAACCGATAAACGGTATCGTTTTTTTGCATTGTGATTACGCCGTCCGTATAGTCCGTTATTTCCAACAAAATCACTTCGTTATTTTCCGCTTTATACCACGCTCCGTTTGCCGTGAACGCAGTCATTGTGTCGTCCTTTACTTCAAAAATCTTGCCTTTATACGCGCTTAAATCGTCTGGATAGTCCGATAATCGGTTGCCCGTATAGAGCAGACAACCGACCACCAAGACCGTCAGAATCAATAGTGCGACTGCGAGTATTCGTTTACCCGTTTTCGCCATTATTGTTTTCGTCCTCCTTGCGTTGTTTTCGTTTCTTTATAGCTCGTCCAATCGCCTTAAACGGTGCGCTTACGAGCCACGCAATACCTTTTCCGATAACCCCAAACAACGGTTTTAGAAGCGGAAACAAGAAAATTGCAAGAGCAATAATAAAAATCGCCGCTATGATAATTTTCAGCCATTTTAACCATTCGTTTTCTTCTTCGGGTTCGGTATATACAGGTGGCGTAACGTCGGGTACGACGTCGATGGGATCGCTTACCACGGGAATCACCGTATCGACTTCGCCGTTTGAAAACGTTACGTCGATGATATCGAAATCGAGTTGTACGGACATTTGTGCGAAATATGCGTTTGTGTCGGCAACTTCGTATGTATTAAAATTACCGCCAATCAACGCCCAATCCGTCGTATGCTCGTATTCCGTTACCTCGTGCGCCGTATATTCAGACTGCATATAGCGGAATAAATAAACCGTGTTTTGTTCGCTGTTTTTGCTAAAATACGTTTTCAATTCCGCAACGTCGGCTTCATCTATGTACAGCCGTTTGCTTATTTCTTCGTCTGTACCATCCAAATCGTTCTTTTTAACGGGATAAATCGCCTGTATGCCGTCAAAGGTCGTCGTATCCGATACCGTACCATCCAAGCCCCACAGCTTTTCCCATCAAGTTTGAGAAAGAACCTCGCTCGTCAAGGAAAAATTTTCGTCCGCTGTATATTCACTTCGGTAAAATCGTTATCGTAGCTTGAAAACATTTTACTGCTGTATTTCCCGTTAATGAGAATGCCGCCGTATTTTGACACACTTTTTTCCAATTCGTCTAATACCTGCTCCGATGAAACGGTATAATTATCCGCGTCGCCGTTCTCTGCATAAAACGCGAAATACAAGTAATGCAACAGATTATCGTAGTAGGTATAGGCGTCTATACTGCAATAATCCATAAGGACGTTATATGCAATATAACCACCCATTGCCGCCTCGACGGTATCACGATATCCGATTTGTGCTTTCGTTGCAATAAGCGCGTAATCCATATCGTTGTTTTTTCCGCCGTCTTGTACCTTACCGCCGTAAACGTAATCACCAAGCAAAGCCGAAACCTGATTATATACACTCTGATTTCCCGTTACGAATATAGGCGCGGTTACGGCGTTTTTCCAAGTGGCGTGTACCGCCGACATTTCCCCGTAATGCACGATATACTCGTTTGGAACGGAAAAATATACGCTATGCAACATATCTTGCGTGTAATTATTCGTTGCGTTCGTACCTTCGGGGCGATACTGCGTTGCGTGGACTTCCAACGATAAAACGTCGCTTTCTTCGGACGAGCATACGAGCGTACTTTCCGCATTTTCGTTACTGCCGTAGCCCGCCGCATAACCGCTATATTTATAGGTCGTGGCTACTGCATATTCCGTTGCGTTCGTACTGCCCGAAGTTACAAGCTCGATACCGCTTACACGATATACACGCTCCGAACTGTTGACCGTTTCCAAAATCGCCTGTTTTTGCGTTTCCGACAGCTCCACACGGAATTTATAGAACAAGCCTTCGTAATTCGTTTCGGTAGAACAATTCAAATACGTTAATTTATACTTCGTATAATTCTCGCTCGTTGAATGTCCTAATGCGAACTGTATCATATTCAAAGGACTTGTTTTGTTGAACTTCAAGCCTTTTGGGTTATACAAATACACGTATAGCCCAAAATTGCCTTGTCTTTCCGAATAGAAACTATAACAGTATTCCACGAACGACAAAACCTGCGTTTCTTTCTTTTCGTCGAAATTATAGGTCGTCAAATCGAACGTTTCGCCGTTTATTGTTGCGTTTGTCAAATCATCCATTACGCTCGTCTGCTCAAACACCGATTTTTGCGTTTCTTCGGCTGATACGGAAAGGACGGCAGGGAATAACCCTGCCATCAAAACCGCTACCGAGAGGACGAACGCGAGAATTGCATAATAGATTTTTTTACAAATTCCCGTCATTGCCTACCTCCCGTTTTGATTATACATATTGTATGTTGCTCGACACCGTTACCGATACCGTGTAAACCTCGCCGCAAATATAAACGCTAATCGTTGCCGAACCGTATCCACGCGCGGAAATCAAGTCTGTTTCGCTAACCGTTGCCACGCTTTCGTTAGACGATACCAAACATGCAGGAACGTCTAATGCCGAAGGTTCAAGTTCCAATCCGATTTGGTGTGAACCGCCGTGCGCCATTATTACAGAATTGCTTGTAGTAAGGGTTACAACGGGCATACTGCCGTCGTCGGTTGCTTCCGCTAAACCATTGCATTTATCCACCGCCATATTGATATAGCTTTGAAGCTTTGTTACTTGCGTTTCGGGAATATCCGCTTCACCGAGCGCGTAAGCATTCAACGCCGCACCTGCCACGTATGCTACCGAACGCGCATTTGTTCTGTACGTTTCTCCGTCGGGCATTGCGCTGTATTTGTATGTGGGGGTATCGTCCGAATTGTCGATAAGTACGCCCATTGCTACAAATCTGCGGTTTATGTTGTTATATAGTACGTTAGAAAGCGTAAATCGTATATACGAGGTATAATCGTTATACGTACCGTAGCCGTCGAATACAGACATAATAACCGTTTTTTCCGCTTCTGCAAAGGCGTTTACCCAATCAATGTAGGTATTCGCATCATAGTTTACCGAATCAAAATAATCAAGTGGAGCGAGCAAAATTGCAAACGACTTGTTTTCATTTGCATCAACGTCCGCTTTTAACTCGTTATCGATAAGACAGGTAAAACGGATAGCGGGATCGAGCGTTTCATCGTCACCCATATACACAGATGCGCCGGCAAGCATTTCTATACCCTCCGCGATATACAACGTTTCCGCGATAGGGGGCGTAAGCTCCGTTTGCGTATCGTCCGAACCACCCGAAGAACCGTCGCCTAAACTGTTCGCAGGGGGAGTGTCAAAATCCGTTACGCCGTCTTTGCCGTCGTCAAAAGTGGCGTCGCCGCTTTGGGAAGGCGGGGTTTCTTCCGTACCGAAGTTTTTATACAGTACGAACGCGCTGCCACCGATACCGATACAAAGTAAAATGCACAGTAGAAAATATAAGATTTTTTTCATTATTTATTACCTCCGCGTTGATATTGTTTGTTATACTTATCCGACTTACGGCGGTTCGTCAAGCCTTTTTTGTAACCGTATGCCGCCGCAGTTTTCGAGCCTACACATTTGGGAATAGTATAGGCGTCGTCCCAGCCTTTGGCGTAACCGATATCGTATGCGGTGCGGATATCCGAACCGTAACGCTTTGCCGACGTTTTTACTTTGTCCGTCTGCTTTTTTGCATACGATTTTGCCTTTTGTCCCGTATCTTTCATAGTTTCCTTGAAAGTCTTTTTTTGTTTTACTGCTTCCATAAAATCCTCCTGAAAATTATTAAGGACTGCGACTACCTTTTCCGACTGCCGCAGTCCTGTTTTTTATGCGATTGCTTGCAAAATCGCATTCAACGCATACCTGCTCACGTGCTTTATCTCAAAAACATATTGAGAGCCGTTTTATCCGAAACACGCGCGGGCTTGATGGGGCATTCATATACAATGCCGTCCTCGTCCACAGAACGTACCGCATAGGTATTGCCTTTGAGTACCTGTCCCGTCTTTTCGTCCTTGATTTCGTAAGGCTTTAATACAAGCTCTGCCGACATTTCGTTTCCGAATACGATATCCAAAACCTCGTATCCGCCGTTGTCGGGCGGTACTACGCTGATTCTCTTTTCTTTACCTCTGATCTTTGCACTAATGAAATACGAAAAGTATTCCTGTCCGTTTTTCGTGTACGTATCACGTTCTACGAGAATTTTCATTCCTTCCATTTTTTTATGCTGCTCCTTTATCATTTTTCTTTTTTGCGGTAGCCTTACCGATTTGACGAGAGATTTTTCTCGCTTCGGGTACGCTCTTACCTTCACTCAAAGCCTTTTTGTACTTATACATACCTGCGTTGTACGATTGTGCCAACAAATACCCAGAGCGCAAGCCCTTATTGTATTCGTCAAGCTCTTGGTCTTTCTTGTCGCCGCGCATGTGAACGCCTAATTTACGTTCTTCTGCGTAGCCTTCTGCTCGCGTAGTGGGTTTCAGCCATTTACGCTCTCTGGGTGCGTTTCCGCTATTGGTTTTAGCCATATTTCAATCTCCTTTGCCCGTCTTGCCGTTAGCACAGCATTCCTTTGATTTGCAACCGATT
>CAYZOF010000067.1:0-9067 GCA_964479935.1 uncultured Clostridia bacterium | reverse complement strand
ACTGACCGCAGGCATACTTTCAAATCGGGTAAACACTGTTTCCCCAATTTCATCGCTTCCATAGACCATATAAAACCGACGCATCAATTTTAAATTATCTGCCGAATAGCCTTTTCCGAATCGAGAAGTCAAATATGTTGATAACTCCTTTAACACTCTTTGTCCATACGCCGCTCTGTTCGCGCCGTGTTGTTCTTCTTCTACAATTTTTCGACCAATCTCAAAATAAGCATAAACCATTGCAACGTTAACGGCAGTTTTTGCTTGTTCTTGCGCCTTTTTCAAAATCGCGGATATATTTTCAAAAAAATCTAATTCTTTTTCTATTTTAGCATATAATAAAAAATATTTCAATCGATTTCATTGATTCTCAGATATATTTATCCTGATAAAATTTCGAATTTTTATATGCGACAATAGAGAGGCTTAATCGCCTCCCTTCTTGCCTCATTTTATAATTCACTTTCCATACAATGAATTTATAAAATAACTGTTTTGTTTCTTTAATTCGTCCACGCTTGCTTTTTCTGTTGCGTATTCTAAATAATCGTTCAATCCGACCTTCGTTTCCTTTGCCAAATCGTTAAAATAATCGCTGAAACAGTCCGTCGAAAAACGGTTACGGTATATTTTGTAATTCATAAGAAAATACCGTTTGTTTTCCGCTTTTGCGTCCATCGTGCCGCGTTCTTTTTCTATCTTGGCTACTGCATACCCGTATTTGTTGTAGATTTTTACGTTACGTTTCCAAAGCCTTGCCGTTATACTTTTTAAGACATAAACGAGCAAAGTATTGTCGCCCCTGCGATAGCGAAAGTCGGTGTATAAGCTCATAAACCGACCAAACGCCCATTCCGCGAGCATTTCTTCTATCGTATAAAACGGCAACGCAAGCCGTTGTTCTCCCGATGATACGATATGAATAATATCGCATAAATCTCGTGCGTCCGAGCCCCAACTTTCGGGACGTTGTTCGTCCGTAAAAACCTTAATGAACGGAAAATTATCTACCGTTGCAGAGTGTCTACACATTTTAAGCCACGAATTGAAAAGGTCGTTTTTCTGGTTTGTTTCGTCCGTGTTTTTCTTAATTTCCTTATGGTCTAAAACGTTTCCACGTTCTTTGCCTATCTCCGTAATCGCAACGACGCCGAACTCGAAACTTCCGGCTTTCGGATTATTTTCTAAGACTTTCTTGCCGAGCCTTAGCACGTCGAAGTCCAAAATATGTGAAAAACGGCTTTTGCGTTCGTTTTCCGAAAAGAAATCCAACGCCCACAACGGGAAATTGCCTTCGTCCAATAACGAATTATCCGTTCGCATAGAGTAGTTAGATACAATCAAACTGCTTTCTATGACGTAAATAAAATACGCTTGCGCATAAGTAGACAACACATCGAAAATATCGTAACTTTTCAGTCCGTCTTTATACGTCAACGCATACCTGCTTATATCGTAGCCGTATAACTGCAAATCGGTATTTCCGTGTTTTTCAAAGCGTTTGCGTTTCTTTTCTATCCACGCTTTTACCGTCGCAAGGTTATATACCGTTTTGTATTCCATACATTTTTGCAATTCCTTTTCAAAGCATATCCACGGAAAGTAAGGAAACTTCATATCCGCTTTCTGCAAAATTTCCAATGCTTTTTGACGGAACATAACCTCTTGGCTTAAAGCCATATCCGTTATGAGCGTCGTCTTTTTCTTACCCATACTTCCGCACGTCATAGACACGATAGGCAGTTCGTTTATAAACCCGCAATTTCTCGCTTCGTAATGTCGTAACCGTCGCATAGCGTGATTTTTTCTCCAACGATTGAAAAGTATATATGCAATCACAAGCCAACCTATTAGCGGAATCGTTTTTACCACTACTTGCAAATCTACAATAAGTTTCCCGAACTGTACCCATAAATTAGCCACGTCGAACGACACGGCGAAATAGAAATAATACGCAAAAAACGCCACGAATACGCTCGCAAAATTCAGCGTTACGGCAAGCAATATAAGCCAAGCATAAACGACCTTTATATTCTCTTTAAGAAAGGCTATATACGCTTTTACAAACCGCACGACAGGCACGAAAACTTTGTTTTCTACCGCCTTATACGCCTTTAACGGCTTAGTATCTTCGTTATAATCGTTGTTACGTTTCTGTCGTATTTTTTGCGACAATATTACGATTAAAACGATACACGGCAGACTTAAAACGAGAATTTTAAGAAAAACGTATAATCCGTCCGTAACGCCGTTTAACCACGCTTTGAAATTATCCGCATTGAAAAACAAAGCAAAAAACTCTTTTACGTATCCGTTTGTCTTTTCCGAACTATCGGGCAAAAAAACGTTCCAAGAAAACACACTCGAATAGTCCGTTACCGTAGGTAAAACGCTCGTTTTTACCTCGAAAAGTTTGCAAAAATAGTATTTTACCGACACGCCGAAATCCCGAAAGGTTTCAAACAATCTAAGCCACGAGGTTTGAAAGAACAAAACGCTTAATAAGACGATTATTAAAGATATACCGATAGTTATCGTTATATGTATTTTTCTCGCTTTATCCAACTTCTCCACCTCCGTCGTATTGTGTTTGCTCCGTTATGTTCTCCGTCGTTCGGCTACACGTGTGCGCCGTGTAGCCCACCAAACAGAGAACGAATATAAGTAAAATTACCGCTATAATTCGTTTTAATTTTTTCATTCGTTCTTTCTCCCGTTCGTTATCGCTTTTATGATTTTGCCTATCAACTTAAATGGTAGCGTAATTACCCAAACGATTAGTTTTATAAGCAAGAGAATAATACCCGTAACGCTTAAAAGCCATAAAACTATAATCAAAAAGAGTATTGCCAACAGTATTTGCCACCAACTTAAATCGTCCGACATATCAACGGGCGGCGTTATATCGTCTACAATGTCGATAGGGCTTGCGACGACGGGTATCGCCGTATATACGCCTTTCTTTTCAAACGTAAGTTGAATGATATCGAAATTAAGAAAAACGCTTTCTTGTGCGATATACGCTTGTCCCGAAGTGTGTTTGTCAGACCATAAAAAGCCTTCGTTTAGTTCTATGATATCTACTTCTTGAGCATAATAATCGCTTGTGGCGAATCGAAACAACACCGTCACCATATCGTTTTTCTCCGCATTTTCGTATTCCGTTTTAATTGAACTTACGTCCGCATAATTGACAAGCAATCTTTTAGATATTTCTTCGTTAGAGCCTTGCAAATCCGTTTCTTTTAATATCTGTATAGGTGCAACTGTAACGCTTTCTTCTTCCGGTCCGCCCGTAAACGCCGAGCCGAGCCCGAAATTTAGCCAATTATCCCAAAACGATGGGCTCGTGTTCGACCAACTCGTGAGCGTTTGCAAGTCCACGTCGGCGTCGAAATCGTAATAACTGTAGCCTTTCTGTATCTTGCCGTTTTCGTTATCTATCTTTCTCGATTCGTCTATATCGCTTTCGAATAAATCCGCACTTATCGTTCCGCCTTTTATAGGCAACGTACCGTCCGAATACGTCTTGTTATACTTTTTTATGTATTCGTACAAATCGTTACTTTGCACGCCGCCGCTTTTTACCACCGACGCATACGGATCGTATTCGTCGATATCGTCCACCAAGAACATATAATAGAGCGCTTCGCAAGGCGTATGCAGATATCCCGTGCCTAAGTTCCAACCCCATTTCGCCATATACACACCACCTCCGGCGTCGCCTGCGTTGATTCCTAAACTGTAATAGATGTTTTTGTTATACTCTTGCATACCGAAATCGTTTTTCGCACCGAGGTTTACGCCGATATACGGACTTGCTTTTTCGTACAAATCCTTATTACTCGTAACGAGAATTTCTTTCGTTTTATACTCGTACCATTCGGCTTTTATTCGTTGCAAACTACCGTATTTTTCTAAAAATCGTTTCGGCACGGAGAAAGACACGGTATCGAGTTGGTTTTGATGCCCTACGCCGAGCGACGACGTTTGAGAGCGGTAAAAAGTGTGCTTTACGTCTAACTCTACCGTTTCCAATTCTTGTACTTCGCAAGCGAGCGTACTTTCGGCGTTTTTATCCGCACCGTAGCCTTTCGCATAACCCGTAAAGATATACGTTCCGCCGACCCCGTATTCTGTCGGCAGCGTTTTGCCTTGCTCTAAAATTTCTATGCCGCTTATATCGTATCGACGAGCGGAACTCTTTACGCGTTGTAATATCGTTTTTCCGTCTTTACTCTTATGGTCAACGACTTTGAACTTATAGAACAAGCCTTCGTAATATTTTTCTTCCGATTTAGAACAAAACTTCAAAGCGAATTTTTCATAATCGTCAGGAACGCCGTTTTCGTTATACGACACGCCCATTTGAACTTTGTTCGCACCAAGCGATTCGTCTATTTCTATGCCGTTCGGGTTATATACGTACAGATACAAGCCGTATTCGTTTTGATTAAGCACGTCGAACGAGTAACAATATTCCGCTACGTTCATTACGTACATTTCGGGACTATCGGATTTATAAAACGGATAACTTAAAATATTGAAATTTTTAGAACTTCTCAAATCATCCAACACGTTCGTTTTGTCGAAATTAAGTTCGTCCGTATCCGCTTTCGCTACGGCATACCCCGTTGAGAAAAACGAAGATATCAATACGAGCAAAACGCAAAGCAACGCATAACATTGTTTTTTAATCGTTTTCACCGTCATAGTCATCTTCTCCTTTTCGGTATTAACAGCGAAACGATAACGACGATAAAGAGTATTCCTGCCGCAAGCGCTACGATTTGTTCTATCTTAATATCGGTTTCTTCCGTATCGGTATCGTCCGCAGAATCGCCGCTGTTAGACACGGAATCGTTATTTCCGTTTTCCGCTATGAGTTGGTCGATTTTCTTTTGATATTCTTCACGCATTATTTCGATTTGCGCCGTCATATACTCGATTTCCGCTTGCGCATTGTCATAATCTACCGTCAACCCGTCTAAAGACGATTGCAATACGTTTATTTTTTCTCTTTGGCTTTCGGAAAGGGCGTTTGCGCTTTCCAACTGCTTTTGCAATTCCGCAAGTTGCGTCTTTAACGTTTCGATTTGCGACAACAATTCCTTGTTATATTCGTCGTAGATAATGGTTGCGGTATTCGCTTGCAACGTGAGGGAATTATAACTTTTATCCCTTGCGTATGCGCTGAACGACCTCGTTGCCTTTTGCGGAAAATAACTCGTCACGGGCGATTCGTCGTTAATACGAAGATACAGACAACCGTTGTATGCAAAATAACTTATGCCGTCATATATCTTTTGCGAAACGCTCGTATCGTAAATAATATCGCCTTCTGCTACCGTTACCGTTCCGTCCTCGTTCGTTTTCATTTTATACGCCGTCGTCGTTAGGTATAAATCGCTGTCTATCCGTGCCGACACGTAATACGTATAACCTTGATAATACGTAGTCGACCAACCGAAACTCGCATAACTTAGATTGTCTATCGGAATTTTGAAAATGAGCGAAGTCAGTTTTATATCCGTGTTTTTATCGTAGTCGGCAAAATAATTCTGACTGCCTTTGATTTCTTCGTAAAAACCTGCGTTATACGATTTTACCAACATTTTGATATGCGTTTTGTTGTTTTCCGTCATATACGTCGAATAATCGTAAGCGGAAAAGCCGTCGTTTACCAAGCCTTGCCATAACGTGATTAAATCCGTTTCCGAACTTGTTATCGTCAGCGTTTTATTTCCGTAGGTTATTTTCGCTTGCAATTTTACTTTTTCCGCTATATCCGAAATATCTCCGAGCGTTATAACCGTGAATTCGATATATCCGTTCTCGTCGCCTTGTCCGTCCGATACCGAATAAGACGATTGATAAAGCGTAAAACTCTCTCCGCCGTTTATAAACGATACGTCGATTTTATCTACCAAATGCGACACTTTTTGATTGAGTTTTATCGTGTATTCGATAGAATAAATACTGTAATTCGTAAAACCTCGTCCGCCGTGAGCCGCTTTTACTTCGCTTGAAAAATATGCGTCCTCGTTCGTTATTTCCGTTACGGGCGTGGTTACGTTGGATAAATATATGTATTGCGGAGCGTTCAAATAAGCGTCGTTTCCTTGCAAAATGCCTATATCTTCGAGCGAACCGCTTACCGTTTCGTCAGAATCCAACGAAGATAAATTCTTGAATTTGAAATATACGTATTTATTCTCGGAATCGTAATGCAAAACCTCGTAATAATTTTCGTATTTCGTCGTAGGATTATCTCCGTAGGAACTGTCTTCCAAATCGCACGCTTTTCCGTTCACGAAATAGATTTGACAGCCCATAGAGGCTCTGAACGATATTTTCGTTACGTAGTCTTCTACGTCTTCCAAGTTGTATTTCGTTCGTATATCGTCGCAATGGATTTTATAAATCACGTCTTCCGTCGCACAGTTAAAACTCGACGGCAAATCTTGATAATCTTGATTGACGTAATCTATCTCGGCGGCATACGCTTTAACGTTACCGTTTAACGCAAATCCGCAAAAGAGCGTCGTAATAAGAGTTATAACGAACAGACCTATACACAGTGTTTTTCTTGCTATGTTTGTCATTTAAAAATCCTCCTAAAGTAATTTTTAGAAAAAATACGGCTTATGATTTTTTTCACAAGCCGTATCTTTTACAAGTTATTCCGTAACTACGGCTTGCGCTTGCATTTCACCGACCGTTACCAAGCAAGTATATTTCTTGCCGGCAACTACGGCGCTGATTGTCGTCGTACCATTCTTTACTGCCGTTACGACGCCGTCTTTCACCGTCGCTACACTCTGGTCGGACGACTGCCACCATACGGGAACCTTGACGCCTTCCGCTATGTCGGTTTTTAACGTGAACGTTTCTCCGACTTTTAACGCTTTTTCCGTTTCCGATAATGTTACCGCATACGTACTGTTGTCTTCCGTTGCCGTTTCCAAGCCGTTTACATAGTCTACCGAACTGTTGATTATACCATTCAGAATATCCAAATCCGACTGCGCTAAGTATTCATTTGATACAACGTAAGCATTTAAGCGTTCCGCAGCGACGTAGGCATACGAATAAGCGCATTGTTTGTATAACAACCCGTCCGCAAACGACGCATATTTATATTCGACGTTCTCGCCGTTCGTCGTTTTTACATATCCGATACCTAAAAACTGCAAGTTGGTATTTTTGTAAAGAATGTTTGTTATCGAGCCGTTAAAACGGTATTCGATTAGCGTTCCGTCAGGTTCGGTGACTGCATAAGGCGTAAAATTATCTAAGGTTACTACCGTTAAGCCTTCTTCCTCGAATAATTTCAACCAATCGCAATCGCCCGTGTTTTCACCTACATCTACTTTCATATAGTAGTTAAGTGGCGCAATCACCATTCCGAAGTCTTTATTTTCGTCCGAAGTTACTTCGTTATACAGTTCGGGCGTTACTACCGCCGTAAATCGAACGCCTTGCGGTTCGGAAAGTCTTATAGTGGGCTTTGAAGTCATTGTCATTCCGTCTTGAAAAGTCGTTTGCGGCTCGTCCGTATCTTTTTTTGCGAATACCACGATTGCGCCGACTGCCGTGATTAACAAAATTGCCGCTACTATCCATGCGACGATTCTGCCGAGTTTATTATCTTTATATGTGTTTTCCATTTATTGTTTCCTCCGAAAAAATTAATTAAGGGCTACGGCTGCCTTTTCAGACTGCCGCAGCCCTTTGGTGTTTTGATAATTTTATTCGCAAACGCTTTATCTCAAAAGCATTTTCATTAGTGCTTTATCCGACGCACGAGCGGGTTTTACGGGGCATTCGTACACCTCCCCGTCCTCACCTACGGAAATGACTTTATACGTGTTACCCGAAATAACGTTACCGCTATCGTCTTTCATTTCAAACGGCGTTACTTCGAGTTCCGCCTCCAATGCGCCGTTAAATACAATTTCAAGCACTTTATAGCCGCCGAAATCGGGCGGTTTTACACCGACTTCTACGTCTTGTCCGCGTACGACGCCTTTAATGAAATACGTTTCGTAAATTTTGCCGTTCTTTTCATAACTGCCTTTCGTTACAATGATTTTTTTGTTTTCCATTTTAATAAATCTCCTTTATCTTCTCGATTTTCTTTGCGAAATTTCTCTCGCTTCTTGTTTACTCTTGCCTTCGTTTATAGCCTTTTTATACTTATAAATTCCGGCGTGATCCGACTGCGCTTGCAGATATCCCGAACGCATTCCTGCTTCGTAATCCGTTAAAGGTTTACCCTCTTTCGGTCCGTAAGTATGTACTTTCGCTCTACGATCTTCCGCATAGCCTTTCGCGCGTTTACTCGGCACAGACCATCTACGGCGGTTATACTTATCCGCATTCGAGGTCTGCGCTTCTTCTTTTTTTGCCATAATTTTGCTCCTTGTATAATAAATTTTGTCCGTAACGCCGATAACGCAGCGTTTGACGAGGCTTATGTCTTATAGGATTTTTAATCCGTACCGCTCGTCTATTTAGTTGTATTTTTCACGCATAATCGTCGTTTTCCGTTTTATGAGCGTTCCGCTCGATTGCGTAAACCATACGGACGACGTCTTTCCCGTATTTTCGCACGATATTTTCTCGACTTTTCTGCGCTAATTTTGAACTTTCACGACAAAAGTTCGTTCTCCCGCCCTTCCTCCGCGATTTTCAGTCAATATACGTCCGCACGTACATTCCGCTCGGCAACCGCTTACCGTCGATATTCTTTCGTTTTGAATAATACCGCTCGTACTCATAATCTCGCTTTGCCGTCCGCTTATAATACGTATCGCGACTGACAAGCACGTTCGTTTCAAACGTGTCTTCATCTATCGCCAAACGTTGATTTACGATAAAATCACGCGTTCGATACACGTTGCTTGCGCCTTTTACGAATACGGGAATCTTCGTTTTCATAGCCTTATACCTCCTTTTTCGATTTCTTTCTGTAAAAACAGCAATAGCCGTTTATTCAGCATTTGTACGTATTCCGGCGTATAACACAGTTCTATGGAAAAACCCTCTTGCGTAAGATTTCTTA
>CAYZOF010000066.1:0-9119 GCA_964479935.1 uncultured Clostridia bacterium | reverse complement strand
GGAACGAATACAGCACGAAACGGCGAAAGAGGTATACCAGGTATGCGAATACCTTTTTTGACGAAAATTTCGGAAGGTCGGATTTTCAAGAATTGAATCCCGTTCTGTTGAAGCGGGGCGGTACATTGAAGTATCCGATAAAATACATAGCCAAAACGGGCGAGAAAATCGTATATAGCAGGGGAATACCTGCGGAAATTTGCAGAGAAATCGCAGATAAGGATATAGCAGGACAATTTTTGAATTTTGTAATGAAATATGCGTTGTATGACGATGTAATCAATTGGGAACGGGATATTCAAAATTATAAAAGTCGAAAGTACATTTATAGTAATTGAAAATATAACATTGAGAACAAACGCGAATGCGGAACGCCGATAGGAAAGGATATGCGGCGTGTTTTTGCATACAGAAAAGACGGAAATTGCTTAAAGATTATTACGAAAAAGAAAACGGCGGTGTTTTCGCAAGCGGATCAGCGCGAAAAACGCCGTTTTTTCGTGCTTTAAGTCAGTCTTGTTAGTGAAGTAAAACAACCGACACCTTGACCGCGCGCCGCAGGCGCGCGCTCGTAAGGTCAAGGTGTCGTTTAGTACTCTTTTCATTTTTGATAGCGGCAAATAGGTGTTTTTTCCAAGAATACTTTTATTGGAGAAAACAATAATTATACGAAATCAAATGTAGATAGAAACTCTTTGATGAGAAAAGCGCAAAAGTGAGGGAACGTACAGATATTGGAATTAAACCCGATATTTCCTCTTACGATTTTTATTCCGAATTGAATTTCTTTGTAATTGTCGCTTTTGATTAAGGTTGAAAGCGATTTTGAATTATTATTGCCGGCTTTAACTTCAATCGGAACAAGATAGTCTTTATAACGAACAAGGAATTCTTCCTGTAGCGTTGAATTTTCCTTCTTGTAATAGCGAAGTTCATATCCGGATTTAACGAGTGCTTCTCCGATAATGCTTTCGAATAAACCGCCTTTATAAACATCAAGGTTTTTATTTTGACGAAAATCCATTTGAGCTTCGTCGTCGAGTTGAGATAAAAGCAAACCGTTGTCGGCATAATAAAGAATACAACAATCTTCGATAACGTTTCCTTTAAGCGGTAAATTCGGCGTTTGTAAAGCACGGCTTATATTAACGATACCAGCATCTTCGAGCCATTCGAGCGAGCCTCTGTAATCGGCGAATTTTGCGCCGGAACGAACTTTTGAAATTTGGAATTTTTTATTTTCTTTTCCGAGTTGAAAAGGAACGGAACGATATACATTTGCAATACGCGCTTTATCGAGCCCTACGGCGTATTTACGAATATCCGCTTCGTAACCGATAACGATTTGACGTTGAATATCAAGCGTGTTTTCAAAGGTTTTCTTTGTAACGAAATCTTTGACAACGTCGGGCATACCGCCGACTATACAATAGTCTAAAAATAAGTCGTTGTAAATTTTGAGGACGGTAGGCGAAAACGGCGCAAAAGATTGCATATGAGATAATATATCTTCTTTTATCGAATCGCCGTAACCGAGCGCCCATAAAAATTCTTCAAAATCGAGCGAACACATTTCCATTTCGGTTTTATATCCGACGCTGATATTGGATATTTCTTTATAGTGAATGCCTAACAAAGAACCGCTGCAAATTATGTCGTAGTTGCCGTCTAAGGAAAAGAATTTCAGAGAGGTTGCAATGTCGGGAAATTCTTGTATTTCGTCGAAGAAAATAAGCGTTTTATTCTTAATGAATTTTGCATCTGGGTTGATTCTTGAAATATTTTTAATAACGGCTTCGGCAGAATACCCGTTTTCAACGATTTGTTTGTAAACGGGATTTTCGACAAAGTTGATTTCAACTATGTTGTCGTAATGCTGTCGCGCGAAAGTTTTAATCGATTTGGTTTTTCCGACTTGCCGTGCTCCTTTAATGATGAGCGGCTTGCGTTCGGGAGCAGCCTTCCATTCGGAAAGATACCGATCGATTTTTCGTTTCAAATATTTACTCATGGTTGTACCTCACCTTGAAAATATTATAGCATAAGGATCATTAAAAATCAAGTGCTTTTATAAAAGATGAGCCACTTTTTTGTTTTATTTACTAAAAAACGGGCGAGTTTCAATTGAATTTTCTCTTTTTTGTCGCATGCTTATTGCAACACTAAAAAAATTTTGATATGGCTGCATAATCGTTTGATTTTTTTAATATAAAGTGGTATAATATCGTAAATAAATATGCGTCGCTTTGAAATTTTCAAAAGGGCGCGGTCAAATACCCTAGGGTATTTGTTGTGTTATAACACAACAAATAAAAAATATTTAATAGGAAAAATTATATATGGAGGCATTTATGCGAAAATATGAAACGTTAGAAATCGAAGTGATTTGTTTTAACGGCAAAGATGTGATTTGTGCATCCGATCCGTTTAGCGGTGATTGGGAGAACCCCGATGAAGAACCGGTATTTTACTAATAAGGAGAGTGTAATTATGAAAAAGAAAATTTTGTGTTTGTGTGGTGCATTCACATTCTTTGTCGCGAGTGGTGCCATTGCGCTTTCGTCTGAAACGGCGCAAGCAGATTCGACGGTTTCGTTTTCTATGGAGAATGGTGCGGCGGTACATAAGGACGGCGGAGGATTGCGTTTTTCCGCAAAACTCGATTTAGCAACGTACGCTACGATTTGTAAAGATGAAAATGCAACGTTTGGTATGATTATTGTTCCGGCCGATAGCGTTTATGTAGATACAGCGGCATTGGAGTATGCGGACAGTAGTGTCTATTCGAAAACCGTTGGATATGAATTGACAGAGGATAACGTTTGGTCGGAGAATGCAAAATTCAGCACGAATCCGACGGACGGACAGAAATTGGTCATTGATGAACAAGCGACGACGGGAAACGGAAATTTGGTTGTTGGGAAAGATTCGGTGACGATTTACGGATCTATTGAAAACTTTTTGGCGCAAAATTACGTGCGCTCTTTCGTCGGCAGAGCATATTATTATACGCAAGCGAGCGGTTATGTTTTTGCCGATTATTTCGACGATTTGACGAATGATAACGAAACTCCTATTGAGAATAATACGCGTTGTATGTATTATGTTGCACAACAGGCAATCGAGAACGGTGACGAGTTGGCAACTGCGGTAGAGGAGCAGTATATCGATGGGTTCGAAGGGTATTTGACCGCAAATAATAAGAGCAGTAATTACAGATATTTTATTGATACGTATATCGACGGCAAATATGATTCGACGAAGGTTGCGTACGGCAAAATCAACACGACGGTCAGTGTTACGCCCGAATCGAAAGACGGATATGGCGTGAAAGAAAGCGAAAGCAAACTTTCGGGCACGATTTATGCTGCCGGGAAACAGAGATTGACGATTTCCTATGTGAGTGCGCCTAAGGCAGATATCACGACTTGGGCAGAAGACCAGCTTCCCGAAGTAACGGTCAGTGAAACGACTGCGAAGTTGGAAACGGCATATACGTTCTCGACGACGGACACGAAAGAACAGGCGATGAATAGCGTGTATGCGAATTGGAAAGCGGACTATGTTGTCAGTTTCGATAAAGCAATCGCAGAAGGCACGATTTGCCTTGCCGGTTCGTATGAGTCCTATAACAATGGAGAATGGGTTGCGTTTACGTTGGGGGCAATGTCGCAGGGTGAAACGTTGCAGCTTTTGGAACAGGTAAATCGTGACGTAAGATATTATGAACTTTGCGACTGGGTACAAAGCTTCGATTGCGGTGCGTTTAATTTTTCTAAAGCTAACGTCGGTACGACGATGACGGTGGAGCTTCGTTTGATCAATCCCGATGATGCCACCGACTATAAGACGATAAATTCTACGTCGTATACGTTCAAAAAGTTTGTGAGCGTTCCCGAGGCAGAAATTACTACTTGGACGGAAGACAAACTTCCCGAAGTAACGATCAATGGAACGACTGCCACGTTAGAAACGGCATATACGTTCTCGACGACGGACACGAAAGAACAGGCAATGAATAGCGTGTACGCGAATTGGAAAGCGGACTATGTTGTCAGTTTCGATAAAGCAATCGCGGAAGGCACGATTTGCCTTGCCGGTTCGTATGCGTCCTATAACAATGGCGAATGGGTTGCGTTTACGTTGGAAGCGATGTCGCAGGGTGAAACGTTGCAGCTTTTGAATTGGGCAGGTCGTGACGTAAGATATTACGAGCTTTGCGATTGGGTGCAAAGCTTCGATTGCGGTGCGTTTAATTTCTCTAAAGCTAACGTCGGTACGACGATGACGGTAGAACTTCGTTTGATCAATCCCGAAGATGCCACCGACTATAAGACGATAAATTCTACGTCGTATACGTTCAAAAAGTTTGTGAGCGTTCCCGAGGCAGAAATTACTACTTGGACGGAAGACAAACTTCCCGAAGTAACGATCAATGGAACGACTGCCACGTTAGAAACGGCATATACATTCTCGACGACAGACACGAAAGAACAGGCAATGAATAGCGTGTACGCAGATTGGAAAGCGGACTATGTTGTCAGTTTCGATAAAGCAATCGCAGAAGGCACGATTTGCCTTGCCGGTTCGTATGAGTCCTATAACAATGGAGAATGGGTTGCGTTTACGTTGGGGGCAATGTCGCAGGGTGAAACGTTGCTGCTTTTGGATTGGGCGGGTCGCGAGGTAAGATATTATGAACTTTGCGACTGGATACAAAGCTTCGATTGCGGTGCGTTTAATTTCTCCGAAGCTAATGTCAGTACGACGATGACGGTAGAACTTCGTTTGATCAATCCCGAAGATGCCACCGACTATAAGACGATAAATTCTACGTCGTATACGTTCACAGAGAGCGTCAACAAATAATTCAATAACGAGCGATAGTAGGGCATAACGCGGAGCTTTCACGCGTTATGCTCTTATATCGGTATAATAGGAGTAAAATAATATACAAGGATGGTAAAGTATGTATCAATATGAGGAAGTTTCTATTGTTGTTATTCGGATATCCGAGAACGACATTATCACGTCAAGTGACGGTGGAATTGATTATGAAAATGAAAATTTAGGGTGGAATTGATTATGAAGCGGACAGAAAAAATTAAAGCAATCGTTCTTTCTATGCTGTGTGCGATTTGTTGCATTTTGTGTTGCATTGGATATTTTGCGGCGTCGGAAATCAGTGCCACGGCGGAAGAACTTACGTATACGACTGATATGTATTGCGACGGTGCGAGTATTCGTCTTGCCGACGACGGCAAGAGCGGTATTCGTTTCCACGTCCGTGTCAATGCGACATCGGATAAGAGTGTAACCTTGAACGGCGTTACGTATGATCAAACTGCGTTCAACGCATTGACCAAAGGTATTTTGGTTATTCCGCAAGACTTACTCGGAGAGAACGAGTTGTCGATTGCAGGCGCAACCATCGGTTACACCGCAAACGGCAAAACCGTAAAAGCGGCAAACGTAACCGATTCGTCTTGGTATTTTAAGAGCGAAACGACGGACGGCGAAACGAACTATTATTACGAAGCAACCGCTTACGTTTATAATATTCCTGAAAGCAGCTATGAAAAGGACTTCGCTTTTCGCGGTTATTACGTGGCAGACGGGGAGTATATTTATTCGCAAGACACGCAGTCGCGTGCATTGTCCTATGTGGCGGTACGCGCAAAGCAAGATTTGGAGTCGGGCAACTATGAAACGGAGTTCGAGGATATATTGAACGGCTATTTGCCGAACACGTTGACTACGGTTTTTGAAAATACAGATAAATATTTGTATCGTGTAGGGAACAAAAACACCGTTGCGCTCAGCTCTTTGTTCTCGGTAGATACGACGCGCGGCTATGATTTGGACCTTGCTGTTAAAGACCTTAAATTGACTATCGACGGTACGGAGCAGAGCGTTTCGAACTTGTCGAGCACCATTCAATTCAGCGGAACAGGCTTGACCGAAGTGGAGATTTGGGACGCTTACAGCAGACCGTGCATCTTGTTGTTGGAAGTTGTAGACGGCAAGAACGTGACGGCGGCAAGCGAACTTACGGGCAACTCTAATAATGTCCTGTTGAGTGATATTACGTTGACGACTGGATTTGAATTGTCAGGGAAAACTCTGTTTGGTAATGGCTATATGATGGATGTAACCGGCTGTACGGCAACAAACGGATATGGTTTGGTTAAACTGAGCAATGCTACATTCGATAATGTAAAAGTAATCGGCGATGTTTACACGACATTTAATGATACTAATAATACAGAATATTATGCAGCTGCAGTTTATGCAAGCGGAACCAGCTTGATTTCTAATTGCTATATTTCAGGCTGCCAAAACGCATTACGTATAGGCGACAATGGCTCGGTTACGGTAGAAAATACCACGCTGTACGGCGGTAGATATGCCAATATCCAACTTAAATGGGGTACGTTGACGCTGAAAGACGTAACCACCGTGCAGGAAAAAGTAACCGCCGACGGAACGACCTGTCTCGGATTTGGCATTGTCGTTTGGCAAGACGCTCCCACAGGAACGCAAATCAAGGTCGAAGGCGGCTTGATGCAGTATAACTGGGTATGTAAAGCCGATAAGGATTATTTGCCGAAGGATGCTGCAAGTTATGTGGATACTGCTTTCGGTTATACGCAGTTTGTCTATAATTATGACGGTACGGACTATATCAATCTTGGTATCATCAGTATTTCCTCAAATGTTTTGAGCGATAGCATTGACGTGCCCGACGGCTATTCTGCGCAGGAGGTACAGGTACTTGGTTCTAATGCCTGCGTGGTAACTTGCGACAACTCCAAGGCGAAAAATCTGCTTGAAAACGGTATTCCTACCTATGCCGATTGGAGCGCAACAACGCAAGGCGCATATAAGCCGACCTTTACTTGGACTTATCCCAATGACTATCTTGATCAAAGCAACACCATTCAAGCAACGTTTGAGCAGGGAGACTCCTACACACTGGATCCCAACTTCCTTGAAGCGAAAAAGCATGGTGAATCGCTTGAGGTTTTCGTCACAATGGATGACGTGGATTATACCGGAAAGTGTATTACATTTACTGAATCCGGCGCACATATGCTGACTTATACCGTAATCGATCCGTATAATTACGATGCAACGGGTAATAAGAGCAATGTACTTTACACTTTTACGATTAATGTAACTGCAACCGAGAAAGCTCCCGACTCCAAGAATGCCGAGTTTACCTACACGGACGGCAGTGCGGTCAAGATCGTTGAGATCAACGGAAAGAAGTATGTCATGCCCGATGTTTCTGCAACAGGCGACACGATTGCTTCCACAACGGTCAACGGTACAACGGTCTATATGCCCATTGTTTCGGCAATTTACAAGGATAATTCTTCCGACTTCAACGGCTATGCCCCGCTCTTTACCGCGATCAACATCACGGATTATGCCGGCGGCGTGCCTACAGGTGCAGCAACGACTTATAACACAAGCACAAAGACCTTGCCGAGCGGATGGGGTAAATCCTCCGGATCGCCGTATATCAACGGCGCGGCAAGCACAACGGCGGATCCCGTGACCTATTCTTCGTACGGACTGTGCTATGAGTCCTTGAAGGGCGCGAATATCTCCGAGCATACCCAAATCGTATGCTTCTACTATACGGATAACGCAGGCGAAACCTACTATTATTACATCCAGTATAAGTTCGAGGCTCACACCTGTCCTTCTTGTGTTACGGGCGATACGCTTATTACGTTGGCGGACGGCACGCAGAAACGCGTTGACGAATTGACTGGCGAAGAAGAGTTTCTTGTATGGAATTTAGAAACGGGTGAGTTGGACAGTGCGGCGATTATGTTCATCGATAGCGAAGCCGGTAGAGAATGCGAAGTGATTCGACTTATTTTCTCTGACGGAACGGAAGTTAAGGTCATTTCTGAGCATGGCTTCTGGGATTATGATTTGAATAAATATGTTTATCTCGATCGATATGCGGCACAGTATATCGGGCATTCGTTTGCAAAACAGACGGGCAAAGATTTGACGGCGATACAGCTTGTTGACGTTGTGCTTGAAACGGTATATGAAAATGCATATTCTCCCGTTACAGTGGGGCATCTCTGCTATTTCGTCAATGGTATGCTTTCTATGCCGGGCGGTGTTGGCGGTCTGTTCAATATCTTTGAGGTTGATGCGGAAACCATGTCTTACGATACGGAAGCATTGCAAAGAGATATCGAAATCTACGGTTTGTTTACTTATGAAGAACTGAATGCCATTGTTCCCCTTAGTCGTGAAATGTTTGAGTCTGCAGGCGGTCAATATTTGAAGATTTCCATTGGTAAGGGTAATTTAACAATGTATGAACTCATCAATATGATTAATCGTTATTCAAAATTTATTTAATTAAAGAGCTTCTTCGATATATGGACTGCTACCGCATGTGAGTGGAGTGGTTGCTGCTATACTCGTTTTAACGGTAAAATACTAAAAATGTATAAAAGCCGCCAATCAAGCTGGAGATGAATCCAGAAAGCGGCGTGGATTGCGCAAAAAATATAATGCCGCCGTGACGGGCGGAAGCGAGCAGACGGAGCAAGAATACGGCACACCGGAAATGCTCGGTTGGTCGGCGGCAGGTGCGGAAATACGGTGAACCACAAAAATAGTAACAGGGCATGATATTTATGTTGGGAAAAACAAAGAAATAAAAAAAATCCGTCCGAGGAAACTCAGTCGGACGTGCGTGTTATGTGGAACGTAATTGTTTAATGATTGATGTCGGGAATTTTATTTTGGCGCATGTGGTGGAAAAAAGAGGTGCATAAAAAGAGTGGAACTGAAGTGAAACCCAAAGTTTAGACAAAAAATATTAAATTTGCGAATGAGTTCTGTACTGTACAGGGAATTTCAAGCAAAGTGTGTAAGTTATTTTGCTTGACATTCCCATAAAATCAGTTAATCTCGATTAAAAAGCTTTTTCGAAATGAAGCGTAAATGAAGCGTGAAAAAAATATCGATTGTGGAATCCCTTATAAACAAAGGCTTATAGCGATTTTGGAAAATGACGGCAGGAGACTGTTAATCCGTGTGTCGTCAGTTCGAGCCTGACAGGGGCAGCCAAATGAACA
>CAYZOF010000065.1:0-9287 GCA_964479935.1 uncultured Clostridia bacterium | reverse complement strand
AGAAACCCGTTACGCCACGCGTACTGGTGACGTAATACCAAATTTGATTGGTATAGATCATCTTGATGAACACGTAGCAAGGCAACAGCTTTCTTTCCACTATTTTACGCTTGCCGTTCTTTTCCTCGATGACTTGCTCCATAGGGATTTTCAAATCGACGATATAATCGCCAAGATTGTTGTTTTCAATCAACTTTTCAAGGCTGTCCTTTACCATCGCTTCATACCCGGAATAGGTATGCAGAATATACCACTTGGGTTCTTCATTCATCGGCATATACCATCCTCCGAATCAGGGCTTCGACGAAAGCAATCCGAGCAACTTCTCAAGTCCAAAATCCACGCCCGCTACGACTACCAAGAAAGCAAATACGATAACGAGAACCACGCCGGTCGTTTTCAAAACCGTGGGAAAAGTGGGCCAAGTAACTCTCTTCAATTCGGAAAAAGTTTCCTTGAATTTTGCGCCTACGCGACGAAACCAATTCGGTTTCTTATTTTTACTTTTTGCTGCGTTTGCCATTTGTTACCTCGTGAACGCGACACACGAATGGACACGATAACACCGCTCGTCCAAACGGGCGCGCCTTTACATACAATTATTTCGATTCTTTGTGTTCCGTGTGCTTCTTGCAGAAAGGACAATACTTAGACATAACCAATCTATCGGGATCGTTTTTCTTGTTCTTAATGCTGTCATAATTTCTATGCTTGCATTCGGTACATTCGAAAGTGATTTTCGCTCTTGCCGTTTTAACCGCCATAATCAAAAAACTCCATACAAAAAATTACACCCCTCTCCGGGTATGTACGATAAGTTTACCATACTTAACGCCGCTTGTCAATCTTTTTTGAAAGCTTTTTCGAAATTTTTTTTAATTTTCTCATTTATTTTTTTAATAAATACGCGCCGTATCTGTTTTCGACGCGCATTTACCGTTCCATTTTTCCTCCGCAGAGCTCCAGCACTGCCTTACGCCGTTCGAACGGCAACCTTGAACTTCTGCCCGTTCAAAAATCGAATAACGATTTCGCCCTGTTCTTCCTCGATCGCTCCTACGAACGTGTCCTGCATCATTAGACGCAACTCCGTCAACAATTCCTTTCCGTCGATCCTTTCTTGTTCCGCTGTTTGCTTTTGCATTTCTTTTGCCATAATCGTTCACTCCGTTTCTATGATATTATCCTCGGGATTCGTTGGAAAACGATTTTTTTCGTCACTCTTTCCGAAGACAATCTTATTTTAACCGATTTTTCGCAAAAAATATTGTCTTTCTTTGGAATTGTTTGTCAAGTTTTGTCGAAAGTGCCGTTCCCTTACGACAAAATATTTCGTTACACACTGTCTATCGCGTCGTATGCGTCGAAACGGAGCCGTCCGCGCATAACCCATATTCCGCAGCAAGCTTTGCAAATAGCGGCAAAGCGCGCTCGATTTGCTCCGTCGAGACGCAATAGGCGATCCGCACCCATCCGTCGTATCCGAAATCCGCGCCGTTGACGAACAACAATTCATATTGTTTCGCGCGCGCGCAAAACGCCGCCGTATCGACTTCCGCCGCTTTCATAAACAAATAAAACGCGCCGTCGGGATACACACAGGTAAAACCGCATTTTTTCAAACCGTTATACAACAGATCGCGGTTACGCTTATAAACTTGCAGATCTGCCGTCATGCCGTCGCAAACCGCCGCTACGCGCTGAAACAGCGACGGGGCGCATACAAATCCGAGGCTTCGTCCGGCTCCGCAAACCGCCGCATATAACGCCCTTGCGTCCGTTGCTTTCGGAGCGACCGCGATATACCCGACTCGTTCTCCGGGCAAAGACAGCGATTTGGAATAGGAATAACACACGATCGTATCGTCATAATAACGCATCGGACTCGGCACAACGGTCGACTCGTCATAGACGAGTTCCCGATACGGTTCGTCGGAAATAAGATAGATCGGAGCACCGAATTCGGCGGATTTTTTCCGTAAAATTTCGCTCAGCGTCCACAACGTCTTTTCCCCGTACACCACGCCCGAAGGGTTATTCGGCGAATTGATCAAAAGTCCTTTCACTCCCTTATGCAATGCTTTTTTCAAAACCTCGAAATCGGGTTGCATGCGTTCGTCCGAAGGTAATACGGTGAGCTTTGCCCCCGCTCCCTCGACGAACACCCGATACTCGGGGAAAAAAGGAGCGAATACAAGAAACTCGTCTCCCTCGCGCGCAAGCGCGTGTAACGTAATCGTCAAAGACGCCGCCGCACCGCAGGTCATATACAAATTCTCTTCGGACAAAGCCACACCGAACCGTCGCGTATAATTCGCCGCAATCCGCGCACGCACCGTCTTATCCCCTTGCGCAGACGTGTAACCGTGTAATTCCGCCGCAGGGATTTCCCGAACGAGCCGCTCGATCGTTGCGATGACCGCGTCGGGCGCAGGCACGGACGGATTCCCGATAGAAAAATCAAAGACGTTTTCCGCGCCGATCTCCTCCGCACGTTTTTTGGCATATTCGAAAATTTCGCGAATGCTCGAGCGTTTACTCCCGAGTTGATACATTTGAAAATTATACATAACCGTCGGCTCCTTTACATAAACGTTCCCGATAACGCCGCAACGCCGTCAAGCGCGAGATTTTGCTAAAACACAAACGTTTTGGGAAAAATCGACAGTTTTGCGCGCCGTACGTTCTTATGCGGTGTTTCCACATCTTTATTATAACCCTTTTTTCGGAAAAACGCAAGCGTTCTGCGCCGTACGCAAAATATCGGCTGTTTTCGTATACAACAAAAGTTCCTCGCTGCGGAACAACGAGGAACTCAAAAAGGAGGGGATGATCTTGAAAAAGATCAAAGGATAAGCTTTATAAATGGCGCAAACGCAGTCGTTTCATTCTGCGTAATTACCCAAAAACGCATTCAATTGCATTCTTGTTTGTATTATACCACAATTTTTTTCATTTGTCAACACTTCTCGAGGACATTTTTGATTTTTTTTGTAGAATTGTCGAATTTTCCGTTCTAATCGCGAAAACCGTCGAATTGCTTCATTCCGATATCGGCATTTCAAAAATATTCCCGTTTGCCGATTCGCAAACGGGAATATAAATTCATTTTTAGTCTTCTTCGCCTTTTCTCTTACCGCATAAAACGCAAGTATTATTTCTATAACAATGTCCGAGAGGTTCGCCGTACTCTTGACCGCAATTCGCGCACACTGCCTTCTCGGTGCAAGTTGCTTCTTTACGAGGCGTATGTCCGGTAGGCATTTCGCCGTACGTTCCGCAAATAGCACAATAGCTTTGCGTCTCGCAATCTCCGATAACCGTATCGGAAAGAGCCGGTTCTGTCTGTCCTTCTCTGTAACCGTCGTGCCCGAGAGGCGGAATGGTCTCCAACTTCCATTGTTCGCAAACGATACAGATATAACCGCCTTCGTAACCGGGTTCGGTACAAGTAGCCGCTTTCCCTTCGTAGTATCTTACCGTATGCGGAATCATCTCCAATTTATTTTCTTCGAAAGTGGAATAATTACACTTCAAGCAAATCTCATATTCCTTCCAACCATACGCCGAACAAGTAGGTTCTTTCGCCGCAATCGTTTTAAGTGTGTGTACACCGCTGACAGTATCACCGTATTCCATATTACAAATACCGCAATAGGAGCTACGAGTACAATCTCCGAGATAGGAATGCTCATCTATCAAATCATCCGAAGTATATTGTCCGGCTCTTTGCCCGTCATGACCGAGTGCAGAAATAGCCGTAGGTATGATTTCCATAGAGCTACAACGACTACATTGTGTACCTTCCGTATACCCCATCTCGGTGCAAGTAGGATCTTTCGCTTCAACGAAAATAGCGTAATCATGCCCTAACGCAGGAATTTCCACTTTAGAGCATTCCGTGCAGCCGCTTCTCTCACAATGGAAATAGCGATCCCAACCGACTTCCGTACACGTTGCGGCTTTCGCGTCCACCCAAACCATGTCGTGTCCCAAAGCCTCACCGTATTCTTGTCCGCAAACACCGCAATACGCTTTAGTCGTACACGTAGCCACCTTAGAATTCGCGTTCTTCAACGCTTCGTCGTGTGAAGGCTCCGGTCCGTATTCCAACTTACAAATACCGCAATATGCCTTTTCCGTACACGTTGCTGTTCGTGTTTCCGAAGATATATAGGTAGACTGACCGTTTCTATTCCCGTCATGACCGAGTGCAGGAAGATCTCGTTTAGTCGAATATGTACACTCCATACACTTAACGTAATCCGTCCAACCGCTTCCAAGACAAGTGGGCTCTTGCCCTTGCACGTCTACCAAAACCGGTTCGTGTGCAAGCTTATCGCCGTATTCTTGTCCGCAGACGCCGCAATATGCCTTCGTCATACAAGTGGCGACTTTGGAATTTTTATTCTCAAATTCCTCGTCATGTCCAAACGCAGGAAGTATTTCCGACTCTTTCATGACTTTATTGCAATTCGAACAATGCGAGCCTTCCGTCTTTCCGTCTTGGGTACAAGTCGGCTCCACGCGCGCATCCTGCACTTCGTTATGCCCGGTTGCCGGAATCGTCTTTGTTTCTTCTTCGCCGCATTCGCAAACGCGATATTGCGAACCGGCTTGTTCGCACGTCGCAGCCTTTTTAACTGTCCACTCGCCAAACGTATGCGTATGTACCACGCTACTATCCGACGAACTTACGCTATTGCCTTCACGCTCGCCTTTCTGCACGGTACATGCCGACAGTCCGACTGCCGCCGCACAGATGGTTAACCCTGTCAATAGAGTAATTAAAAAGCGTTTTATTTTTTTCATAGAAGAATATCCTCCTATCTATTTCTTTACCTATCCATTATAATTCACATTTTTGTATTTGTCAAGTGAAAAAATGAAATCTCTCTTATATTTTTATAAAAAATAAAAGCTCCGCAATTTTTTTCCCTTGCGGAGCATACAAGTTTCTACGTCAATTGGTAACGATTACCTGCGCGTAGCGCAATACCTTCTCGCCCTTTTTATAACCTTTCACGTACACTTGCTTAACGATACCGCTTTCTTCGCCCTCTTCGGCAGGCATCGCCATAATCGCTTCCGCAACCGCGGCGTCAAACGACTGTCCGACGGGATCGATTTCCTCCACTCCTTCGCTTTCCAAGACCTTTTTATACGCTTTCAATACCATATCCAAGCCCTGTTTCGTATTCTCGTCCGTGCAAGCCGTCAAAGCGCGCTCCAAATTGTCGCCGATAGGGAACAACGCCGCCACGACGTCGTTTCGACCGTCCACATAACGCTGAGCCGCTTGATTCTGCGTGCGACGACGATAATTCTCGTACTCCGCCGTCACGGCATACCATTTGCGCTTGCTCTCTTCCGCGTCCGCCAGAGCCTTTTCCAACTCTTCCTGCGCCTTCTTTCCGCCGCTTTTTTTCTTGGCTGTCTTTTCTTCTTTCTTGGTCTGTTCCGTTTCTTCCGCGAGCGGCTCTTTCAATTCTTCTTCCATAATCCTTCCGTTCCTTATTGTCGTTACTTTTATTTATAAAACGAAAACAAAGTTTCTAAACGCTTTCCCGCAAAATTTTTCGTCAAAACTCCAAATGTACGAACCGGTCTCTTCTGGAATACCGATAAAAAATCGCTTTTCTGCCGATTACCGCCACGGGAACGGCTTCCAACAAATCCGCTACGTTCTCCGCCAAGTTTCTCGGATCTTCGTCCGCCGTTTCCAAAATATGCACTTTGATGATTTCGTGCGCGTCGAGCGCGTCAGACAGCGTCTTCAATAAATTATCGGTAATGCCGCCCTTCCCGATCTGCGTCACGGGCGATAAAGTCGCCGCAATGGATTTTAATTTGCTTCTCTGTTTACTAGTAATGTTTTCACTGGTTACAATCATACTGCATTCCTTGTATATAAATATAATAAGTTTCGTCAAATTCCGAGCAAGGGTGAGTTCCGATTTCGCGGATAAAGTGACGTTGCCGTTTGCCCTCATGGTTTGCGCCGAGCGTAATAAAACGGCGCAGAGTGCGTCAGATTGCCGCGAACATCGGGTTTTGCCCGACGGGAGCGTACACAGACGTACGCGAGCAAGGGTGAGTTCCGATTTCGCGGATAAGGTGACGTGCTATCCGCCGTTTTATGGTATAAAGTCGAACTCCACATCCCCGATCGACACGGTATCTCCCTCTTTACAACCCATTTTCGTCAGCTGTTTGATCACGCCGCGCAAACGAAGCACCTTTTGGAAATAGAGCATGGAATCGGGATTATTCAACACGACGTTGCGGCAGAGCAAATCCACCAAACCGCCGATAACCACGTACACGCCCTCCTCGTCTCGGTAAATTTCGAAATTCAAATCATCGTTGGCTTTGTACTCGAATTCCTCTTCGACGGGAACGGGTTCCACCGGCGGAAGCGTATCCAACACGGCGAGAATGCCCTCCAACAACTCTTTCGTTCCCTCGCCCGTCAAAGCGGTAATCGGGAAAATCTTGTACTTCCTGCCGTACTTCTTTTTGAATGCTTTCAAATTCGCTTCCGCGCCCCAAACGTCGCATTTGTTGCAAACTATGATCTGCGGTTGCTTGGCGAGTTCCTCGCTGAATTCCTTCAGCTCGTCGTTGATTTTCTTGAAATCCTCTATCGGGTCGCGCCCCTCGCAACCGGAAATATCCACCACGTGGCAGAGCATACGCGTACGCTCGATATGTCGGAGGAAATCGTGTCCAAGTCCCGCTCCCTGCGCCGCGCCCTCGATCAGTCCGGGAATATCTGCCGCCACGAACGATTTCTCATAATAGCGCACCACGCCGAGATTCGGAGAAAGCGTCGTGAAATGATAATTCGCGATCTTCGGTCTTGCTGCGGAAATTTTGCTGAGCAACGTGCTCTTTCCAACGTTCGGGAAGCCGACGAACCCGACGTCCGCGATGACTTTCATCTCCAAAATCACGTAATGCTGTTTGACTTTTTCGCCCTTTTGCGCGAAATTGGGAGCGTGCCGCCGTGCCGTCGTAAAGCGTACGTTGCCCTTACCGCCGTTACCGCCGCGCGCCACCAAAATTTTCTGCCCGTCCTCGAACACGTCACAAATGAGCTTGCCCGTTTCCTCGTCTCGAACGAGCGTCCCCAAAGGCACTTTGATGAAAAAATCCTTGCCGCTCTTGCCGAAACAACGATTCGTGCCGCCAACCTCGCCGTTCTCGGCGAAGTATTTGGAAACGAAGCGGAAAGGGAACAAATCGTTCATGTCCTTATCGCCGACGAAATATACGTCTCCGCCCTTTCCTCCGTCGCCGCCGTCGGGTCCGCACGCAGGCTTGCCTTTGAACGCCTTAAACGAATTCATGCCGTCGCCGCCGTCGCCGGCTTTTATCAAGATCCGCACCTTATCGGTAAATTCTGTCGTTGCCATATTTCTTTCCCTTTTTGTCGATTTCGCTATTAGTATACCAAAATTCGATAAAAAAATCAATGATTTCCACGCGAGAAAACCAAGCTTCTTTTGCAAAGCGCAAAAAATTCGCGGATTTTATCGAGCCTTTTCGTGCTTTTTAGCCACTGCGGAATCATAGAATAGCCGCGGCGAGAAAAGCTCGCCGCGGCTGATTTTATTTTGTTGTCATGATGCAAGGGAGCCTTGGAAAGCCCTCTTTGTGTAAAGGAGGGCTTATATTGCGGAATCGTTGCCTTACAACGTCACTTCGCCGTCGGTACATACGACTTTCGTTGCAGGTACATCCTCTCCCCAAAAAAGGCCTTTCGTTATTGCCTTCCATTGTGCTTTTGTTCCGTTAAAGGTAATGCTCGTCAAACTGCTACATCCAGAGAACGCATAAAAACCAATACTCGTCACGCTGTCGGGAATTACCACGCTCGTCAAACTGCTACATCCATAGAACGCCCACTCACCGATACTCGTCACGCTGTTACCTATGGTTACGCTCGTCAAACTGCTACATCCAGAGAACGCAGAAGAATGAATAAATTTCGTATCATTATGTATATCGCAGGAAGTGATATCCGTAGACGATGCCGTTATTAAAGCTACGTATGGATTGTTTGCATTTCCTAAATACTTTGCATTATCATATACGTTATATTCCAAACTGCTACATTTATAGAACGCCCCATCACCGATACTCGTCACGCTGTCGGGAATTACCACGCTCGTCAAACTGCTACAATAATAGAACGCCTGAGAACCGATACTCGTCACGCTGTCGCCTATGGTTACGCTCGTCAAACTGCTACAATTATAGAACGCATATTTATAAATTGCATAATTATTTCCCTTATAACTATCCGGCAAAATTAAATTTTTCTCCGTTCCTACATACCCCAACAGATAATTTACATCTTCATAAGTAATGAATAAATAGTCGTCTTGATTATCAATCTTGCTCGTTTCTTCGTTGTGTACAACCAATGCGTAGTAAGCTATATAACCATTATTACTTTCCTTTGTAATCGTCAAATTGCTCTTATTGATGACCTCTACGAGTTTATAACAACAATAGAACGCAGCATGATCGATACTCGTCACGCTGTCGCCTATGGTTACGCTCGTCAAACTGCTACATCTATAGAACGCCTGATAACAGATACTCGTCACGCTGTTGCCTATGGTTACGCTCGTCAAACTGCTACATCTATAGAACGCATAAGAACCGATACTCGTCACGCTGTCGGGAACGGTAAACGTCGTTGCAGTTTTACCGATTGCATATTGAATCAAAGTAGTTCCGTCTTTGCTGTACAAATTTCCGTCTATCGATTTATATTCGCTGTTATCTGCAGATACTTCTATGCTCGTCAAACTGCTACATCCAGAGAACGCCATATCACCAATCCACGTCACGCTGTCGCCTATGGTTACGCTCGTCAAACTGCTACAAGTATAGAACGCAGCATAACCGATACTCGTCACGCTGTCGGGAATGGTTACGCTCGTCAAACTGCTACATCCAGAGAACGCATAACCGGAAATTTTTGTTGCCGTCGTTATATTCGCTTCCGTGACCAATTCGTCATTGATATATAATTTCTCTGCATAATATAACGGATTGGCATAATAACCCCTACTACCATTACCAAACGAAATTTGTACCCAGTCATCTATCGTTCCGGTGTAATCTACCCTCGTCAAACTGCTACAATTATAGAACGCAGCATGACCGATACTCGTCACGCTGTCGCCTATGGTTACGCTCGTCAAACTGCTACATCTATAGAACGCCTCATCACCGATACTCGTCACGCTGTCGCCTATGGTTACGCTCGT
>CAYZOF010000064.1:0-9559 GCA_964479935.1 uncultured Clostridia bacterium | reverse complement strand
AATCTTGTTGATTAATCATTTTTCGTACCGCCATTATTTATTTTAAAATCGGAAACACGGTCAATCTTAGCTTGCAACCCCCATACGGATATAATTTTAATCTAACCGTTTCGCCCGTACACTCGACTTTTTCGGGCAATTTCGGCGTAAAGGAAAAATCGCCTGTTTCTTCGACGATAACATTCTCATATAAATTAGTACAACGTTTTATCGCTTTCTTTCGCTCGTAATCCCAATTTCGAACGTATCTTCCGTTTACGCCGATAAACGGCAAATGCGAAATACCGTCGTAATAAGTTCCGTTCCCGACCGTATATTCTGCGACGCTATTATCCGCGACGGCATATCGCCACTCGAAATCGGGATACATATTATAAGCGGGAAATTCCCTACTGCTTCGCGGTTCCTCGCTATCTATTTCCCTTCTTTCGCTACCGCCCAAAGAATATACAAGCGCGCCTCGACGGAAATATACCCCGTCATAAGTCGTAACGCGTTCGATTGCATTCTCGAATTCAAGCGTTAAAGCACAATTCCCCGCGACGTCGACGATTGCATATCCGTTTTCTTCCGTTTTGAGCACTGCATTTCCGTTGCAAGTAATCCTATAAGACTTTACCCACTTCGGAATGCGCAGCTTCAAGACAAACGCTCGTTTTGTGCAAATAGAAAACGAAACGGTATCTTCAAACGGATAATTCGTAGTTTCCGTCACTTCCGTATCTTCGTTTTTATAGACGCTTGCTCCGTATAATCGACATATCACCGTATCGCCGACCTGTTCCCAAGTGTTCAACAAATAATTCGGCATAAAACGATTTACGTTTCCCGGACAACATTCCGTACTGGGATTCGGGCGATAAGACATCCACTTAGAACCCTTAAAGAACAAATTATGGTTTGACGACTTGTCCGCAATCAATTGATTGGCGCAAGAAAAATATTGCAATGCCTTGAAATCTTCGGTCACGGAACCTAATCCGGAATTGAAAATACAACGCTCTATCAAATCGAGATAATGCGTATCGTTCGTCGCGTCGGCAAGCGCATACAACGCATACGTATAATCCGTTATTACGCAAGTTTCGTAACTTTCCGTATAATGGTTCGATATAAGAAACTCGTCGCTGCACAAACATCCGCTCGGCAACATAAACGTTTTTTCCGCTTTATCAAATGCAGACTTCGAAGCAATTAAATAAGTTTCTTTTTTTGTATATTTATACAACAACGCGCCCAATTTAGAGTATTCGCAATACGTCACGCCGTGGGCATACGGTTTTTTATCCGATAAAGCAATTCGATCGCAAACGTCGTTCTTACATTTTTCGTTATAATCGGAATAACTTTTTTCCGCCAAAGCAAGCAATCGTTCGTCCTTCGTAATGCCGTAACACCAAAGCATGATTTCCACGTTGTTTACGTCGCGTAAAAGCGAATAATCGCACGGAGATTCCACGTAATGGCGTTTAATTGCGTTTACGATTCTTTCATCGCGCGTATACTCGTATAACGCCATACACGCGCGAAAAAATACAACGTGCGGCCACCGATGCCACCCGTCCGTTTGTTTCAAAAACGCAGGGCCGAGATAACCATCCGAATCCGCGCCCTCGATTACCTTATAAACTATCTTTTCGACCTTTGCGATTGACTGTTCGTCGCGCAACAAAACAGCACACCGAACAAAACCGTCTAACCAATACGCCGTCTGTTCATACGTCCACCAATCGCTGTTTTCGATTTCGTTTGTGCCGCTAAATCCGCTGCAATTATCCGTTCCCCACCATTCTCGGTCAAACGGATATCCGCATTGCTCTATATGTCCGGTTATACCCGTCATTTGACGGCTCAAAAACTCTTTCAGCCAACCTTTCGGTAAAATTTTTTCCATTTTATTTCTTCCCTTGCATTTTATAAAACGCGTTCAGCCATTGCTCGGCAAGCAATGCGGAACCCGCAACGTTCGGATGTACACCGTCCAAAAGCAATTCGCCCTCTTTGAATTTATCGTTTATTCCGTCAAAAAATCGTTCCGTTTCCACAAAATACGCACCGTATTCTTTTGCGAGATTTCCGACGATCTTGGCATAATCTTTCACGCGAACGAAATTATCCCAATTTTCTCGCGTTGCCGAACCTTTCAAAGCAAACGGTTCTATTAACATAATCTTTACGTTTGGCAAACGTTCCAAAGTATCTTCTATCATCATTCTGTAAACGCGTTCGAATCGCTTGATATCCACGCCGTTTTGCCAAAGCTCATGCCACACGTCGTTTACGCCCACGAAAATACTCAACACGTCCGGAGCAAGATTCCACACGTCTTTTTTAATACGCGCATACAAATCGACGCTTCTGTCGCCGCTGATCCCGCGGTTAAAAATTTCATAGCGATCGGGTTCGGAAGATAAAAGCTTCCCCGCTACGTCGCGAACATAACCTTCGCCGTATGCTGGCAAAAAAGTGTCCGTTTCCCTATCCCTATATGCATCAGTTATACTGTCTCCGAAAAAAACAATTTTCATAATAATTTTACGGCTATAAGCCGCACCTCCGTTTTTTTATTTTATAATATCTCAAAAGCCCTTATAGCATCACAAATTTGCTGAGAAATTCTTTGTGTCCCGTAAGTGTTTGGATGAATAAAATCATTGCTAATCATTTTTTCTCTTTCGGGAAGCACTAAAGAATATAAATCGTTAATCGCATCTACTCGACCTGAAAGTTTCTTCACCAATGCCTCGTTGTATCTTTGGATATCCGACAAACAATGCCGCGATTTTTCCATGTTTTCTTTTTCCTTTCTCGTCGGTGTAGTCGTCGCAAGAATAATTTTAGCATTAGTCGAATTTCTTAACGTTGTAAGAATTCTTTCCATGTTATCCAAATATTCTTCCAATCCGCAAAAGCATTTATTTTCCCCATATAAAATTGCCGTATCCCACAAGCCGTTATTCCAATGAATGGTATCTAAATACTCGACAGGTATCTTCTCAAGCCAATACCTCAAACTGTTTAAAGTATATCCGGAAAAACGACCATTCTCCCAAGGAAAATAAACGGCATATTCTCTTCCCAGTATTTTTTGAACTTCCGTTTGACAATATTCACGAATTGAATCTCCTAACAATAAAACTCTTTTCATTTTTCACTTTATACCTTTTTACTCTTATTATAATTTCTATAAAATGCAATTCAACATTTTCCTTTCAACAATACTCCGCGCTCCATCTTTTTAATAATAATATTACTACTTTCCAAATCCACCTGCGGAGTATCGGTTTCCCAAATCTTTATAGTTTGCAAATCTTTTGCTTGAATTGCACCGAAATCGATTTTCCCGTTTTCGGGCAAAACTTCTATCTTATCTCTTAAAACGTTCTCCCAATTATATCCCTTATTTCGCACAAAAGCCAAATAATTCGTATTCCCTTTAAGAACTAAGCAATAAAATTTTTCATTTGACAAGTCTATTGTCTGAAAACTTTCTTTAAAGAAGTCTATCCCGTCCAATAATTTTTTCAACGGTTTATAGTATTTATAAAGATTTTTAGCCGCGATGTATCGTCTATCCCAGTGCCACATATTGCCGCTTCCGTAACAGCCGAGAAATAACGGCGCATATACGCAATCCACAAGCATTAACCCGTCGTCATCACTCAGATAAAAACGAAACGGTTCCGAATGACAATCGTTTACGGCACCCGTTTCGGCAAGAAATAACATCTTACCGCAACTTTCAGCTTTTTCTTTTATAAGAGAAATCGCCTTTTTTATACACTCGATAGGATTTATTCCGAGTTCCGGATATTGCGCACCCTGATCAAAATACGAATGGAATTGCAGCCAATCGAATTTTTCAAAGCAAAAATTTTTATAATCTTCTACAAACGTATCTTTATCGACGCTACTCAACGAATTTAGTACGATTTTATCGGGAAACATTCGACGAACTTCATCAACCATATAAATATTCCATTCGGTAATCGCTTCCATGTCGCATTTTCCGTACGCATTCATTTCGTTCCAAAATTCAACAGCCAATAACGCAGGGTTGCAACCGTAACGAAGAGAATATTCGCGTATTTTTTTCAGCCATAACTTTCTATACTTTTCTTCTCTAAGCCATTCTTCCGTATCTTGCAATTTTTTATCGCCGTCTTTGCTATATTTATCAAAGGGCAAACCACGCCCTTCGATGCCACGATAGTCTCGTTTATCGTCAACAAAATCACGAAACCTTTCAAACGTTAGTTTAATACGTATTCCGTATTCGTTTGCCATTTCGAACACTTTATCTAATTTAAAAAATTGCAAAACGTCTAATTTGCCGCATTCATCCGTTTCGGGACTGAAATATGTAGATTCGCACCAAACTCTAATCATATTCACGCCGTTTATCGCGCAGTTCTTTATCCATTCGCGATACTGTCTAAGCCCTAAAAACGAATAACGCTCGTTACCGACTTGCATGCCGTTACTGTCCAAATACGCTTCGGGAAAAGCCAAATTAATTCCTATCGGAACAAAGCTTTTTTCGCTTTGATCGTATATTTCGCCGTTTTTTACAATCAATTTCGCTTGATTGCTCGACGCTACGCATTCATAATTTTTATTTTCGAGAAGGTTATCTTTTTCGTCGAAAAATTCTATACAATATTCCCCGACTTGTTCCGGGCAAAAACGTATTACTCGTTTTTGTCGGCCGATAGATTTAATACGTTCATACCCGTGTCGTTCGTATGTAGCCTCCGCATCTTCGACAATAAACGTAACAGCTCGAAAAGAGATTTTATCCGTATTTACCACAGCATAAGATACATTTTCTCCAACTTCTATATCAATCACGACATTCTGCTTTAATAACATAAAACTTTCTCCTATTCTATATATTTCAATACTTCGTCTACCGACGGCACGGACTTAGCCGCGCCTCTTCGAGTGCAAGCAAGAGATGCAGCCGCACTTCCGAATGACGCCGCCGATTCTAACGACAAGCCCTGAGCCAAACCGACGGCAAGTCCTCCGCACAAAGTGTCCCCTGCAGCCGTCGTATCGACCGCATCCACGTGAATACAAGGATATTGCTTTTCTCCGTTTGGAGTGGCGATTTCATATCCGCGAGAGCCAAGCGTAGTAACGATCGTATTTATTCCGTCGGCAAACAGTCTTTCTTTTCCGCCTAAAATTTCAAGTTCGGTTTCGTTCGGCGTGATCAAATCCGCATACGCTAAATATCTACCGATTTCCGTGTTTGCAGGCGCAGGATTCAATATCGTATACATACCCTTTTCTTTCGCCTTACGCAAACCGTACCCGATGACGTCTATAGGATTTTCAAGTTGAGTGAGATATACGTCGCCTTCTTCCGCCCGACTTAAAAACGCATCTATTTGCGACTTTGTCAACGTCGCGTTTGCGCCCTTATCCAAGATAATTCGATTATCCTTTTCGGCAACGACGATAACGGCGATTCCCGTCGAAACGCCCTCCGATATTTTTATGAAATCGGTGTTTACGCCGACCGATTGTAAATTGCTTAAAAGCTCTTTCCCGAACACGTCCGCGCCGACGCAACCGCACATTGCAACCTCTCCGCCGAGCTTACCTGCCGCAAAAGCTTGATTCGCGCCTTTCCCGCCGCAATTCGTCATAAAATCGCCGCCGATTATCGTTTCTCCCGCCTGAGGCATATACGGACTTTTGATAGACAAATCCATATTCAAACTGCCTACTATATAAATCTTTTTACTCATTTCTTTATCCTTTTTTATTCACTGACTGAAAAAGTTACCTGCGGTATGACTTGTCCGTCCTTGTAGCGATAATCGAATAAAACCTGCCCCGTCGGCGTAATCCATTTTGCCTTTACGTAACGCAAATTTTCGATAAACGGCAGTTTTTTCGATATTTTATACTCGCCTGCCTCCATACTTACGCCGAGGATTCCGTATAAAAGCTGTTTTACGCAAGCGCCTTTCATCGGATGAGCGAGCGACGCAAAATCTTTCCACCATTCCCATATCGTCGTAGAGCCGCAGGCTTTCATGTATCCGAAAGACGGAAAATCGTTTTGAGACAATATTTCGATTAAAAGATCGACGCGTTCGAGCTTCACCAAGCATTCGCTTACAACGTCCGTTCCGAATATTCCCGTATCGAAATGCTTGCTACGTTCGTAACGTTCGATGAAATTCCGTTTCGTCCTTTCGTTTCCGAGACCGAGCAAAAGTGCAAAAGCGTTCGCGCCTTGCGCGTTATCGCAAAAATCGCCCGTATTTTCGTTAAAATACTTTTTAATCAACGCGTTTTCGCTTTGCGTTATTCGCTCGCCGTAATTAACTTTTTCGCCTATAATCTGCGCGATTTCTTCTACTTGGCGCATGCTTTTAACGTAAAAATAAGTATTTACAAACGCTTCGGAAATTTCGATATCCGAAGGCGCGCACCAATCGCCCAAGCACCAACCTCCGTCGCGCTCTTTTACGATTAAGCCGTTTTCCGAAAAACCGTCCATACAGTCTAAATATTTTGTCATATTCGTAAAGTATTTTTTCAAAACGAAATCATCGCCGCACACCTTGTAATACGCATACGGAACGTTCACGATAGCGCAGCCCCAACCGCCCGGACCGCCTCCTCCGCCGAAAAACGGAGCGGTATGCTGAATATGACCGCTATTTACGTCTTGACACTCGGCAATATCTTTTATCCACTTTTCGTAAAAAGTCTGCGCATCGAAACAAAGCATTGCCGTTTCGGCTGTAAGCTGCCCGTCTCCCGTATATCCTAACCGCTCTCTATGCGAGCAATCCATCGGTACGCCGCAGTGCATATTCGCGCTTTGCGTGCGGATATACGCATCGAAAAGCCAATTCAGCGTAGAGTTATCCGATTCGAAATAGAATCTTTGTTTCACATCGGAATGCACGACGGCAACTTTCACGCCGTCTGCCCCTCCTTCCAACTCGAAATAACGAAAGCACCCCCATGAAAACCAAGCGTGCGCCTCGGCGATTTTTTCGGCGTTCAAAAAGGTATTCTCGTAAATCTGATTATCTCCGCCCGCCGTGGAAAAATCAAGCTCGCCGTTTACAAGCCTTTCGGCATATCGAAGGCTGACTTTTTCGCTCACGGGGTGTAAAACCACGAAACCGCTCGTATTTTCGCCGATATCGAATATCTTTTTTCCGTCTTTTTCACTAACAAGAGTAGGCTCGATATATCTTATAATCCTATCGCAAGGGCACTCGGAGCGAAACAAATTCGAATACGGTTCGCCGATTTTTACCGCTTCCGCCGTTTTCGGAATTTTCCCGATGAACTCCGTCAAATCGCAGTGCTTATAATCGTGCAGCTCGCCGTAAAACAAGTTGTTCGAACGTATAAAGCTTTCGGCGCACAACTCGTCTCCGCAAGAATAATAAACTTTATCCCCGACGGCAATCGCAAAAGCGCAAGACAAAGCGTTTCCGAAAGAGGTATCGCCTTCGGCTAAACGCATTTTTTGCCTATAATATCCGTTACCCAACAAAACGGTTAACAAATTGTCGCCGTCTTTTACGTAATCGGTTATCTCATACTCGCAATATGCGACGGAATGCGAGGTTTTATCGTTTAACGGATACGCGTATTTACCGAAATCCCTCTCGGAATAATCGGTAACGAGCGGCTTAAAATAATCTTCTCCTACGCGTTTTCCGTTTACAAACAGTTCAAAAAAGCCCAATCCGACTATCTGTATAACGGCTTTTTCGCCTTGCTTTGCATTAAATTTTTTATAAACGCAGGGAGCCGAAAATTTTTCGGCGCACAATAGGGTTTTTACTTTCTCGGAAAAAATCATAATTCGTCCTTTCACGCAAATTTTATTCGACAATCAATTTGTTTATATTTCTGCTTTGCAAATACGCTTCGTCGTCTTTTTTAGAACCCAAAACGAATTGAATATGTCTACCCTCTCTCGCATGTTCGGCAAAAACTTTTGCGTATTTCCAACCGTCGAATTTAGCGTTTTCGTCTATAACGTAGCCGTATCCCGTTTCCAGCTTTAATGGTTGCGCTCCGGATTTTATTTTCGCAATCGTATTTTTATAAATTTGCCCCAAAGGTTTCAAGTTGTTGTTTATATCGAATAATCCCAAATCGTATTCGATTTCGGGGAAGGTAAATCTTTCGTCGACGTTATGCGAACACCAAAAGGTAAAACCGAAAAGATTTTCGCTGCGCATAGCGTTCAGCATAGTAGATTCGACGAATTTTTCAAAATTCTTTTCTTCCGTCCAATACGATGAAATTCCGAATTCTTGCACCCATACGCCGCGGCGAATATTATCCGCATACGCGTTTGCCATTTCCACGTTGTATTCTTGCAACGTAAGGCATTCTTCGCTGAACACGCCGCTATCGATCGCGCCCGTGAATTTTGCCCACGAATGCACGGACGTCAGCGTTCCCGTATTTGCCAAAGTCTTTCTGGACATATACGCGTCCGTATACCACGGTTGATGATCTACGCCCAAAACGTTGATTTTATTAGGAAACAACTCATCTGTTTTTTGTAAAATTCTTTTCAACCAAGAATCGCCCTCTTGCACCGAAAACGGCTTAATCATCATTCCGTAAACATTAAATTCGTTGCCTATATCGATTCCCATCAACGCAGGATGATTTGCTATTGCCGCGGAAAGAGCTTCTAACAACCGCACTTGATTTCGGAATTGCTTTTCACTCGTAATAACGTTTTCGTTCCAAACATGCGACGGCAAAAACCAAAATCCGCTCATCCAACCGTTAAAAACCGTTACTTCCGCCTTTAAGGCATATTTCCAAACGATATCTAAAACGTCTTTCAATTTTCCGATCATTTCGTCGGATACAAACGTATCGTTCGGTTGAAACAAATCCCAACGCAAATGCATTCTTATATGGTCTACACCGAGCGACGCAATAGCCGCAATATCCGCCTCTACGTTTCCCATATCCAAATTTTGCCACGAATAAAACCAGTCCTTTGACGGCACGTAATTTACGCCGAATCGCAATTCGTTCATTTCATTTCTCCTGTCCTATGTTTATTTTTGTATTTCGAGCATTCCGCCGACAGAAACGCGAGCGACGTTTGCTCCGCTTGCCAATTCGAGCGTTTCGACCACCTCGCCGAAACAATTCTTGTGTTGCGCCTTTAACTTGCCGCCCGTTTCGTTTATAACGACAATTTCTTCGTCGTTCGTCGCATTGAACAAATCCGTCGCGCCGTTGCAACGATAAACGGACGTCGAATATAATACGGCTATCGCTTTTTCTTCGGAACGTTTTTCAACCGCCGAATACGTTTGATCCGCGCCCGAAACGAACAACTCTCCGCTATGTAAAATCGCTTTATTCGCTTCGTAATAAGCTACGAAATTTTTAACGATATCGAAATGCTCTTGCGGATATTCCTGCAATAAAATCGAAATCTGCGGAACAGAAAACAAAATATTCAACAACTGTCTTGCAACGTTTGCGTTTTCTTCTTTCGGCGACCAAAACAGCATATCCGAATGAACCGCAA
>CAYZOF010000063.1:0-11094 GCA_964479935.1 uncultured Clostridia bacterium | reverse complement strand
ACGTTGGCGTTCTGCTTTAACGGTCAAATTGCCGACGGTACGGAAAAAATTGCGGATTCTGCGTTCACTTATTGTAGCAGTTTGAAATTTAACGAATATGACAACGCAAAGTATTTAGGAAATGAAAACAATCCTTACATGGTATTGGCGGTAGCAGCGTCTAAGGATATCACTTCCTGCGATATACATAATGATACGAAAATTATTTGTAATTATGCGTTCCAGTATTGTAGCAGTTTGACGAGCGTAACCATAGGCAACAGCGTGACGAGTATCGGTAATGATGAGTTCGCTTATTGTAGCAGTTTGACGAGCGTAAAAATTCCCGACAGCGTGACGAGTATCGGTGCTTATGCGTTCGAAGATTGTAGCAGTTTGACGAGGGTAGATTACAACGGAACGATAGATGACTGGGTACAAATTTCGTTTGGTAGTTATTATGCCAATCCGTTATATTATGCAGAGAAATTATATATCAATGACGAATTGGTCACGGAAGCGAATATAACGACGGCAACAAAAATTTCCGATTGTGCGTTCTTGAATTATAGCAATTTGACAAGCGTAACCATAGGCGACAGCGTGACGAGTATCGGTGTTAGGGCGTTCGAATATTGTAGCAGTTTGACGAGCGTAACCATAGGCGACAGCGTGACGAGTATCGGTGATTCTGTAATTTATAGGGAAAGGGATTTGCTAAAAAACAAAGAAAATATAAAGAAAAGCCTTCAAATGATAGTTTAGAATCGGAATTTCAGCAATTGGGTTCCGATTTTTTTTGTTTTAATTACATTGAATATTTGATTTGGACTATAATTATGCTAAAAAATAGGCTTTAAATATTGCTAAATCTATTTTTTGGTAACTTCAAAAAATTTCTAAAAAAATTCGCAAAAATACTTGACACAATGTCAGTTTTAGTATATACTACAATTACTGACACGGCGTCAGTATTGTTTAAGCAATACTTATTGATGTCAGATTAACAAATAACAAGGAGTAATTATTATGAAAAAGAACGTTGGATCTTTGCTTGCGCTGTATCCTATGCCCGTTGCGGTTATCGGGGAAATGAACGGCGAAAAACCCACTTGGACGCTTGTGGCGCACATGGGCATTATCGGACACGATAGGTTGCTTGTGAGTCTTGCAGCACCCCACTTCATTAACGGCTGCATCAAAAAGGAAGGCAAACTTTCCATAAATCTTGTGGACGAAGCAATGTTGCCCGAAGCCGACCAAACCGGTTTTGTAAGTGGCAATAAAGCAGATAAGTCAAGATTGTTTGCTTGGGAAAAGGGTGAACACGGAACGCCCATTATCGAGAAAGCACCGCTCACGGTTGAATGTACGGTAGCCGACGTTTACAACACGAAAGGTTTTGAAAGTTTTATCTGCACAATAGACGCAACTTACGTTGAAGAAAAGCACTTAAACGAGCAAGGTAAAGTGGACTATAACACGCTTAAACCCGTGCTGTTTGAGTTTCCGACCTATTCATATCTTAAAACGGGCGATATGCTCGGCAAGTGCCTGTCTTTCAAAAAGGGCAATTAAAAGGAATTACAGCAATGAAAATTATCGTTTTGCAGGGAAGCCCGAATAAAAACGGTTCTACGCATTTACTTGTGGACAGTTTCAGACAGGGCGCAGAAAGCGCAGGACATTCGGTTGAAATAATTGACATTGCACACGCAAATATTCATCCCTGTATCGGTTGCGTGCATTGTGGTTACGAAGGACCTTGCGTTCAAAAGGACGATGTTTCCGTTATCCGTCAAAAGTTATTGATCGCAGATATGGTTGTATTTGCAACGCCGCTATATTATTACGGAATGAGCGCGCAACTCAAAATACTAATAGACCGTTTCTGTGCTTTCAATTCAAGTCTTACGAGAAAGCATATGAAATCCGCTCTGCTTGCGGTTGCTTGGAACAGCGACGGTTGGACGTTTGAAGCTCTGCAAGCCCATTATAAAACGCTTGTCCGTTATCTTGATTTGCAAGATTGCGGCTCGGTTTTGGGCGGCGGTTGCGGAACGCCGTCAATGACAAAAAACTCAATGTATATCAAGCAAGCCTACGAGCTTGGGAAAAATCTAAAATAAATTATCATTAGGAGAACATTATTATGGAAAAGCAATACCCTAAAATCGCATTTGGAACTTGGTCGTGGGGCGTTGGCAGCGCCGGCGGCGACGAAATTTTCGGAAATCACTTGGGCGTGAAAGAACTTCGCCCCGTATTTGACGTAGCAATGGCACACGGCTTTAATTTGTGGGACAGCGCAACCGTTTACGGTATGGGCGATTCCGAAAACGTACTCGGCGCATTTACAAAAGAATATCCGCGCGAAAACGTAATTATATCTACGAAATTCACGCCGCAAATTGCAGGTAACGGCGAAAATCCCGTCGAAGATATGTTGAACGCAAGTCTTGAAAGATTTGATACGGACTATATCGACATTTATTGGATACACAACCCTTACGACGTAGAACGCTTTACGCCCTATCTTATTCCCCTTGTAAAGAGCGGCAAAATAAAGCGTGTAGGCGTTTCCAACCACAATCTTGCAGAACTTAAACGCGCGGAAGAAATTCTTTCCGCAGAAGGCGTGCATATCTCGGCGGTGCAAAACCATTACAGTCTTTTATACCGTTCGTCCGAAAAAGGCGGAATTTTAGACTATTGCAAGACTCACGGTATTACGTTCTTCGCTTATATGGTACTCGAACAGGGCGCACTTTCGGGGAAATACGATACCAAACACCTGCTCCCTGCAAACAGTTCGCGCGGAATGACCTATAACCCCATAATGCCCGAAATTGAAAAACTTACAAGCGTCTTGAAAGAGATAGGAGCGAAGCACAACGCGAGTGCGGCACAGATTGCCATAGCTTGGGCGATAGCAAAAGGTACTCTGCCTATCATCGGAGTAACAAAACCCGAACAGGTCGAAGATGCGGCAAAAACGGCTTCTATTGTGCTCACAGAAAAGGAAATGCAAAGGATCGAAAACATTGCAAACGCATTGGATGTAGATACGCGCGGTTCTTGGGAACACCCTATGGACTAAAAGAAAGGAGAATAAAAATGAAAGGCAAAACACTTGTAACGTATTTTTCCGCAGAAGGAACAACTAAAGCCGTCGCTAAAATTCTTGCAAAAGAACTATGCGCCGACTTACGAGAAATTAAGCCTGTTGCTCCCTACACGGCAGCCGATCTGAATTGGATGAATAAGAACAGCCGTAGTTCGGTGGAAATGGGTAACGACGCCTGCCGTCCCGAAATGGCGGAAAGCATAGATGTTTCGGGCTACGACAACGTTTTAGTAGGTTTTTCCTATTTGGTGGTACGTCGAGCCGAGAGTTGTAGATACTTTTCTTGAAAGTCAGTCATTTACGGGCAAAACGGTTGTCCCTTTTGCAACTTCGGGCGGAAGCGGCATAGAAAGAGCCGTTAAAAGATTAAAAACTATTTGTCCTGCGGCAAATTGGCAAGACGGCAAATTACTTTCGTCGGGCACTGCTGCAAAATGGGCAAAATCAATATAAAGAGAGGAACACATTATGCCGAAAATAACCGCAGAACAATCTAATGCAAGGCGCGACGAAATTATCAACGCTTGCGCCAAACTTTACGAAACTACGAGCTTTAAGGATTTAACCATTAAAGACATAGGAAATGTAACTTCTTTTACCCGAACTTCCATTTACAACTATTTTCAGACCAAAGAAGAAATTTTTCTTGCTCTTATCGAACGGGAGTATGACTTATGGAACGAAGATTTAACGGCAATTTTAGACGGAAACGAAAAATTGTCCGTAGAAGAATTTGCGGAAAAGCTCGCTCATTCGCTTGAAAAGCGCAGCGTGCTTCTTAAAATTATGTCTATGAACCACTACGATATGGAAGAAAACAGCCGTATGGAAAATCTTGCAGAATTCAAAGTCGCATACGGTAATTCATTAAGGCTCGTCGGCTTATGCCTGGAAAAGTTTTTCCCTGCTATGAGCGTAAACGATGTACAAGGGTTTCTATACGTTTTCTTTCCGTTTATGTTTGGTATTTACCCCTATACGTTCGTTACGGATAAACAGCGCAAGGCTATGGAAACGGCAAAAGCAAATTACGTCTTTATGTCGCTTTATGAAATCACTTATTCCTGCGTGAAAAATCTTTTGGGAAACGCAAATTGAGAAGGTGTAACGATGAAAAAACTACGTTTTATTTTCGTTTTTATCGCTATGATAATTTGCTGTCTGTATGCGATTGCCGGTTGCAACAGCGGCACGGACAATAACGGCGGAAACATCGATAACAATAGCGGCATGAGTAATAATGACGGCATCGACGATAATGATAACGGCGGTAACAATGCAAATACCGACGGCGAGCAAAAAATTCTCGTCGCTTACTTTTCCGCAACAAATAATACCGAAACGATAGCAAACTATATTCAAAGCTATCTCAATGCCGATATATACGAAATTCTTGCCGCCGTTCCTTATACGACTGCGGATTTGAATTATAACAGTGATTGTCGTGCAAATAGAGAGCAGATCCTACGGCTCGTCCCGAAATCAACGGCAGCGCGAAAAATATCGAGCAATACGATGTCATTTTTATCGGTTATCCAATTTGGTGGGGACAAGCGCCGAAAATAATTTATACGTTCTTTGAAAGCTACGATTACGATTTTAGCGGCGTTACGATAATACCGTTTTGTACGTCGGGCAGTAGCCCGATAGGTTCGAGCGCAACAAATTTGCATAACTTGGCGCCGAATGCTAATTGGCTTGACGGTCAAAGATTTTCGGGCTCTACTTCAAGCCAAACAGTAACTACTTGGGTAAATAGTATATTGTCTGAAACATCCGATAACGAGGAAATAACGGTTATGTATCTCTACATAAACGAAAACAAACTCGAAGTTACGCTTGCCGAAAACAGAGCGGTTACGGCTCTTGTGGAGATTCTCAAACAAAGCGATATTACTTACACGGCTGACGATTACGGTGGTTTTGAGAAAGTTGGCAGTTTAGGTCATTCCTTACCCACCGAAAACTCACAGATTACTACGCAAGCGGGCGACGTTATACTTTATTCGGGAAATCAGATTGTACTGTTTTACGGTAGCAATTCATGGTCTTATACCCGATTAGGCAGAATAAACGGTTATTCGATTGCCGAACTTCGCACTCTTTTAGGTGCGGGCAGCGGCAGCGTGCAAGTAAGAATCAGTTTGAAATAAATATTTAGGAGTGTGCTATGGAAACATTGAATTTTACAAACGAATGGGATAAAGTTTTCCCGAAAAGCGACAAGGTTAATCACGAAAAAGTTATCTTTCACAACCGTTACGGAATAACGCTCGCGGCAGATTTATACGTGCCGAAAAATGCACAAGGTAAACTTCCCGCCATTGCGGTATGCGGTCCGTTTGGAGCGGTAAAGGAACAGTCGTCGGGGCTTTACGCACAAGAAATGGCTGAACGCGGATTTCTGACGATTGCCTTCGATCCGTCTTTTACGGGCGAGAGCGGCGGACAGCCGAGATATGTTGCGTCGCCCGATATAAACACCGAAGATTTTTGCGCGGCGGTAGATTATCTTTCCTGCCGCGACGACGTGGACGCCGATAAAATAGGTATTATCGGTATTTGCGGTTGGGGCGGTATGGCAATCAATGCGGCGGCTATCGATACGAGAATTAAAGCGACCGTTGCTTCGACTATGTACGATATGACGAGAGTAAATGCCAAAGGCTATTTCGACGAAGCGGACAGCGAACAAGCAAGATACGAAATGAAAACGGTATTGAACGCGCAACGCATTACCGACTACAAAAACGGCAGTTACGAATTAGGCGGCGGCGTAGTCGATCCGTTGCCTGACGACGCGCCGTTCTTCGTAAAGGATTATTACGATTATTATAAGACGAAGCGCGGCTATCATAAACGCTCGCTTAATTCCAACGGCGGTTGGAACAAAACGTCCGCGCTTTCCTTTATCAATATGCCCATACTCGCTTACAGTAACGAAATACGAAGCGCGGTACTGTTAATTCACGGCGAAAAGGCGCACTCCTGCTATTTCAGTAAAGACGCTTACAAAAAATTAAACGGCGATAATAAAGAGCTGTTCATTATTCCTGACGCCGTTCATACCGATTTGTATGATAGGTTAGATATTATTCCGTTTGATAAAATAACCGATTTTATAAATAAAGCATTCGATAAGGAGCACAAATAATGAAAAAGATAGTCGTTGTAACAAGTTCGCCGCGAAAGGGCGGAAATTCGGAAGTTTTGGCACGCAAATTTGCCGACGGTGCGATAGCTGCAGGTAACGAAGTTAAATTTATCGTCGTACGCGATATTGGTTTGAAGTTTTGTACGGGCTGTCTTTATTGCAACTCGCACGACAAATGCATTCTTGATGACGGTATGAACGGGCTGTACGAATATTTTCAAAACGCCGACGTTCTCGTGTTCGCAACGCCCGTTTACTACTATGCCGTATGCGGGCAATTAAAAACTCTGCTTGACAGATTGAATCCGCTTTACGTGCGTGAAAACAAGTTTAAGGACGTATATCTTCTCGCCACTGCGGCGGAAGACGAAGAATCCGCAATGGATGGTGCGGTTAAAGACATACAGGGTTGGATAGACTGCTTTGACGGCGTAAAATTGAAGGGCGTTATACGCGGCGTGGGCGCAACCGAAAAAGGGACGATAAACAATACTCCTTTCCCCGAAAAAGCCTATGAACTCGGCAAAAATTTGAAATAGACCATTAAATAAAAAACAGGAGGAACATAAAATGTTAGGTAATTTTACTTATTGCAATCCGACCAAATTATATTTCGGGGACGATTCCTTGAAGTATCTGAATGAGGAACTGCCGAAATACAGCAAGAATGTCGTACTCGTTTACGGCGGTGGTTCGATTAAAAAGAACGGAATTTATGATGAAGTTCTTGCGATTTTGAAAAACAACGGGAAAGAGATTGCCGAAATCGCAGGCGTTATGCCCAATCCCACTCTTGCTAAATTATATGAGGGAGTAGATATTGCCCGTAAGCACCATGCCGATCTGATTCTGGCAGTCGGCGGAGGTTCGGTCTGCGATTATGCAAAGGCAGTTTCCGTATCTGTTCATTGCAAAGAAGATCCGTGGGAGAAGTACTATCTTCGTTTTGAAGAGCCGACTTGCAAAATCGTTCCTGTCGGTTGTGTGTTGACGATGGTCGGAACGGGTTCGGAAATGAACGCGGGCGCGGTGATTACCAATCAGGACACAAAACAGAAAATCGGTCATGTGTTTGCAAGCGAAGAAGTTATGCCGAAGTTCTCGGTTCTGAACCCGAGATACACTTTGACCTTGCCGCATTATCAGATGGTGGCGGGCATTTACGATATTTTCAATCATATCTGCGAACAGTATTTTTCCGACTCGGACGATAGTACGAGCGACTACATTGCGGAAGGGTTAATGCGTTCCGTCATTCATTCAAGCCGTATTGCCGTTCAGAACCCGACAGACTATGAGGCGAGAAGCAATATTATGTGGACGGCAACTTGGGCATTGAATACCCTGATTGCCTGTGGCAAATCGACCGATTGGATGGTGCATATGCTCGGTCAGGCAGTCGGCGGACTTACCAATGCCACGCACGGCATGACGCTTTCTGCGGTTTCGCTCGCGTATTACCGTCATATTCTGCCGTATGGTCTTGCTAAATTTAAGCGGTTTGCGATCAATGTCTGGAATATCAGTGCGGAAGGGAAATCCGATGAACAGATTGCCGCAGAAGGACTCGTCGCACTTGAAGGGTGGATGAGAGAAATCGGGGTGATCATGAATATTTCCGAACTTGGAGCAACCGAAGAAATGCTTGAAACACTTGCTGACTTAACCATTCATCTTCCGGGCGGATATAAACAACTAACGCGCGAGGAAGTTATAGAGATTTTTAAGGAGAGTTTGTAATAAAAGAGTTTCGTATATGAGAAAGTGGATAATAAGAAACAAGAGAAAAACAACGGATATCACGAATGGTATAAAGCACAAGCATTTCGTTATAGCTGATTCCGTGCTTTTTTGACCAAGCGGAATATACGCCGCGAAATTTTATGATCGCGCGGTTTACGTCCTGTAATAATTTTAACGTTTGACTGTTCATATGTTATCTCTCAATACTTTACAAAGTTTTCCACGTTCATAACGAAAACGACGGCGCCGCCCTTTGGCTTTTGCGTAGGAATGGCAAGGCCCACGCTTCCAGAAACGAACTCGGTTTCCATTCTGATTCGTGCGTGCTTTTTTAATATTTCCAACACAGTATCAAGTTTTTCGTGACCGGCTCCTATCATAACGGTCACGCTTTTCTTTTTCAAAAAGCCGCCGCTTGAATTGAGTAAGGTACAGTATATGCCGTGCTACTCAAGGTCGCTGACGGTATCGGGATAATCATCCCCTTGCAGGATCGCAAGCACCATTTTATCGCAAGACTCACAGTTCATAAAGAATCTCCTCTCAAGTCCTATTTGGGACTAAAATATTATACTACTATCTTTCCTATTTGTCAATCGGAAACACTAAAATTTCAAAAAAATCGGCAAAGATTTTTTATGTCCTTGCCGCTGTTCTTTTTCAATTGTAATTTCATTGATAAATTGGAATTTGATGATTATTTATCGGATTGTTTTGTTTGTGATATTATGATGAATATTATAATTTATTCAACACACGACGCCTCCGTCAAATTCTTATTTACCATTTTAATTCAAATTATTTCACATTAAACTTATATCAAAACGTCCGGAAATTTCGGGCGATGTTTATGGAGAATGAAAAGCAAATCTTTTAATGCTGTTTTATTAAGTTCTCCACCGCTACATACTACCTCAAATTGTTCATCTTGAAGCATTGTATAATTCCCTGTTTCGTGAAAACCATTCCGCAGATAAAAATTTTTTCTACGCAATCTTTGCTCATTGTTTTCAGCATTTTCATCAATTACTTCAAAATCCAACACGAGTTGCAATTCCGGATATACTTCCATCATCTTTTGCATTGCAGAACTACCGTAGCCATTGGAACGCATACGATGGTCAATCGCTATGAAATAAACATATCCACACTCTGCATTTTTTAGAAGAACAGCAAATCCGACAGGAATTTTTTCGTCATATATTCCAAGCACATCGGTATTTGTGTTTGATGCAAAATCAAATATTTCATCAAAACTCATTCGTTCTGAAAGCGGGAATGCTTCTTCATTTATCTGTTCAAAATATTTTCTATCCACATTATCTGATTCTAATTTCACTAATGCTAAATCCAATTTATCTAATTCTCCTCATATTCTCTTATTCTTGTTCTTATTATACCACAAAAATCTCGCATTTTTCAATATATTCGCTATCTATGTCAGAAGATTTTAGAAAAAGAAAACCACCATATTTCAGGTGGCTACGACTTCTGCTTTTAATATGTTTTTAAACTTTAACTTCTTGTCCGTTTACAAATTTGAATAGAATACTCCCGTCCCTATTTACAATTGCTTTATCAACCATTAGAATCCACATTTCATTCGACCATTCATTCAAATAAGTATCCGCTTGTTTCATAGCCTCAAGATACGCCCGCATTTTTGTTGCTTTGCCAGTCTTGTAGGCTTTTTCTTTACTCAATTTATCGTATTCGTTTTTTACTTCTTCATGCAAACAGCCTTAAATGTTGTTTCACAAAAATCCGTTCCGTTCTTAAGATTTTCTTCCGTCGCCTGATAAATATTTGTTTCGGCGTTAAACTCAAGCGTTTTTTGCCCGTATACAAAGTACAACGTAACGTTTTCCGTAGCAAGATTATATGTAGGAACATTCGCATTTGCGTCATAGAAAGTATCCTTTGCAACTTCCGTAATCGGCGAAGTAAAGATAATTTCCGTCAAAGAAGAACAATAGTTTTATAACTTATAAGATATAACTTTTAGAAAAGACCTTTGTTGTACCTAACCTGTGCATACCTCACTGTTTTACAATATCATATCTCTAAAAGCATCTGACATACTCGCAACAAAATGCCATTGACGTTTCATATAATCATGTAGATCGATTGTACTTTCTTTATAATCAACATACACAGCATCCAAATCATCGAAATGACGTATAATCGCATTTGCTGCATTATAACCGCTTTCCATTCCTGCGGAAATACCCTCGCCCATAGGATTAAGGAAACCTGCGACTTCACCGACAAACAAAACTCGTCCAATGCCATAATCAATAGAACAGCTCGGACGAATATGCGGCATGAGCCACTTGTCCGTTTTCAGTTGCTTCTCAATCCGCAAATTGTGCTTTTCTTTCATGTAGGCAATAAAGCGACTATAATAATATCCTGCCTTACTGCGGTCCTTTACTGCAACGCCTAAAACCAACTGATTATCTTTTACATTAAACCATGCATCATATTCGGATAATTTCGGTTGTAAATAAGCATGGAAAAAATGATAGTCTAAATCAATACTTCCTTGATTGTAAGTCTGATAAGTCGTTATGAACTGCGAATTGCTGCCTAACAGTTTGCGTTTCAATGTACCGACCACGCCTTCGGCGTCGATTACATACTTTGCCTGTTCGGTATAAGTCTGTTCGCCTTTCAGCGTTACGGTTACAATTCCGTTTTCTTCTACAACGGAAAGTGCCGCCGTATTATCTCTAACCTCCGCACCGAATTGAGCCGCCTTATCTGCAAGCCACTTATCAAAGGAACTACGCCATACGTTAAGCCCGTCTTGTTCAAAGCGGAATGATCTGCATTTATCGTCTGTAAAAATCATACCACGATTTTCCGTCGGCTCACACATGGTAAAATCGGGAACAGATTCTCCATAATATTTTTTCACTAAATCAATAGATTTTTTAATAAGCTGTCCCGAACAGGATTTGTAGCGTGGCATTTTGAATTTTTCAACCAAAAGTACTTTATAACCTTTATCGGCTAATGTCTTGGCTGCGGTGCTTCCGGCTGGTCCAGCACCGATTACAATCACATCATACATATTTCACTTCTCTTT
>CAYZOF010000062.1:0-11101 GCA_964479935.1 uncultured Clostridia bacterium | reverse complement strand
TGTAATCAATTTGATAAAATTTAGAAAAATCGTTTCAAAAACAAAAAAAGAAAGGAGCTGTACGCAAATTTTTTGCAATTTGCGACAGCCCCTTGCTATCGCAATGGATTTTTTATGCGTTTTCTGGAGGGGGGTAAAGTAGCTTTTACAAAAAAGTAGCAATCAATCCCTCAGTTACTTCGTAACAGTTTCCTTTACACAAGGGAGCCTTGGAAAATGCGTGACATTTCTCGCCCCTTTGACAAGGGAAGCTGGGGAAAACTGGTACAGCTCGTATTAGAAAGCCCTCCTTTTGTAAAGGAGGGTGGTGAGCAAAGCTCGACGGGAGGATTGTAAAAAGGCAACGTTCCGTTGCATTTTGATTTTGAATTTTAAGAAAAACACAACAACAAAAATCCGTCCCGAAAGGTTAAAGCCTTTCGGGACGGTTGCTATATTCTAACTTAATGTTTTTTGGTTTTGCGTTATGCGTTTTCTTCCGCCAGAAGATGCTTCATCTCGTACATGCCTGCCGCTTTTCTTTGTAAAAACTTCGCCGCGCGGATCGCTCCGACCGCAAATACGCGCTTGCTCCTCGCGCTGTGCGAAACGGTGATGATCTCGTCTTCGCCTGCAAACATGACCTCGTGTTCGCCGACAATCGTGCCGCCGCGGACGGCGTGAATGCCGATCTCGCTCTTTTCGCGCGCGCCGACGATACCTTCTCTGCCGTTGACGAACCGTTTTTTGCCGTCAAACGCCTCGTTGACCGTCTCGGCAAGCATCAACGCAGTGCCGCTCGGTGCGTCTTTTTTGAGGTTGTGGTGGCGTTCGATAATTTCCACGTCGTATGCGTCGCCGAGCACTTCCGCCGCCGTTTTGATCAACTCCTGCATCAAATTTACGCCCAAGGACAGGTTTGAGGTTTTGAAAATCGCAACGAAGCTCGCGTAGTCGTTCACGAGTTGCAAATCTTCCGCCGTGAAGCCGGTGGACGCCAAAACGATGCCGAGTTTATGCGTTTTCGCATATTCCAATCGTTCCGCCAAATTGACGGGGGAGGAGAAGTCGATGATGACGTCGGCTTCTTCTTTGACGTCTGTAAACGAAGTGTAAACGGGGATACCGATTTCTTTCGGAAACAGATCCACGCCGCAAACGGCGGTCGCTTCGGGGTCGTTTTCCAGTAACGACAGGACGTTTCCGCCCATTTTACCGCACGCGCCGCAGAGAAGAATTCTCACGCTCATAAACGAACCTCCAAACCGAAGTCGTGCATGGCATTTGCCAATTTTTCGCGGTTGGCAGGTTCGATTTTTGTCAAGGGGGCACGAGGCTCGCCTGCGTTATAACCGAGCAAATTCATCGCTTCTTTTACGGGAATGGGGTTGACTTCGCAGAAACAAGCGTTTGCAAGGGGAAGGAGCTTATCGTTCAGAGCCGCCGCCTCGGCAAGCTTGCCTTCTTCCACTAATGTGCAGAGTTTTTTCACTTGGTCGGGCACGATGTTGGAGAGCACGGAAATGACACCCGCTCCGCCCACTGCGAGAATGGGGAAGTTGAGCGCGTCCTCTCCCGAATACACGTCGCATTTTTCGCGGACGAGACGGAACGTTTCCATCGTTTTGCTCATATTGCCGCCTGCGTCCTTGATCCCGGCAATGTTGGGGATTTCGGCAATCTTCGCCATCGTGGCAGGCTGAATTTCCACGCCGGTACGACTGGGCACGTTATAGGCGATGACGGGTATGGAAACCGCTTCGCAAATCGCTTTATAATATGCGACTAAGCCGTTTTGCGTGCATTTGTTGTAGTAGGGCGTCACGGCAAGCAAGCCGTCCGCGCCGTAGCTTTCTGCTTTTTTCGCGGTCATTACGGCGTCTGCGGTGTTGTTGCTGCCGCAACCGAAAATGACTTTCGCTCTGCCGTTTACTTTTTGGACGGCGTATTGCATCAGTTCGTGTTCTTCCCCGAAGCTCATTGTCGAAGGTTCGCCCGTCGTGCCGAGGAAAATAATGGCGTCCGTGCCGTTCGAAATCTGGTGTTCCACCAATTTTCCGAGGACGTCGTAGTTTACTTTGTCTGCGGTAAACGGCGTAATCAATGCCGTTGCGCTACCCTTAAAAAATCCTTTCATAATAGCAGTATATTCTTCCTTTTTGATTTTTGTCAGTCCATATAACCTTTCGCCGCCAACAGCTCCGCTAACAGCACCGCACCGCCTGCCGCGCCGCGAAGGGTATTGTGGGAAAGCCCGATGAATTTATAATCGTATACGTGGTCTTCGCGCAGTCTTCCGGCGGTGACGGTCATGCCGTTGCCTTCCATTCTGTCGAGCTTCGCCTGCGGTCGGTTGTTCTCTTCCAAATATTTCAAGAATTGAGTCGGCGCGGAGGGGAGCGCAAGCTCCTGCGGTTCGCCTTTGAAATTCGCCCACTCTTCGAGAATTTCCTCTTTCGTCGGTTTTTTGTCGAATTTTACGAACACCGCCGCCGTATGCCCGTCGGAAACGGGCACGCGCAGACATTGCGCCGTAATGGCAGGGGAGGAAGCGTTGACGATTTCTCCGTTTTGTATCGTTCCCCAGATTTTAAGCGGTTCTTTTTCGCTCTTTTCTTCTTCGCCGCTGATATAGGGAATAACGTTGTCGAGGATCTCCGGCATCGTGGTAAACGTTTTGCCCGCGCCGGAAATGGCTTGATAAGTGCAGACAGCCGCTTCCTTGACGCCGTACTTTTTCAAGGGGTGGAGCAACGGCACGTACGATTGTAACGAGCAGTTGGATTTTACCGCGATGAAACCGCGTTTCGTACCCAACCGTTTTCTCTGCGCGTGAATGATTTCCAAATGATCCGCATTGATTTCGGGAATAATCATCGGCACGTCTGGGGTAAAACGGTGAGCGGAGTTGTTGGAAACGACGGGAACTTCTTTTTTCGCGTACGCTTCTTCCAACGCTTTGATTTTCGCTTTGTCCATATTGACGGCGCAGAACACGAGATCTACGGCGGAGGCAATTTTATCCATATCCGATTCCGCGTCCGATACGATCATCGAACGATATTTTTCCGGAATAGGACAATCGAATGCCCATTTTTCGCCGACCGCTTCCGCATACGTTTTTCCTGCTGAACGGGAGGATGCCGCTAAAGCGACGACGTTGAACCAAGGGTGGTCATTTAAGAGCAACATAAATCTTTGACCGACCATACCGGTTGCGCCGATGACGCCTACGTTGTACTGTTTCATAATAAATCTCCTAAATGTAATAAAAGAAAAGACGGGCGTTTTCCCGTCTTGCGCGTTGCTGAAATACCCGTTGATCGTTCTCGGAACGGTAAATAGTGCTTCACGGACGGTGACAGTCACACGGGTATTCTCCCGTATGCCCAGCGTAGGAGTGGCGAATCCCGCGCTTCGGCGGAGATACCCTTTCTCGAGCCGCCTTTGACGCCGTTTGCCGAAAGCTATGCGACCGATACTTTTGTTCATCCGCTCCTCTATTTAACAAAAATATTTTAACACATCTTTTGCGTGTTGTCAATTAAAAGCATAGCGTTTTTCGTTCTTCCGAAAAATAATTTTAAGAATTTTCAAATTTTTTCGTAAATTCCTTGAAATAATCACAAATTTGTAGTAGAATAGACAGGTAAGCATGAAAATAGGCGATTTTTGCGCTTGTAGTAAGTATAATGGAGTTTTATAAATGGCAACACAGCAAAAGAAAGGATTCGTGGCACGTATGCTCGAAGGCAAGGAAAGGAGCGAGGAATACGCAAGAAGTACCTTGCCGACCAACCGTTGGCAGTTGTTCTTCGATATTTTTAAGGGCAACTTTGGCAAGTTGGTAAAAATCAATCTATTAATGCTCTTATTTTTCCTCCCGACGATCGCAGTGCTTTTCTTTAGGTACGTAATGAACGAGAGTACGGGATTGACCTATCCGTTCGGTTCCAATCTCGGGGTCGGCTATCCCGCCGCTCCCGATCTGCAAGGACTTTCCGAAATCTTGACGTTTTATAACGACATCACCGTCAATTTACTTTTGGTCGTGTCTATGTTCATCGCTTCCGTCGGACTTTCCGGCGGTATGTACGTAATCCGTAATATGGTCTGGACGGAAGGTATTTTCGTTTCGAACGACTTTTGGCGCGGCGTAAAATTGAACTATAAAAACGCATTGCAGACGACGTTATTTTTCACGATCGTATATTTCTTGTGTTCGACGCTGGAAAATACGGCGCATTTGTCGCTCGCGGCAGGCAATTTGACAAACGGACAGACGATTTGGCTGAAGATTTCTCTCGGCGTCAATTATCTGATTCTCACGTTGGCGTCGATGATGTCGTTTTGGATGGTGGCGCAGGGCGTCAATTATAAGTTAAGCTTTACACAGCTTTTCAAAAACAGCTTCCTTATGACGATCGGCACCCTTCCGCAGACGATTTTCTTCGGATTTTTGGCATTGTTGCCATATTTGTTGTTTGCCGTCGGCGGACAATTGTTCTTGATGATTGCGATCATGATTCTCATTTTCTTCGGGTTTTCCTACTCGTTGTTGGTGTGGATTGATTTCTCGCAATGGGTATTCGATAAATACATTAACCCGAAAATCGAGGGTGCGAAAACCAACCGAGGCATTTACAGTAAAGACGGTACGTCCGCGGTTACGGGCGACAGCAGCGAGGCGGAGCTCGAATACCGACGTACGTTGGTGGCGCAAGGCAGATCTCGGTTGGCGGCGCAACCGATCAAACCGATCGACGATTCTTTGCAGGTATACGAATTGCCGCAGGCTTTCACGCGTGAGGACTTGCAGAAGCTCCGCGAAAGTAAAAACAACATCGCGGAAGATACCGCGCAATACGCCGAGGAACATAAGAACGATTTGCGTTACGTGGAATATAACGAGCAGTTTGACAATTTGGAGAAATCGTTGCAGGAAGCGGACGAAGCAAAGAATAAGAAGAAGCGTCGTAAACCCAGGATTCTCGACGACTAAGGAAAGGAGCGTTTTTCCATGGAAAGAAGCGCAGCGTATGCACATCTTGCCGCGTGGTTCGAATATCTCAACGATGACTGCGGCTATGAAAATTGGTCACGGTATTTAATGGAGAAATTGAAAAACTATCCCGTTTCGACGGGATTGGATATAGGTTGCGGCGGCGGTTGGTTTACGCGTGCTTTTCAAAGACGCGGCTATCGCATGACAGGTTTGGACGTTTCGGCGGAAATGTTGGATTTCGCTCAGCAAACGGCGTTGAAAGAGGGCGTGCGGAGCGAGTATATCCTCGGCGATATCACCAAGACCAAGCTTCCCAAACGCTTCGATTTCGCAATGGCTATCAACGATTGTTTGAATTACGTGCCGAAGAACAAGCTGAACGCGGCGGTGAAAAACGTAGCGGGCGCGCTAAAAAAAGACGGTTTATTTTTGTTTGACGTCAGTTCGGAAAGGAAAATTCGTCAAAAAATAGCCGATACTGTATGCACGGATGATCGCGACGACGTCACCTATCTCGCTTTTAATCGGCAGGAAACAGACGGAGTGACGATGGACGTTACGCTGTTTGTGAAGCGCTCCGACGGCGCGTTCGACCGTTTGGACGAAACGCATAGACAGTATATTCATACCGAACGGGATCTTGCGGACGCCTTGCTTAGCAACGGCTTCGAGCTCTTGCAGGTAGAAGGACATCTGGGCGAGGAAAAGGAAACGAGCGATCGGCTCTGTTTTCTGGCTCGCAAAACGGGAGGTAGTAAATGAGTCACGTACTGCGTACGTTGATTTTTAAAGAACAAGTATCTTTGACGGTGGCAGATACTACACAGATCGTAGAAGAGGGAAGACGTCGACACGATTTGACGGAAACTTCCGCGCTCGTGTTCGGCAAAGCGATTTCTGCCATGACGTTTATGAGCGCGTGCTTGAAACAGGAGCAAGGCGAGATTTCGCTTTCGCTTAAGAGCGATGGAACGTGTGAGGAAATCGCCGTATCGGGCAATCGGAAATTGCGTATGCGCGGTTATATCGGTAATACGCAGGCACAAGGCGACGAGAAGTCTTGCTTGGGTAAAAACGGCTCGCTCAGCGTGATTCGCGACGACGGCTACAACCGCCCGTTCGTCGGTTCGTGCGCGATTCCTAAAGACGCGAATACGGACGAGGCGTTTGAGGAATACTATCGCCTCAGCGAACAGCTCCCCACCCGAATTAAAACGGCGGTGCGATTCACCGAAGACGGGCGCTGCGATTTCGCAGGCGTCGTTGGCGTGCAACCGTTGCCGTTTGCAGACTCGGAAACATTGAAAAAGGTCGAAACGCTCGACTTAGGGGAGTTGCTTTCGGCGTTGGAAACGGAGTCGGCGGAAAGGAGTGTAAAGGAGCGTTTCGATGCGGACGAGGCGGTTTGGGACGTGCGCGAAGCGGAATATCGATGTAACTGTTCGAGAAAATATCTGTCGCAGGTTTTGGTTTCTCTCGGTGAAGAACAAATGAGGCAAATTATTCGCGAAGACGGGAGCTTGAAAGTGCATTGTCACTATTGCAATACCGATTATGAATTTACGGAAAAAGACGTCGACGCGATTTTTGAAGAATAATGGTGAATTATGAGTAAGGAAACAATTCAAAAAATAGATTACAGCGCGAAACATTGCGGAGACTTGGCATATCGCTTCGCCTTGAATGCAGAATACACCAACGCGCTTCGTTTCGCATTCAAAGAATACGAAATTTCAGGCGAGTGTTTTAAGTCATGCTGTCAGATCAGCGATATATACGAGAAAATGGGGTTGAGTGCGCTTGCTATCAATTGGTCGTTTCGAATGCTGGAGGCGGAGTGCGACGGCGAGATGTTGCCTGAAATTTACGAGGGATTGTCGCTCAACTATTACGACCTCGGGGAAGAGGATGTTTCGACTTATTATTATAAATGCATGCTTGCCGAAGACGAAGAAATGGTGTATTCGGACGGGGCTGCGGAACTTGCGGAATTGTTGGAGAAAGAGAGACCTAACGCCCTGAAGTTCGTGCATCCGCCTCAGCTCGCCGATTATTCCGAGCACATATCGACGGCGGCTCGTGCGTTAAAACACGGCGATTGCAAACGTGCGATCTCGATATTGAAGAAGGTGGCGAAAGGCTCGAAACAGTACGAGGAAGCGCAGGAAATGGTGTCGGTGGCGCATCTCTTGCAAGGCGAAGCCGAACGGGCGGAAAGCGTTTGCAAACTACTTTTACTGGATTATCCCGACAACGTACGCGCGAAGGCGACGCTTGCCGCAGCGTATTTGGAACAGGGCAAATCGGAAGAGAGTCGAGAAATCGCAGAAACGCTCGCAAAAGCAGAAACGAACGACGTCGATGATCTGTACAAGATTGCGACGGTATGTTGTGAAAATGGGTTGCACGCCGAAGCGTACGAAAAATTTTGCGCTTTGGAAGATTACGTACCGTACGAATGCAAAATGATGTATTTCAAAGCCGTATCTGCCTACAAGAGCGGTAAGACGGACGCGGCGGAACGTATATTGTACGATCTTTGCACCGTTCATCCGCATGCGGAAGTCGCGAGGTATTATTTGGATGCCATTCGTGCTTATGCGGACGGTGTCGGGCAGAAACCGGACTTGAGTTATTTCTATCGTGTTCCGCAGGAAGCGCGAGAGGCTCGTTTGAAGCAATTGACGAAGCTCTGTAAATGTACGAATGCCGAAAAGGAGCTGTATCGCGGTGCCGAAGAAACGACGCGGTGTTTGTATTGGTGTTTCGACGAGATGGACGGGACGGATCACGACTTGCAGAAGAACGCGATTCAGGCGGCGGTTCACCTTAACGAACGCAAATTCCTGCGTGATATTTTTTTCAATATCGAAGTACTTGACGGTATGAAGTTGGAAGCGTTGCGCGCGTTGTACGAACGAAACGAGGAAGAATGTTTCGGCGTCGTATTAGGGCATGTTTACAGAAAGGTGACGTTACGGGCTATTCAAATCGGCAGAAAAAAACGCAAAAGTTTTCTCAAGGCGTATGCGAACGTTGCCTCGAAGTTTTCGCTATTTAGCGAAAAGAACGGAGAAATGATCAAAAAAGCAGCGGAAATGTTGTATCATGCCTTCGAGACGTACGACGGCATGGAGTTGATCGACGATACGAACGCTTGCGCTTGCGCCATTTTCATGGAGTCCGATTTGAAAGATTTTCAAACGGACGAGGATCTCTTAAACGTTATAAAGTTGTTTGACGCGGATACGACGAACGTGTTTGCCTCGCTTGCCGTTTTATTGCAGGCGAAAACGGACGAGGCAGGCGAGAGTAAAACGACGGAGGCTAAGGATGAAGTTGATGGATTTTGACGGGTTGTTCGATAAAAAACTGACCCGTTACATGGAAGAAAACGCACAGAAATATACCGAGAGCCAATGGGAGGACGTTATTCCGAAACTGTATCGAAAATTCGGCGATACGTACGTCGCGAAAGTGAAATGCACGCCCAAGGAATATTACGCAAAAATGACGAACGAGGAATTGGCGGAGACGCTTTCCGCGCATTTACGGGAGGACGTTCCGGTGCCGGAATTCCTTTGTAACGAGATCGAACGGCGAGACGCGGCGGAAACGCTGTTGCCGCTTTTGAACGGCGAAGATACGCAGTCTGCGGCGTATGCCGTTAATTTGCTCGGCGATGACGCGCGTGCCTTTGACGATTATTTTGCCGCGCTTTTCGAAAATCGTTTCGACGAAGATCTGCGCAGCGATCTTGCCGACATTTTGCGTCTGCATGCCGACGAAGTGAAAGACAAGGCTTTTGAGGCGTTGCGGCGCGGTACGGCGACGGAGTATATGTTGGAGATCCTTTCTCGCGTGCAGGAGAAAGAGGATAGAATCTACGATGCGTTGTTGAACGCGTTCCTGACAGGGGAGGATACGCCGATGCGTGCGAGTTATCTTGCCGCGTACGGCGACGAACGGGCGTTGCCGCATTTGTATCGAAAAATCGATGACCGAACGATCGGCTTCGTGGAATTTCAAGAGTTGAAATATGCCATAGAGGCGTTGGGCGGCGAATACGACGAAGAACGCGACTTCTCCGACGATAAGGATTATCTCGCGGTAGAGGCGGCGTCTTCGAAAAACGTGTCTTCGGAAGAGGATTTCAAAAACTGAAAAGCATAATCGCACGAATCTCCGCATAGAATAAAAGCGTATGCGGAGATTTTTTATCCGCAAGAATCACGATGGGAGGTCGTTGATGGAAAATTACAGTGTGTACGAGGACATAGCAAACCGCACGGGCGGTGATATTTACATAGGCGTGGTAGGTCCCGTTCGTACGGGGAAATCCACTTTTATCAAACGTTTTATGGAAACGATGGTGATTCCTTCGGCTGCGGAGAGCGACCGTGCGGTGATGGTGGACGAATTGCCGCAATCGGCGGCAGGAAAAACGGTCATGACGACGGAGCCGAAGTTCGTTCCGGCGAAGGCGGCGCAGATCTGCATTTCCAAGGGCGCGACGGCGTCCGTGCGACTGGTCGATTGCGTGGGGTTTGCCGTGGACGGCGCGAATGGTTTCGAAGAGGACGGCGAACCGCGGCTCGTTAAAACACCGTGGAGCGAAGCCGCCATGCCGTTCGAACAGGCGGCGGCGTTGGGCACGGAAAAGGTCATTCGGGAGCATTCCACAATCGGGATTTTGGTGACGACGGACGGAAGCGTGACGGACATCGAACGCTCGAAATACGTTTCTGCGGAGGAGCGTGCTGTCGCGGAGCTGAAAGCGATCGATAAACCGTTTGTGATTTTGCTCAATTGCAAAGAACCGCAAACGCAAACGTCGTTGAAAGATTCGTTGGAGGAAAAATACGGCGCACCCGTCGTGGCGGTCAATGCGGAAACGATGACGGAGTCGGACATCGCGGCAATTTTGCAGGCGGCGTTGTTCGAATTTCCTGTTATGGCGATCGACGTGAAAATCCCCCGTTGGTTGCAATCCTTTCCCGAAGAAAACGAAACGGTGGCGTCGCTCGTCGCGGCGTTCAAAACGGCGACGGCAAACGTCGAAAAAATGCGCGATTGTTTCGTGTTTGAACGGCTGTTCGACGAAGATTCCGATTTTTTGAATCCCGAAGAGATCCGAATGGATTTGGGACGCGGTAAGGTGGAAATTTGCATCGGCGCGAAGGAGAGCCTATTCTATCGCATGCTCACCGCCGAGAGCGGCGAACCGCTCGACGGGGAATTGGCGTTGATGAAGTTTGTTCGTACATTGTCGGCAGTCAAACGCGATTACGATAAAGTGAAAGACGCGTTTGCGGAGGCAGAAAAGAATGGTTACGGCATCGTGTATCCGCAGTCGGCGGAGTATACGCTCGATAAGCCGCAACTCGTGAAACGCGGCGCGGGCTACGGCGTGCAGTTTAAGGCGAACGCCGTCAGTTATCACATCGTTAAGGTCGAGGTATCCGGTTCGGTAAATCCGATTATCGGCACGCGAGAACAGAGTGAGGAATTTATCGGCGAAACGCTGAAAAGTTACGACGAGGGCGAGGAAAAGGTATGGGAAACCAACATCTTCGGCAAGTCGTTACGTTCCCTCGTGGGGGATGAATTGTCGGGAAAATCCAACGCCATGCCGGTGGAACTACGCAGGAAAATGCGCCGCGCCGTTACCCGTATCGTCAACGAGGGCAAAGGGAACGTAATCTGTCTGCTTTTCTGACGAATAAAAGGACGCAAACTCGGGCATACTTAAGGCAACACCTTACTATGAATTCCGAGACGGAGGTTTTTTGTATGAGTAAAGCAGCGAAAAAGAAAACGAAAGTTCCGAAAATTACGGAAGAGGAATATGCGGAATACATCGCTTCCTTAAAGACGTCGGAAACAAATTCTGTTGTCGGCGTAACCGACGTCTTGCGCGAAACGCAAAAAAACGAATAATCGAACAAGGAGGGGCTGTCGCAAATTGCAAAAAATTTGCGTACAGCCCCTTTCTTTTTTTGTTTTTGAAATGATTTTTCTAAATTTTATCAAATTGATTACAAAACAAGCAGCTTATGTTCAATTTTTCTTATCACAAAAAGAGAGTTGTGGATAACTCTCGCACAAAAATATTTA